>DATKNX010000037.1:0-22733 GCA_035541085.1 Gemmatimonadales bacterium | reverse complement strand
CTTGTCGCCGGCCCCGGCCTCCTCCAGGCCGAGCGCCCGCTCCCCGTGCTTGTCCATGCCGAAGTACACGAGGTTGCAGAGCAGGCTGAAGACGCAGAGCCCCGCCGCGACCCACAGCGCCGCGTTCACGCCGTAGCGGCTGGACACGGACGAGATGCCGTTGAAGCTGAACAGCGTCCCCAGGCGCATGATGGCGAGGGTGACGCCGAAGGACAGCGCGAGCTCCTTGCCGCGGAACCACCGGGCGAGGATGGCGCTCTGCGCGACGATCAACGATTCGGAGCCGGCGCCGAAGATGAACCGGCCCACCGCGGCGACCGTGATGCTGGGTGAAAGCGCGACGATGCACGCTCCGCCCACCACCAATCCCGAGAGAATCAGGCTCGCCAGGCGCGTGCCGATCCGGTCGATCATCAAGCCGGCCAGCAGGACGCAGATGATCGCCGCGACGCTGTAGATCGTGTACAGCCCGCCGATCGCGCTCTGGTCGGTGTGCCACGCCTTCATCAGCGTGGTCGCCATCGCCCCGATGCTGTCGTAGGCGAAGTAACTGCCGAACGGCAGCAAACCCACGAACAGAAGCACCGTGTAGCGGTACGCCCCGCGGGACGGGTGGAACCAGCCGGCTTCGGACTGCGTCGCTGCGGTCATTGAGCCCCCGTGTCGCCCATCACCTTGATGATCACTCGCTTCCGCCGCTGCCCGTCCCACTCGCCATAGAAGATCCGCTGCCACGGCCCCAAATCCAGAGCCCCCTTCGTGACGGGGACGATGACCTCGTGCCCGACGGTGAGGCTCCTGAGGTGCGCCGCCGCGTTATCCTCGCCCGTCTCGTTGTGGTGGTAGCGGCCCGGATCCCACGGCGCCACGGTGTGCTCCAGCCAGTGCAGGATGTCGCGCCACAGGCCGCTCTCGTGGTCGTTCACGAACACCGAGGCGGAGATGTGCATCGCCGACACCAGGACGAAGCCCTCGGCGACGCCGCTCTCGGCGACCTGTTCGGCCACCTCGTCGGTGATGTCGATGATCTCCTGGCGCTGCCTGGTCTGGAACCACAGGTAGTGGGTGCGCGTCGTCATGGCCGTTCCGGCGCCGGGAGGGCGGAGGATTGCTCCCGGGCCGCCTCGAATGCGAGATTCACCGCACTCCAACGGGGAGTCTCACGGTGTCGAATGCACAGGGCGCGCCGCGCTGGGCGCTCGTCCTCGGCGTCTCCAGCGGCTTCGGGGCGGAGTGCGGCATCGCGCTCGCCGGCGCCGGGTTCGAGATCTGCGGCGTGCACCTCGACCGCAAGGCGTCGCTGCCCCAGGTCGCGGAGGTGAAAGCCGCGATCGAGAAGCTGGGGCGCCGGGCCCTTTTCTTCAACGTCAACGCCGCCGACGCCGAGAAGCGCAAGGAGGTGCTGGACTGCCTCGAGGCCGAGCACGCCGAGGTCGCCGTGCTGCTGCACTCCCTGGCGTTCGGCGCCCTGAAGCCGTTCGTCGGCGAGGACACGATCAACGAGCAGCAGATGGACATGACCCTCACGGTCATGGCCCACAGCCTGGTCTATTGGACGCAGGAGTCGTTCCGCCGCGGCCTGCTCCGCACGGGCGCCCGGATCTTCTCGATGACCTCGTCGGGCTCGACCCGGGCCATCGCGTCCTACGGCGCGGTCTCGGCGGCGAAGGCCGCCCTGGAATCGCACACCCGGCAGCTGGCCTACGAGCTGGCGCCGCACGGCATCGCCGTCAATGCCATCCGGGCCGGCGTGACCGACACCCCGGCGGCCCGCAAGATCCCGGGAAGCGACAAGCTGTTCGAGGGCGCCGCGAGGAAGAACCCCTCCGGCCGCCTGACCACCCCGCGCGACGTGGCCGGCGCGCTTGTCGCCCTGTGCCAGCCCACGGCGGGCTGGCTGACGGGCAACGTGATCAACGTGGATGGCGGCGAGGAAATCTCAGCGGGCTGAGCGCTGATCCAGGAGCTTGAGCTCGGCCTCGATGCCGTCGAGCTGTGCGAGCAGCTCCTGCACGTGGTCGGTCGTCGGGACGGGCACGCCCTCGCGGCTGAACATCGTCGCGACGAGGGCGTCGGTGTAGCCCACGACGGCGTTGGCCACGCCGCGGTCGAGGACCCGGTTCATCCGGAGCAGGGTGGGCAGCTGCTGCCGGGCCGGCAGCGCCACGAAGATGTCCGCCATGTCCCTGGTCAGGATCTCGCGCAGGTACTGCAGTTCCTCGACCACCTCGCCGGCCGAGAGCCCCCGCACCGCCGCCAGCCTGCCATAGAGCTCCGTCGCCGCGAACCACGTCTCGTCGGTCTCGTGGCGGAGCGGGCCGCTCATGTGGGACAGCAGGTCCACGATCAGCTTGAGGAGGCGCTCCGTGGCGGGCGGGCCGAGGACGACCGTGCCGGTCTGGCGCTCGTCGAGGAAGCGGGACCACTTCGCGACCAGGCCGTCCCGGAGGGAGGCGATGCGACGCCCGACGGCGACGAGGGACGGGGCCGACGTCCGGAGAGGATGGGTAGCCACCGGTCAGGGAAACTAGCCCGGCGCTGTGCGCCCGGCTAGCACCGGTCTGGTAACGAAGCGGCCCGGGCCGTCGGGCCCGGGCCGCCTCTCGCGTGCCTGGTGCAACCGCGTCTAGAAGCCTGCTTCCCTCAGATCCTCGAGGTCCCGGTCCCCGGGCACGGAGACGCGGGCCAGCAGTTCTTCACGACGCCGCTTCCACAAGAGGCCGGCCGCGGCGAGGGCCGCGACGGCCAACAGGCTGACACCGAAGATGCGGATAGGCCCCCCTCGATTGGGTTCATACAATTTAAACACTCGCGCAAGAGGGAAAGTTCCATCGCCACGCGTCGCGCGACGTACTCGCGCCGGCGATGCGTGCGACTGTAAGCTGGATCACACGTCGCGACTGAGGGTTCCCATAGTGCCCGACCGCGAGGACCGGATGTGAGCGTGTTTCACCCGCCGCTGGACGGACTCACCGACCGCCTCCGGGCGGCGCTCGCCTCCCGGAAACCGTCTCTCGTGGATCGGCCGGAGGCCCGGCGCGCCGCGGTGGCCGCGCTGGTCACGGCCGGGGCCGAGCCCGCCATCCTCTTCATC
This sequence comes from Gemmatimonadales bacterium, assembly GCA_035541085.1. GTDB lineage: Bacteria > Gemmatimonadota > Gemmatimonadetes > Gemmatimonadales > JACORV01 > Fen-1245. Next base: position 19,639 of record DATKNX010000037.1, on the reverse strand, counting down.
AAGCGCAGGGAGCGGGTGGGCGATCCCTGGTCGGGGCAGATGGCCCTGCCGGGCGGGTTCGCGTCGCCCGGCGACGAATCGCTCGAGGCTACCGCGCGGCGCGAGACCGAGGAGGAGACCGGCATCGCCCCGGACTCGGCCGGCGAGCTCCTGGGCGCCCTGGACGACGTGAGCCCGCGGACGCCGTTCCTCCCGCCTCTCGTCGTCTCGCCCTACGTGTTCGAGGTGCCGCGGAAGCTCGACGCCCAGGCGGGGCCGGAAGCCGAGCGGGTGCTCTGGCTCCGCGTCCGCGACCTGTTCGACCCCGCGTTCCGGAAGCCGTACGCGCTCCGCCTTCCGGGCGCGACGCGCGAGTTCGAGTCGATCGTCGTCGAGGGCTGCACGATCTGGGGGCTGACGGAGCGGGTGCTGCAGCAGCTGCGCGAGGTGGCGGGCTTCTAGCCGGCGGTCCGGCCGGTCGTCAGGACTTTCGGGCGCGCTCCAGGGCCTGCAGGATCGCCGCGAGCCGCCGGTCGCGGGACTCGCGGATCGAGTCGAGGCTGGCCCCGTAAGCGCGCTCGATCTGGCCCGTCAGGGCCTGAACCTGCTCCGGCTCCAGCTTCGTCCACTGCGCCAGGCTCCCCCACCAACCCTCGAACGAGACCAGGAGCTGCTCGAGGAAGGTCTTCACGCCCCCGTCCCCGGCGCCTAGGTGGTAGGTGAGGTGCGGGCCGGCGGCGGCCCATCCGAGTCCGGGACCCAGCGAAACCGCCCGGTCGACGTCGTCCACGTCCATCACGCCCGACAGGACGAGGTCGATCGCCTCGCGCCACACCGCGGCGGCGATGCGGCCGACCGCGTTCCCGGGGACCTCGCGCTTGAGGACGATGGGAATCCGCCCGAGCGCGCGGAGCCACTCGCGCACGGTCTCGACGGCCGGGGCGGCCGTGAACTTGCCGGGCACCACTTCCACCAGGGGGATCAGCTCCGGCGGGTTGAGCGGGTGCGCGACGAGGCAGTGCGTCTGGTCCCGCGTGTGGGCGGCGATCTCCGTGATGGGCAGGCCGCTGGAGGAGGACGTGATGATGGTGCCGGGCCTCGCGACCTGCCCGACGTTCTCGAACACGCGCTGCTTGGTGTGCAGGTCCTCCGTCACCGATTCCACGACCCAGTCGGCGTCGCCGCAGGCCTGCAGGAGCGAGCGGCCGAGCTTGAGGCGCTTGAGGCCGGCCTCCACGGTCTTGGCGGGGGCGCGCCCCAGGGCCACCAGGGCGTGGGCCCGGCGCGCGATCTCGCCCGCGGCCTGGTCGGCCGCCCGGGTGTCGGAGTCGAGGAGCTGCACGTCCCAGCCCGCCGACAGGCAGAGCGTGGCCCAGCCGCGGCCGATGGCGCCCGTGCCGACGACGGCGACCTTGGGGGAGACGTTCCGGGAACCGGTCATCGGGGCAAGAAACTAGGGAAGAAAATCGCTCTCCGTAAGCCACTCGCCGAACAGGTGCTCCAGCAGCAGCGCGTGCACGGGCTGGAGAACCACGTCGCGGTACACGCCGATCGCGGGGTCGGAGGCGGCCCCGGCGACCGTCTCCCCCCGGCCGGTGCCCTGGGCGAGGTCTACGCGGAGGTGCAGCGTCTCCGCCGTGCCCCAGCGGGGGCGAAGGGCCAGGGCCACGGCCAGCGGATCATTGATGACCGCACCGTGCAGGCCCTCCTGGTGATGGTGGAACCGCACGTAGTGGCCCAGCAACCGGCCCAGCCACCGGGCCTGGGGATCCCGGTGCCCGGCCAGGCGCTCCACGGCCGCCGCGCGAATCACCAGCCGCCGCGTGACGTCGAGCCCCACGAGCTCGGTTCCGAGACCGGCCGCGAACACCTCGGCGGCCGCCTCCGGATCGCACCAGACGTTGAACTCGGCGAGACCGCCGGAATTGCCGGCGGCGGCGATGTTCCCGCCCATCGCCACGTGCCGCACGACCCGGGAGCGCAGGAACGCAGCGTCATTGCGCAGCGCGAGGGCGAGGTTGGTCAGCGGTCCCAGGGTGACGAGCGTGACGGGCTCGTCGGCGGCCCGGAGGGCATCGAGGATGCTGGTCGCGCTCGGCGCCGTCTCCGGCGCGGGGGGCGCCTCGTGATCGCCGAGCCCTTCGTCGCCGTGGGTCTCCTTGGCGGTGAGGAGCGGCCGGGCGAGGGGGCGGTCGGCGCCCGGGAAGACGGGCACCCGGGGCGCGACGCGGTCCAGCACCAGGCGCGCGTTGCGCGCCGCGCGGTCCAGCGTGGTGTTGCCGTAGGTGACCGAGACGGCCAGGAGGCGCGCGGCCGGAGCCCGCGCGGCCAGGAGCAGAGCCAGCGCGTCGTCGATGCCTGGATCGGTGTCGATGACGAGCGGAAGCGTCACGTGCCCGCGAACAGCACCCGCGCCAGCAGGGCCAGCTCGGGCTGGGCGCCGGGAGCCCAGCAGATGTCGTTGATCAGGGCGGACGGCAGGCGGGTGCCGCCGATGCGGCGGGCGAGGCGCGGCACCTGCGCCGCGTCGAGCACCCAGGCCCTCACGTGCGGGCTCGCGATCGCCATCTGCACCGCGAGCCGGGCCTCGCTGGCGCAGTCCGGGCAGGTCGCGCTGACCAGCATCCGCACCACGACCGGGTTCCTGAGCTCCGCGAGGACCTTGGCGGTGGCGGGCGCCAGGCCGGTCTCGCCGCGCGACACGTCGATGATGGCGTTGACGAGGATGGGCACTTCGTAGCCGGCGGGGGCGCCGCCGAAGTGCACCTCGCCCGCGGCCTGGCCCCGGAGGGTGATGACCGGCGGGTCGTCCTGGTCGAGCTCGGGCAGCACGACGGCCGGCGCCTGCACGACCCTGAGCCGCGGCGACAGGGCGGCCAGCTCGCCGGCGAGCGTCGCCGCCCGGCGCGCCGCCCCCATCCCCTCTTCGTCACGGGGATGGGGGGGCAGCGACACGGCCAGCTCGACGTCTCCGGTGAGCTGCTGCTCGAAGGCGCGCGCCAGCCCGAGCCGGTCGATCTCCGGTAGGATCGGTGGCGCGCTCACGCGGCTACTTCTTCAGCCCTCCGTGGGCGTCGATGTACTCTTGGCGCCGCGCGTCGGCCGCGTTGAGGTAGTTGAGCTCGTTCACCAGCACCCGCTCGATGATGCCGTCCACCAGCCGGGAGCGGTACGCGGGCTGCGTCCGGCCGGTGACCACGTAGCGATCCCAGGACGAGGTCAGCGCGTCGTGCACCCGCGCCAGGGCCCTGGCCTGGTAGAGGTTGAAGGTGTCGAGCGCCGCCTGGATCTTCGGGTCGCTCCGGCTCTGCAGGTAGTCCCAGACCTTGGCGTCGGGGATCGTGTCGAAGTCGATCACCACGCCGACCTTGTGGAGCTGCGGCACGGCGATCTCCCGCGTCAGGCGGTAGATCGTGGCGCCGTCCTGGTAGCTCGAATCGATCACCAGCCCCGCGATCAGGCTGCCGAAGGGCGGATAGAACTTCTTCGCGGCGTTCCCGATGACCACGCCGTCGAGCACGTGCTTGAAGCCCTGGTCGCCGCCGCGCATCGCGTCGAGCACGCCCCGCATCGTGGCCGGGATCGAGTCCTTGCGGCCCAACGAGTCGAGGCGCCAGGCCTGCTGCAACTCGACCTGGAACAGCTTTTCGGAGAACGTGTGGTGGTTCGTCAGGATGTCGAGGCCGATCATGTTGCGCGACGGCGTGGTGCCGAAGAGGCCGAACACCGTCTTGAAGCGGCTCAGCCAGTACTGCATGGTCGCGTCGGTGTAGAACTGCTCGATCCCCGCCTGCAGCGTGTGGATCGGGTTCCCCACGTCGGCGATGTAGTGCATCGCGTTGCCGGCGAAGAGGTCGCCCAGCATGTCCGCGCCGGGCTGGCCGGAGAGCTCCGCCAGGTACGAGAGGTCGGTGTAGAGCTGCGCGTTGGCCTCGGCGTACGACTCCACCGAGTCCGTCGGGAAGCCGATCGCCACGACGAAGTTCCAGGGCGACAGGCTCAGCACGCCCGGATCGCTCGAATGGTGCTCGTGGTTCAGCCCGATGTGCGCGTGCGCCTGGCTCGACAGGCCCGTGAGGCGGCCCCAGTTCAGGGTCATCGGGTCCATCGGCACCGTGTCGCCGTTCGCAGTCAGGACCACGCGGCCGTCCGGGGTCCGGAACAGCCGGTCCTGGTTGCGCCGGTCGAGGTCGGCGTAGACCGAGCCCATCGCGAGCGCCGTCGCGATGGTCACCTTGCTGCCGGGCTGGTAGGGGGCCGTCGGATCGAGCGCCGCGTCCGCCTTCGTGCGGGCGCGGTAGACTGCCGCGAACGAGTCCACGCCGAGCACCTGCGCCTCGGGGTTCATCATCAGGAACGCCTTGAACGCCTTGGCGTCGAACGCCGCCGCGTTCGGGTAGCGCTTGATGAACGCGTCGTGCACGGGCTTGTTCGTGACCGCGATCGCGCGCGTGTAGAACCACTGGCGGAAGCGCGCGAGGTCGGCGTCGGCGAGGCCGTTCACCATCGTCGTCTTGATGGGCGCCGTGAACTTCGGGTCGAGACGGCTGAGCACCTCGACCGGAACGACGGCGTGAACCCAGACGCCGTACGCGACTGCCGCGGCCGGCGCGGCCAGCAGAAGGGTGACGAGGGCGAGGCGCGCGAAGCGCGACGATGCTGCGGACATGTGCTCCTCCCTGGACTGAATCCAGCGGTACGCCGGGTACTGCAGCAATCGGCGTACCAGCGATGCCACACCAGCCGGGAGGGCCGGGAGGACGGCCGCCCGGAGCCTGCCTGAAGGTGCAGCCGCATGGGCCCGGGCGCCATCGGGGCAGGCCCGCGCGCCCTTGGCCCCGCGGAATCTGGCGGAGCGGCGGGGGCCGCCCTATGTTGGGCCCCATGGCCGACTACGAGCAGTTCGCGAGTGGCGAGGGCCGGCGCATTCTCGTCGTCGACGACGACGAGGCGGTCCTCAAGGGACTGGGCGACTACTTCTCCCGGCTCGGCTACGAGGTCATCCGGGCGGCGACCGGCAAGGAGGGCCTCGCGGGGTTCAAGTCCCAGACCCCCGACGTCACGATTCTGGACCTGCGCCTCCCCGACATCGACGGCATCCAGATCCTCGAGGTCATGAGGGAGAAGAAGGCGCTCGTGATCATGCTGACGGGCTACGGCGACATCCCCACCGCCGTGAAGGCCATGCAGCTCGGCGCCGAGAACTTCCTCACCAAGCCCGTGGACCTGCCGCACCTCGTGGCCACGGTCGAGCGGGCGCTCGAGAAGCTCGACCTCCGGCGCGAGAACGTGCGGCTGCGGAAGATGGTGCCCAGCACGCGGCGGCGCGTCATTCGCATCGTGGGTGCCCTCGTGCTCATCGCGGCGGCATTGCTGCTGGGGCGGTGGATCGGGTCGGTGGGCGGCACGCCGCCGAGCCTCCCGGCCATCGCGCCGGTCCACACCTCGGCGCCGCCGGCCAACACGTCCGCCGCGCCCTCCGACTCGGCACGCCGGCAGGCACCGGGCCAGGCGGCGCCCAGGCGCTGAAACGTCCCGGGGGCCTGGTGCGTACTGGGAACAGGGACGAGCAGTCGGCGTCCCCGTTCCGCAACGAGAACGTTCCTCTTGACGATCCGGCCCGCCGCCTGGCGGGCAGTGCGGAAGAAAGCCCGGGCTCAGGTCCGGGAACGGTGACGGGGTCCGGAGCCTCCCAGGCTCGGGGCCCCGTTTCGCGCCACGCACCGCCGGCGCCTGCGAGCGAAGGGAGGATCGCGTGATCTTCCTGGCCAGCATCACGCTGCACGTCATCGCCGCCCTGTTCTGGCTGGGCGGGATGATCTTCCTCGCCGTTGTGGGCGCGCCCGTCCTGCGCCGCGTCGAGCCCGCGTCCCTGCGCGCCCAGGTGTTCAACGACATCGGCGTACGCTTCCGCGTCGCCGGCTGGATCGCGATCGGGATCCTCGTCGTCACCGGCCTCGTGAACCTGCGCTACCACGGCGTGCTGGCCTGGGAGGTGCTGCGCCAGGCCGGCTTCTGGCGCACGCGCTTCGGCACTGCGCTCGCCGTGAAGCTCGCGGCCGTCGCCGTGATGCTGGTGCTCCAGGCGGTCCACGATTTCGTGGACGGACCTCGGGCGGCCCGGGCCGAGCCCGGCTCGGCGGAGGCGGCCCGCCTGCGCCGGCGCGCGGCCCTCCTGGCCCGGATCAACGCGCTCGTGGCCCTCGTCCTGATCGTCGCCGCCGTGCGGTTGCCGCGCACGTGACGCCTGCGCCATCATGCTGACAGTCACGCGACATCATCGCGTCAGCTGGCGAGTCTTGGCTGTCGCGCTTCTGCTCTCCGGTTGCGGCAATGAGTCCGGTCGGGCGCCGGTGCCGCCCCACTACGACTGGCCTGATGGCTTCGCGTACCGGGTCCGGATCTCGTCCGACTCTTCGGCAAACGGCGGCTCGAGCCGGGACGAAGCCACGAAGCTGCTGCGCTTCGAGGTCCGCAACGAGCGCTACGCGGTGTGGAACGACAGCGTGTCGCGGACGCACGCCGTGCCGGGGCAGGCCGCCCAGCCGCTCGCGCCGCAGCCCGCCGACACGATGCGTTTCTTCGTGCGGCTCTCCCGCTACGGCGCGGTGGACGACGTTCAACCCGACTGCGACCCGTCGGTGGCGGCGTGCTTCGCGGTGCTGCCGTCGGCGCTGCAGATCGAGCTCGGGCGCGTGATGCCGCGGTTGCCGGTCTGGTGGCCGCCGCGGGGCCACGCCTGGGTGGACACGCTCCGGTTCGACGACGGGAGCCGGCCCGCCGGCCTGCGCGGCGGCGTGGTCACGACGTTGCGCGATTCAGGGGACACGGTGGTGGCCGGCCGCGCCTTCTGGCGCCTCGTGTGGCGGTCGGAGAGGGTGGCCGCGCTCGCCTACGCCGGGACGTACATCCCGATGCCCCGGATCGTGGAGATCGGCGAAACGCTGGTGGAAAAGCGGACGCTGATGCCCGCCGAGGCCACGTGGGTGGGGACGCTGGCCACGTCCGCATCGGCGGCCTCGTGGCGCGGGAGCGCCCGGCTGGTCGGCAGCGTCTTCGACTCGACTCGGGTGAGACCATGAACGATTCCGCCGCCGTGGTGCTCGAGCGCCTGCTGGTGGCGCTGATGATCGGCATCCTCATCGGGCTCGACCGGGAGCGGGCCGAGGTGCGCAAGGCGCGGCAGATCTTCGCCGGCGTGCGCACGTTCCCGCTCGTGGCGTTGGCCGGGGCGATCCCCGTGCTGCTGGTCGAGCGCGTCGGGCCGCTCCTGCTGGCGGTGAGCCTCCTCTCCATCGCGGCCATCGCGGTGGTCTCCTACGTGCGCTCGTCGGCGGGCGGCGACATCGGCGCCACGACGGAGGTCGCGGCGGTCGCGACCTTCCTCCTCGGCGCCCTGGCGGGCGCGGGCGAGCTGGTGGTCGCGGGCGCGTGCGGCGTCGCCGTGGCCGTGCTGCTCGTGGCCAAGCCCAAGCTCGAGGGGTTCTCGCGGGCGCTGACGCCGGAAGAGCTGACCGCGGCGCTCGAGCTGGCGGTCATCACCGTGATCGTGCTGCCGCTGCTGCCGAACCGCGGCTACGGGCCGTGGCACGTCCTGAACCCGCGCGAGATCTGGCTCGTGGTGGTGCTGGTGACCGCGCTCTCCTTCGTCGGGTTCGTCGCGATGCGCCTCCTGGGCGAGCGGCGCGGGATGCAGGTCACGGGCGCGGTGGGCGGCCTCGTGTCGAGCACGGCGGTGACGATGGCAATGGCCGAGCGTTCGCGCGCCGAGGAGTCGCTGGCGCGGCCGGCGGCGGCCGCGGCGCTCGTGGCCTCCTCGATCATGCCCATCCGGATCGCGGTGCTGGCGGGCGCCGTGAACGCGGGCATCCTCCCGCGGCTCCTGCCGATGGTGGCGGCGATGACGCTGGCCGGTCTCGTGGCCGCGTGGGTGCTCTCGCGCCGCCGGCCCGACGAGACGGCGCCTTCGGGCGCGAAGATCCGCAACCCGTTCAGCGTCGTGGCGGCGCTGAGTTTCGCCGCGATCTACGGCGTGGTGCTGATGGTGGTGCGCGGGGCGGGCGAGTGGTTCGGCGCGGGCGGCACCTACGCGGCGGCCGGCCTCTCGGCGGTGGCCGACGTGGACGCGGTGACGATCGCGTTCTCCCGGCTGGGGCCGGGGGCCACACTGTGGCAGATGCCGGCCGCCGCCGTCGCCGTCGCGGCGGTCGTCAACACGATCGTCAAGCTGGGCATCGGGGTGACGATGGGCGGCGGCCGGTTCCGCCGCTACGTCGCGGTGTCGCTGGGCGCGGAGGCGGCGGCCGGCGCCGTCGCGGGCATCGCGGTCTACATGGCGATGTGAGGCGCGGAGGGCCGGACGCCTAGCTCTCTTCCGGCGCGTCGGCGTCCCACAGGCCGGTCCGGTCCATCTCCCAGCTCGCCGTCCGCCGCTCCGGCGGCAGGTTCGCCCGGTACATGATGACCTTGGCGCGCTCGAGGGTGATGAGCCCGCCCTCGATCATCGCGTCGATCTCCGGCAGGATCGCCGTGATCCTCTCCTCCGTCTCCACGCACTCGACGACGATCGGCAGGTCGAGCGAGAGCACCTCGATCCGGTCGGTCCTCAGGTGCGCGGTGGCGCCGAAGCCCATCACCGCGCGGAGCACCGTGGCGCCGGCGTAGTGCCGCGCGCGCAGCAGCTCGACGATGGCCTCGTAGAGCGGCTTGCCGTGGTACTTGTCGCGCTCGCCGATGTGGATGCGCATCAAGACGCGTTCGCCCTTCAAGCCGTGCATGGGCTAGAGCCTCCGGCGCAGGTTGAGGACTTCGCGGGCCAGTCCGATGCCGACGAACGTGGCCGCCAGCGACAGGACGACGCTCAGGCCGACGTACCAGGCGGCGCGCTGGTAGTCCCCGTCCTCGATGAGCGCCGCCCCCTCGTAGCTGAACGTCGAGAACGTGGTATAGCCTCCGCACAGGCCGGCCGTCAGGAGGGCGCGGACCTCGGGCCCCAGGGCGGGAGTGGCCAGGGCGTAGCGGGAGACGAATCCGAGCACGAAGGAACCGGAGACGTTGATGGCGAGGGTGCCCACCGGAAACGTGGAGCCGGTCCGTTGCTGGATGAGCGTGCCGAGCAGGAACCGGATGACGCCGCCCGCCGCACTGCCGATGGCCACCCAGGCGAACAAGGGCAAGAAAAAGACTCCTCCCGCAGCGTGTCAGGTAGGAGTCATCAGCGATGGTCGCGGTTCCGGGTGAACTCCATCACCCCGCGGCCGGAGCCGCGCCAGCTTCGCCTTCTCCCCCAAAATCTAGCACCCGGCGCAAGCCCGCCGATCCCGCGCTAGTACGCCCTCACGTCCCGGATCTGGTCCAGGCGGACCACCATCCGCTCCCCGCTGTCGCGCCGGCGGGCCTCCAGGTACTGCGTGCCGCCCTCGCGGTACCAGGTGCGCGGCTGCACCTCGACGGGCCCCTGATCCAGGACGAGCTGCACCAGTCCCCTGAGGATGATGGCGGCTTCGAGCTTGTTGTGGACGTGCCGCGAGAGGGGGCCGGTGCCCGTGGAGGGGGTCACGGCATCGAGGGGCATAGAGCTTGTCTCCCTGCCTTGGTCTGTGCTGGGGGCGGCGCGACGCCGCGGATATTGCATAGATACGCGCGAGCGGTCGGTGAGGTTGGTCACCGCGCAACCGCGCTCCCGGGCCGGTCGCCGGCCTCGGCACGCCTCGCGTCGTGCGGCGGGGGCACTATACTTCCCCCGACCATGCTCCGCCTCGCCATCGGTCAGTTCAAGCCCGCCAAGGGTGAATACGTCACGAACATCCGGCGCATCGGCACGGTGTTCGCCCAGATGACCGAGTGGTCCGACCCGCCCGACCTGCTCGTGCTGCCGGAGGCGGCGGCCACGGGCTACCTGGTCGAGGGCGGCGTGCGTGACGTCGCGGTCACGGCGGGCACCTTCCTCGACGACCTGGCCGCCCAGCACCAGCTGGCGGGGGCTCCGCCGCTGGACGTCGTCGTGGGCTTTTACGAGCGGTGGCGGGACCGGCTCTACAACTCGGCGCTCTATGCGTCCCTCGGCGGCGCCGAGCCCCGGATCGTGCACGTGCACCGCAAGGTCTTCCTCCCGACGTACGGCGTGTTCGACGAGGAGCGGTTCGTCGAGGCCGGCCACGAAGTCGGGACGTTCGCCACGCGCTGGGGCAAGGCGGCGATCCTGATCTGCGAGGACGCCTGGCATTCCCTGACCCCGACGGTGGCGGCGCTGCGCGGCGCGCAGCTCGTCATCATCCCCTCGGCCTCGCCGGCGCGCGGCGTCGCGCCGCAGGGCGAGACGCTCGCCCGGCCGGCCAACGTGGCGCGGTGGGAGCGCATCGCGCGCGACGTGGCGGAGGAGCACGGCGTCTGGGTCGTGGTCTCGCAGCTGGTGGGCTTCGAGGGCGGCAAGGGCTTCGCGGGCGGGTCGGTGCTGGTGACGCCCCACGGGGACGTCGCCGCTCGGGGGCCGCTGTGGGACGAGGCGCTGATCGAGGCGGACGTCGACCTGGGCGAGATCGTGCGTGCGCGCGCCGACCAGCCGCTGCTCGCCGACCTGGAGACGCACCTGCCGCACCTGCTCGGCTCGCTGGAGAAGCCGGTGACCGCGGGCCTCGACTGGGAGAAGGGCGGCGGCGGCGCCCGGGCGGCGGCGCCGCCCTCGACGGGAGCGAAGAAGACGGCGCGCTCCTCGGGGGTGGCGACGGACCCGCTGGCCATCGACTGCGCCCTCGCCGAGCGCTGGCTGGTCGAGTTCCTGCGCGAGGAGGTCAAGCAGCGGCGCGGGTTCGAGCGCGCGGTGATCGGCCTGTCGGGCGGCGTGGACAGCGCCGTGACGGCGTACCTGGCGGCGAAGGCCCTCGGACCGGAGAACGTGTGGGGCTTCATGCTGCCCTACCGGACGTCGAGCCCGGAGAGCCTCGCGCACGCGAAGCTCGTGGCGGACGCGCTCGGCATCCACTCGCGCACGGTGGAGATCACGGCGGCGGTGGACGGCTACGTCGGCCAGGCGGAGCCGGAGGCGGACGCGCAGCGCCGGGGCAACGTGATGGCGCGGGTCCGCATGATCGTCCTCTTCGACCAGGCCACGAAGCTCGACGGGCTTCCGCTCGGCACCGGCAACAAGACCGAGCGGCTGTTCGGCTACTTCACGTGGCATGCGGACGACTCGCCGCCCATCAACCCGCTCGGCGACCTGTTCAAGACGCAGGTGTGGGCGCTGGCGCGGCACCTGGGCGTTCCCACGGCGATCGTCGAGAAGCCGGCGACCGCCGACCTCACACGCGGCCAGACGGACGAAGGCGACCTCGGGATCTCCTACCTCCGGGCGGACCGGATCCTGGCCGCCCTGCTGGCAGGCGCGAGGCCGCCCGACATCGCCCGCCTCGGGTACACCGACGAGGAGATCGCGCTCGTCGCCCGGCGGCTCGCCTCCACGCACTGGAAGCGCCGCCTGCCGACGGTGGCGATGCTGAGCCCCACCGCGATCGGCGAGTCCTACCTCAGGCCCGTAGACTTCTGAACGATGGACGGCCGGCCGCCCCGCCTCTCCCACACGACCGTCGCCGAAGTGATGATGCCGCACATGGCGAATCACCTGGGCAACGTCCACGGCGGCGTGATCCTCGGCATGCTGGACCGCGTGGGCGCCGTGAGCGCGATCCGGCACTCGCAACGCATCTGCGTGACGGCGTCGGTGGACCGGGTGGACTTCCGCGAGCCCATCCACCTCGGCGAGCTGGTGACGATGTACGCCAGCGTGAACTACGCGCACCGCACCTCCATCGAAGTCGGCGTGCGCGTGGAGGCGGAGAACCTCCTCACCGGCGTGCGGCGCCACACCAACACCTGCTACCTGACGTTCGTGGCCCTGGACGACGCGGGCCACCCGGCCGCGGTGCCGCCGGTCCTGCCGGAGACGGACGTCGAGAGGCGGCGCTACGGCGAGGCGGAGGCGCGGCGCGCGCAGCGCCTCGCGGCGCTCGACCGGAGGGAGGGCCGGTGACCATCGAGCCCGAGCGGGTGGTCCTGGTCCTGTCCGGCGGCGGGATGAAGGCGATGGCGCAGGTGGGCGTGCTGCGCGCGATGGAGGAGGCGGGCCTGAAGCCGGCGGAGGTGGTGGCCACGTCGGCGGGGGCGCTGGTGGGCGCGCTGGTGGCCTCGGGCCTCGCCTACGAGGAGATCGTGCCGCTCGTCTTCTCGGTGGGGCGCCACGAGCTGGCCACGCTCGCCCGCTGGTCGGTGCTGGCCCGCGGCCTCGGCGCGCCGAGCGTGCTGAAGCCGCAGCCGGTGCGCGCGCTGCTGGCGCGGCTGCTGCCCGTGCACGCGTTCGGCGCCCTCCGCATCCCCCTGCGGGTGACCGCGGTGGACGCGGACACGGGCAGCCTGGTGGTGTTCGGCGCGGGCGGCCGCACCGACTGCTCGGTCGTCGAGGCGGTGACCGCCTCGATGTCGCTCCCGGTCTACCTGCCGCCCGCGGTCATCGGAGGGCGCCGCTACGTGGACGGCGGCCTGCTGTCGGTGCTGCCGCTGGACGTGGCCGCGCTCATACCGGCCGACCTCGTGGTGGCCGTCGACGTCGGACCGGTGGCCCCGGCGCCGCCCCCCGGCTCGCTGGTCGGCCCGGCGCTCCTCGCGGCCCACGACCGCGCGATGGCCGTCATGATGGCCGCGCAGCGCGCGCGGGCCGTGGCCGGGTGGGGCGCGGCGGGGCGCCGGCCGCCGCTCGTGCTCGTCGAGCCGGACGTGGACCCGTACGCGACGTTCGCCTTCGGCCGCACGGCGGAGTTCATCGAGGCGGGCTACCGCGCGGGGCACGCGGCGCTGGCGCAACTGGCGGGCCCGGAGGCACGGGGGCAGCGGGGCACGGGGCGGGCGAGGGCGGGCTGAGTGGCCGACGTGAAGGTCTTCACCGTGGAGCGCGCCAACAGCGCCCTGCCGCTCGTGCGGCGGATCGTCGCCGACATCGTCGCCGAGCACCCGCGCTGGAAGGACCTGGTCGCGCGCTACGAGCTCGCCGCTGCGGGCGCGCGCCCCGAGTGGGGCGAGTCCGAGGAGCAGCTGGCGCTACGCCGCGACATCGACGCGGTCGCCGAGCGGATCAACGGGTTCGTGGACGAGCTCACCGCGATCGGCTGCGTGCTCAAGGGCTTCGAGGACGGGCTGGTGGATTTCTACGGCCAACGGGACGGCCGGCTGGTGTTCCTGTGCTGGCGGCTGGGTGAGGACGAAGTGACGAGCTGGCACGAGCTCGACGCGGGGTTCGCCGGCCGGCAGCCCATCACCCCCGAGTTCGTCGCGACCGAGGAGGAGCCGGGCCCATGAGGATCGGAACGCCGCTGCTGGCCGCGCTGCTCGTGGCAGGATGCGCGCACAACTGGCCGGCCCGCGAGGCCATCCACCCGCAGCCGGACCGGCCCTACAGCCAGGCCGTGCGGGTCGGGCGCACGTACTACTTCGCCGGCAAGATCGGCGTGACCGACTCGACGCGCGCACTGACGTCCGGCCGGACGGCGGCCGAGACGCGGGTCGTGCTCGAGTCGTTCAAGGCGCTCTTCGCCGAGCAGGGGCTCACCCTGGGCGACGTGGTGCAGGCCACCGTCTACCTGGCCGACATCGCCGACTACGGCGAGATGAACCGCGTGTACGCCGAGTACTTCCCGACCGATCCCCCGGCGCGCGAAACGGTCGCCGTGAGCGGCATCGTGAACGGCGGGCGGGTGGAGATCTCGTTCATCGCCGTGCGGAAACGGAGGTAGGATGCTGCGCTTCCTGCATTGGATCGGCATCGCCGTGTGGCTCGGTGCCCAGCTCACGTTCATGGTGTGGGGCCCGCTGACCAAGTCGGCCGGCCTCGAAGCTTGGGCCCACACCTGGAAGACGCTGGCGCGGGTGCAGGGGCTGCTGGTGGCCCCGGCGGCGGCCCTGGCCACGATCACCGGCATCGTGATGACGATGCAGCTCGTCGGGCAGCACGTGGACGAGACGCCGCCGCTGGAGCTGATGCAGGGCTTCGGGATCCTGGCGGGTGTGGCCGCGGTGGCGGTCGTGACGCCGCTGGCGAACCGCGTCGCCTACTTTGCGCAGCTGAGCCTCGAGAAAGGGCAGAAGGACCCGCGTGCGGACCGCGCGCGCGGCTTCCTCGCGCTTTCGGCATCGCTGGTCGGCGCGTGCATCATCGTCGCGCTCTACTTCGGGGCGCAGGCGCCGCGGATGCTGCCGTGACGCCGAGCCGGCGGGACTTCATGCGCGGCGCGGCCCTCGCCGGGGCCGCGCTCGCGTTTCCGGGGGCGGAGTGGCTCGCGGCCGCGACCGTCGAGCCTTCGGCGCCGCCGTTCCGCCCGCTGCCGCCCTCCGCGCCGGACGACGAGGCGTACTGGCGGATGGTGCGCAGCCAGTTCCTGATCTCGCCCAGGGGGATCTACTTCAATACGGGAACCGTCGGCGCATCGCCGCGGACGGTGCTCGACGCCGTGGTGAAGCACATGACGGCCTTCGAGACCGTGTTCGAGGCCGAGGGCGTGGACGTGGAGGCGCTGCGCCGCTCCGTCGGCTCGCTCCTCGGCGCGCCGCCGCAGACGCTGGCGTTCACGCGCAACACGACCGAGTCGATGAGCTGGATCGCCGGGGGCCTCGACCTCGCGGCGGGCGACGAGATCCTGATGACCACGCACGAGCACGTGGGCGGGATGTGCCCGTGGCAGGCCGCCGCCAAGCGGCACGACCTCGTCCTCACGCAAATCCCGCTGCCGGTGCCGCCCGCGAGCGACGCCGGGATCGTCGAGACGTGGCGCCGGGCGATCGGGCCCAAGACCCGCGTGATGATGATCAGCCACGTGCTGTTCACCAACGGCCTCATCCAGCCGGTGCGCGAGCTGTGCGCGCTCGCGCGCGAGCGCGGGATCGTCACGGCGATCGACGGCGCGCATCCGCCGGGAATGCTGCGGATGAGCCTGACCGATCTGGGCTGCGATTTCTACGCCTCGAGCCCGCACAAGTGGCTGCTCGCCCCCAAGGGCAGCGGCCTGCTGTACGTGAGCGAGGCGTGGCTGGACCGGCTGTGGCCCACCATCGTGAGCGGCGGCTGGGACGCGCTGGCCGACAAGGCGGTGCGGTTCGACCGCAAGGGCACCATCAACGAGTCGCTGCTGGCCGGCTTCCAGGCCGCGGTGGACTTCCACAACCTCGTGGGGCCGGAGCGCGTCGAGCGGCGGATCCGGTGGCTCGGCGACCGGCTCTACGACGGCCTGTCGCGCGTGCCCGGCGTGGATCTCAAGAGCGCGACGGACTCCGCGCTGCGCGCCCCGATGATCTCGTTCACGGTGCGCGGCTGGACCACCGATGACCTGATCAAGGCGCTGTGGGAGCGCGGCACCGTGCGGGTGCGCCACGTGGCGGAGTACGACTATCACTGGGTGCGGCTCTCGACGCACGTCTACAACACGCCGGACGAAGTGGACCGGGTCGTGGCACTCGTCGGCGAGTTGGCAGGGAGGAGAAGCTAGACCGCAGAGTAGTTCCGAGACGCCACGACCAAGAGGGTTGCGAGACGGCGAGTTGCGAGCGATTACGAGTTGGTCAGATACCAGTGACAGTACTGCCTCACCGGACACTCTCCGCACTTCGGGGCTCTCGCCGTGCACACGAGGGCCCCGAGCTCCATCAGGGCCTGGTTGAAGCTCCACGCGGTCTTCCCCCGCCTGGGTTGCAGTGCCGAGGCGGTCGTCCTGGTGTCCTTCGCCGTCCTGCAACCGAACACCCTGCCGAGGACGCGTCGCACGTTGGTGTCCACGGCGGCGGCCGGCTTCTCGTACGCGAACGTGGCCACGGCGCCGGCGGTGTAGGGCCCCACGCCGGGCAGCGCTTCGAGCTCGGCCGGGTCGGAGGGCAGCGCGCCCGCGTGGCGGCGCACGACCTCGCGGGCGAGCCGGTGGAGGTTGGCGGCGCGGCGATAGTAGCCGAGACCGTCCCACGCCTCGCGCACGGCGCGGGGCCGGGCGCGGGCCAGGGACGCGAGGTCCGGATAGCGCTTCAGGAAGCGCGGGTAGAAGTCCAGCACCCGCGACACCTGCGTCTGCTGCAGCATGAACTCGGAGACGAGCACGCGATACGGATCGCGCGTGCGGCGCCACGGCAGGTCGCGGCCCGCGGTGCGGAACCACGCGAGCAGGCGGCGGCGAAACCGGGCGCCGTTCTTCGGGGTGGACTGTGAGGGCATGGACGGCGAGAATATAAGCCGGGTGTCGGGTGTCCGGTGCCGGGTGTCCGGACACGCCTTTCCGACACCGGAGACCTCACACCCGACACCTGGCATGGATCAGCTCACCAGCACCGCCGAGCTCCCGATCCCCGTGAACGCCGCCCGCGCCGTCGCGCGGCCCGTGCTGTCGTGGCTCGAGAACGTGGGCCGGTTCGGGATGATGCTCCTGGAGCTGGTGCGCGCGCTTCCGGAGTGGCGCGCCTGGCTCCCGCGCACGGTCGAGCAGTGCGTGAACGTGGGCTTCGGCAGCCTGACGATCGTGATGCTGACCTCCGCGTTCGCCGGCGGCGTGACGTCGTTCCAGGCGGGCTACCAGTTCACCGGCAGCATCCCCCTCTACCTCCTCGGCGCGGTGATCGCCGAGAGCATCATCCTGGAGCTGGGGCCGGTGATGACGGGCCTGCTGCTGGCCGGCCGCATCGGCGCGCGCTACGCCGCCGAACTGGGCACGATGCGCGTGACCGAGCAGATCGACGCGCTGGAATCGCTGGGCCGCAACCCGGCGTCGCACCTGCTGCTGCCGCGGGTGCTGGCGGGGCTCGTCATGCTGCCGGCGCTCGTCGTGGTGGCCGACGCCACCGGCATGGTGAGCGGGTTCCTCGCGGCCAAGCAGTCCATTCACATCACCTATGCCGACTTCGCCTACGGGACGCAGCGCTTCTTCCGCACCTTCGATCTGTGGTACTCGGTGATCAAGGCGGAGGCGTTCGGCGCGGTGGTGACGCTGATCCCCTGCTACGTCGGCTACGAGGCGCAGGAGGGTGCGGAGGGCGTGGGGCGGGCGACGACCACGGCGGTGGTCACGTCCTGCGTGCTCATCCTGCTGCTCGACCTGCTGCTGGCCAAGCTGCTGCTCTAGCCCATGATCGAGCTCCGGAACGTCCACAAGAAGTTCGGCCGCCACGTGGTGCTCGACGGGGTGGACTTCACCGTCGCCGACGGCGAGACGGTCGCGCTGCTGGGCCCCTCGGGCACGGGCAAGAGCGTCCTCCTCAAGCACATCATCGGGCTGATGCGGCCCGACGTGGGCGAGGTGATCGTGGACGGCGCGTCGGTCGCGCAGCTCGACCGCAAGGCGCTGGCGGCGTTGCGCGGGCGGATCGGCTACGCGTTCCAGACGGGCGCGCTGTTCGACTCGATGACGGTCTACGAGAACATCCGGCTCGGCATCACGGACGACGCGTGCTACCGCGACCGCGACTTCTGCCGCGGCCGCGTGGCCGAGTGCCTGCGGCTGGTGAACCTCACCGACGACGTGGGCAAGCTGATGCCTGCCGAGCTGTCGGGCGGGATGCGCAAGCGCGTCGGCATCGCGCGCGCCATCGCCGGCAGGCCCAAGTATCTTCTCTACGACGAGCCGACCTCGGGCCTCGATCCGGTGAACGCCGACGCGATGGACGCGCTCATCGAGCGCCTGCAGAAGGAGTTGCACGCCACGAGCGTCGTGGTCAGCCATGACGTGCGCGGCTCGTTCAGGGTGGCCGACAGGATCGCGCTGCTGCACAACGGACGGATCCGGGCCGTGGGGACGGCGGAGGAGTTCATGGCGGCGAAGGACAGCGTGGTGCGCGAGTTCCTGGAGCGCGACGTGCAGTTCGCGACGGAGGGCTGATGGAGCTGCGCTATCGGCGGGAGGCGGCGGTGGGCGTCTTCCTCATCGTCGCGATCGTCCTGTTCGTCTTCGGCATGATCTGGCTCCGCGGCCGCTCGCTGCGGAGTGGCGAGCTGGTGCAGACCACGTTTTCCGACGTGGCCGGCCTCAAGGTGGGCGATCCCATCCGCACCTCGGGCGTCGCCGTGGGCCAGATCAAGGACATCCGCCTCTTGAAGCCCGGCCAGGTGCTGGTGCTGATGGACCTCAAGGGGGGGCAGCGGCCGCGGAGCGACGCGCGCGCGGTCGTGCGCTCGCTCGACCTGTTCGGCGCGCAGTACCTGGACTACGACCCCGGCACGGCGGCGGAGCCGCTGGCTCCGGGCACCGTCATCCCGGGCGAGCGGGAGAAGAGCGTGGCGGAGCTCGTCTCCGGTCTCACCGGGCCGGGCCAGCAGGCGCTCTCGAACGCCGGCCAGTTCCTCTCGCCGCAGAACGCGCAGGAGCTGCACGAGCTGCTGGTGGACGCGCGGCACGCGGTGACCCAGCTGGGGAATTCGACGCAGGCGCCCTCCGACGAGGCGGCCCACGCGCTGCTGGCGCTGCGCGGCCTGCTGCAGCGGCTCGACCTGCTGGTGGGCAGCAGCTCGGCGCAGCAGACGGTGGACAACATGCGCGACGCCTCGCACAACCTCGTGGCGGCCACGGCCACGCTGCAGCGCACCGGCGCCACGCTCGACTCGATCCTCGTGAAGATCAACGGCGACCGCGGCTCGCTCGGCCGGCTCGTGAACGACACGACCCTGGTGAGCGACCTGCACACGGCGAGCGCCGCGCTGACGGCGCTGCTGGTGGACCTCAAGGCCAACCCCGGCCGCTACGTCCACGTGAGGGTGTTCTAGCCTGCTCAAGCTCCTCTTCCTCGGCACCTCGGCGGCGCGGCCCACGGCCGAGCGCAACGTGAGCGCCCTGGTGCTGACGCGCGAGGGCGAGACGCTGCTGTTCGAGTGCGGCGAGGGGACCCAGCGGCAGATGATGCGCTACGGGGTCGGCTTCGCGCTCAACGACGTGTTCTTCACGCACTTCCACGGCGACCACTACCTGGGCATCATCGGGCTGGTGCGCACCCTGGGCCTGCAGGGCCGCACCGAGCCGATGCGGCTGGTGGGACCCCGGGCCGGGGGCGCGGCCCGGCTGCTCGGCCAGGCCCTGGCGCTGGGCGTGGAGCGGCCGGCGTTCCCGGTCGAGATCGTCGAGGTGGAGCCGGACCAGGTGCTGGCGCGCGAGGGCTACGAACTGCGGGTGTTCGGCGTCGAGCACGGCGCTGGCGCCGTCGGCTACGCCCTGGTGGAAAGCCAGCGCCTGGGCAAGTTCGATCCGGCGCGGGCGAGCGAGCTGGGGGTGCCGGAGGGGCCGCTGTGGGGGAGGCTGCAGCGCGGGCAGACCGTGCAGCTGGACGACGGGCGCGAGGTGACGCCGGAGACCATCGTGGGTCCGCCGCGGCCGGGGCGGAAGGTGGTCTATTCGGGCGACACGCGGCCGTGCGCGGCGACGGTGGAGGCTGCGCGCGGCGCCGACCTGCTGGTGCACGAGGCGACGTTCGGCGAGGAGGAGAAGGACCGGGCGAAGGAGACAGCGCACGCGACCGCCCGGGAGGCGGCCGAGGTGGCGAAGCGGGCCGGCGCGCGGCGGCTGGCGCTGACCCATCTGTCGGCGCGCTACTCGAGGGACGCGGCCGTCCTGCTGGACGAGGCCCGGGCGGTGTTCCCCGAGACGGTGGTGGCCAAGGA
>DATKNX010000036.1:0-6132 GCA_035541085.1 Gemmatimonadales bacterium | reverse complement strand
CTGGTGCGGCGCCGCGACTGGGGCGACCCGACGTTCCGCCGGGCGATGCTCTGCTCCGTGCTGGGCTACGTCGTGCTGTTCAACCACCAGGCGGAGTCGCCGACCTTCGTGGTGGCGATGGCCGGCGTCGTGGCCTGGTACCTCACCGCGTCACGGCGCTGGTACCACCACGCCGTCATGGCGGTCGCCTGGCTGCTGGTCTCGCTGTCCTCCGAGGTGCTGACGAGGCCGGTGCGGGCCGCGTACCTCCAGCCGTGGCACTACAAGACGGTGCCGGTGGCGCTGGCGTGGCTGGTGATGCAGTGGGAGCTGCTGCGGCCCACGCGCACCGAGGCGGGGGCCCCGGCGCTCAGCGCGGCCGGTCGGACCGGGCCGGCGCGCCCTGCTTGAGGACGTACATCGGCCGCCGCTTCACCTCGTCGAACACGCGCGACAGGTACTCGCCGATCACGCCCAGCGTGACGAGCTGCGCGCCGCCGAGGATGAGGAGCACCCCGACGACCGTCGCCCACCCCGGCTCGAGCGGCTTTCCCGAGAACAGCTTTTCCCACATCACCTCGACGAAGTAGCCCGCCCCCAGCACCACCAGCAGCAGGCCGAGGTTGCTCACCAGGCGCAGCGGCTTGGACGAGAAGGAGTAGATCGCGTCCTTGGCGAGGCCGATCATCCGGGCCGTCGTGTACTTGGAGAAGCCCTTGGCGCGCGCCGGGGCGCGGTAGGACACCTGCGCGCGCGGGAATCCGAGCCAGGCGATCATCCCCCGCAAGAACCGGTTGCGCTCCTTCATTCCGCGCACGGCCGCGAGGGCCGGCCGGGAGAGCAGGAAGAAATCGGCCGCGCCCGGCGTGAGCTGCGTGTCGGAGAGGGCGTTGAACAGGCGGTAGAAGAGCTTCGAGCTCGCGCGCTTGAGCGGACCCACGCCGTCCGTCAGCTCGCGCACGGCGATCACGACGTCGTGGCCCCCGCGCCACTCCTCCACCAGCCGCGGCAGCAGCTCCGGCGGGTGCTGGAGGTCGGAGTCCATCACGATCACCGCGTCCGGGTCACCCGCCTGGTCGAGGCCGCACGTGACCGCCGCCTGGTGCCCGAAGTTCCGCGCGAACGAGAACACCCGCACGGCCGGATCTCCCTCGGCGATCGCGTTCAGGCGTGCCAGGGTGCCGTCGGAGCTGCCGTCGTCCACGAAGGCGATCTCGTGCCGCAGGTCGGGG
Organism: Gemmatimonadales bacterium; assembly: GCA_035541085.1. Classification (GTDB taxonomy): domain Bacteria; phylum Gemmatimonadota; class Gemmatimonadetes; order Gemmatimonadales; family JACORV01; genus Fen-1245. The sequence continues at coordinate 4,921 of DATKNX010000036.1, read as the reverse complement.
AGCTTGGCCAGCACGCACTTCAGCGCGCGGTAGAAATCCTCGACGACCTCTTCTTCCTGGAAGCACGGTGAGACGACCGTGAGGAGCGGAGCCGCGGAAGTGGGCGGTGTCATGGCGCGATGAATTAGGGCCCGGGGTGCGAAGGGGTCAAGCGCGCGGCACGGCGCACCTAGGCGGGCCCCGCGGCGTTGAACGGCACGAGCCGGAGGTCGCCGCGGCCGAGCCGCTCGCGCACGGGCGCCGAGAGGAGCGCGGCGAGCTCGACGGCGCGCTCGGTGACGTAGGGGTCCCAGGCCGCGACCGAGGGGTCGTCGCGCCCCGGATGCACCATCAGCTCGGTGCTCCCGGCGGGAAGGGCGTCGAGCAGGACGAGGAGGTCCTCCGCGTAGCGGCGGACGCCGAGCAGCGCGAGCCCGCGGAACGCCGTGGTGCCGGGACGTACCCGCACGCCGCTGGAGGGCACCGCCCATGCCGCGGCGAGGGAGGCGCGCTTGGCGAGTGCCGCCGCGTTCACGGGCCGGGCCCGGAGCGGCTCGAGCGGCCGGCGCACGGCCGGCACGCCGGCGGATGCCGCGGCGGCCGCGAGGGCGCCGCGGACGGCCGGGAGCGCGTGCACGTGGCGGTGGCTGTCGGCGTGGGTCGCCGCGACGCCCGCCGAGCGGAGCCGGGCGAGCTGCGCGTCCGCCTCGCGACGGACGTCGTCGGGGCGCAGGCGGCCCGAGACCGCGCGGCGCACCAGGGCGCCGAGGGCGAGGAAGCGGCCGGCTCGGTCCACCAAGCTCGGCACGTCGGCCGCGGGACTCACCGGCGCCCCGGTCGTGAGGTTGAAGTGGAGCCCGATGCTCGCGCGCGCGACCAGCGCCGGAGCGCGCCGCATGGCGTCGTCGAAGCCCGGCGTGTTGACCATCACGGAGACCGACGTGACGACGCCCGCCTCGACGGCCTCCGCGATGCCGTCGTCGACCAGGGACGAGAGCCCGAAATCGTCCGCATTCACGACCAGCTGTCCCACACCGCCCGGCCTCGAGAAGCGACGCGTAATCATACGGCGGGCGCGCGCCGCCCGCGAAAACGCCCGGCCTTTCGCTTTCGCGCCGGCCGCGTAGGTTTTCTGCGACCCTCCAACCGGAGCGCGCATGGCAGCACCGCAGCCCCAGCCCACGACGGCCGGCGGACATACGCCCGTGGTCAGCGACCTGTGGAATCTGATCCGGGCGCCGTTCACGCCCCGGGCGGTGTTCGAGGAGCAGCAGGAGACGCAGCGTTTCTGGACGCCGTGGATCCTCGTGAGTTTGGCCTTCGCCGTCCTGCAGATCCTGCAGCGGCCGTTCCAGGACCGCATCCGCGTGCTCGTCCTGCAGCACATGGGGCAGGCCGTGCCCACGGCCAGCGTCGGCATCGGGCGCACGGTGATCGGCATCCTCATCGGGGCCGTGACGGTGCTGCTGCTCGCGGCCATCGCCGCGGGCATCTACTACCTCGTCCTGCTCGTGTTCGGCGGCGAGACCACGTTCAAGAAGATGCTGGTCGTCGTCATCTACGGCTGGCCGATCGCCATCCTCCAGCAGGTGCTGACGCTCATCGTTCTCACGGCACGCGGAGCGGACAGCATCCAGTCGGTGTGGGACGTGCAGGTGTCGTTCGGGCTGGACCTGCTGGTGCCGTCCGACGCGACGCTCAGCGCCTTCCTGCGGCTGTTCCTGGCGGGGATCGGCCCGCTCGCGATCTGGCAGCTCGTCATCTCGGCCGTCGGCCTCAAGACGCTCGGCAAGGTCTCGACGGGCACCGCGTGGGCGGCGGCGGTGATCTCCTTCTTCGTCCTGCTCGCGGGCCTCGCCTCGCTCGGCGCCTTCGGCATCAACGCCGCGATGAAGGCGATGGGAAGCTGAAAACGACGGCGGGCCGGGTCCCGGTGGGGCCCGGCCCGCTGCTTCCCTCCACCCGGCTGCTCACCCTACGCGATAGCGGGCGCTGATCCAGGGGCGGCCCCACGGCCGGCGGATCGCGCGGTAGGGCGGCAGGATCCAGGGCCGCGGCCAGACGCGCGGCGGGAACGGCGGATCCCAGACCCTGTAACCCCAGCGCGGCGCGACCACGACCGCCCCGTACCCCCAGCGCGGGGCGAACGCCCGGTAGCCCCGGCCCCAGCCGGCGCGCCAGCGCACCGCGCGGATCGGTCGGGCACCGCGCCACGCACCGCCGCTGCGCTGGACCCACGTGGCCGCGTAGCGCATCTCCGCGCCGCGGTGATGGGCCTGCGCCGCCGCCGGCGAGGCGAACGCCAGGATGCCCAGCGCGCCGACGAGCGCGCGAAGCTGCGTAGTGACCTTGCTCACGTTCCTCCTCCTGCCTGCCGTCAGCGATTCACCTCATCTGACGCCCGCCGGCTGGCTGCGTTAACGGGCCGGCACGTGACGTGGCTACCCCTGTGCGAAGGGCCGGGTTCCCGCAGCGGAAACCCGGCCCTTCGCGTCGGAAACACCTGGAGCGCGAGCGCTACGGCTGCGCCGGGTGCGCCTGACGCTGCTGCATGCGCTGGCGGTACTCCGCGACCAGCGTCTGCAGCTGCTGCTGCTGTGCCGGGTTCAGGATGACGTCCACGGAATCGAGCGCGGCCTGGTTGTTCGTCCGGATGCCCTGGATGATGGGCTGGAGCTGCGGCGACAGCCGGCGGCGGTCCGCCGGCCGCATCGTGCGCAGCGGCCGGCCGCCGGTCACCTGCTGGAACCGCGCCCGGAGCGGCGCGTTCGTCGTGTCGAGCCACTTGGCGACCTCCCGGATGCGGTCGCTCTGCTTGGCCGTCAGGTGCAGCTGCCGCGGGTGGTTGGCCAGGTAGCGCGGCACGCTGGTCGTGGCCAGCGCCGGGCTTCCGCCGGTGCTGTCCGGCTTCTGCGCCGCCGCCTTCGGCGGGGCGGAGTCGGCGCCCTGCGCGAGCAGCACGCGCGGGCCCGCCGCGATGAGGGCCGCCAGCGCCACGCCGGCCAATGCCAGGAAGCGTTGGGTGGTGCGTCGCATCGGGACTCCCTTTCCTAGGAGTGGTGCGCCGGCGGCCGCCCGCCGGCGTCGTTCACACCGTGGCGCCGGTCCGGTCCTCGGCGCCCTTCTCCTCGAGCGCGGCCTGCGCCGCCGCCAGCCGGGCGATCGGCACCCGGAACGGCGAGCAGGACACGTAGTTCATGCCGACGCGATGGCAGAACTTCACGCTCGACGGCTCGCCGCCGTGCTCGCCGCAGATGCCCACCATCAGGTCCTTGCGGACCCCGCGGCCGAGCTCGATGCCGAGCTTGATCAGCTTGCCCACGCCGCCCTGGTCGAGGACCTGGAACGGGTCGTTGGACAGGATGCCCGCCTCGACATACGCGGGCAGGAAGCGGCCGGCGTCGTCGCGCGAGAGGCCGAACGTGGTCTGCGTCAGGTCGTTCGTGCCGTAGGAGAAGAACTCGGCCACCTGCGCGATCTCGTCCGCCGTCAGGGCGGCGCGCGGCAGCTCGATCATCGTGCCGACGAGGTAGTGCACCTCGCGCTTGGCCCTGGCGAACACCTCGGCGGCCACCCGCCGCACGATCGCCTCCTGGTTCCTGAACTCGGCGACGGTGGCGACGAGCGGCACCTCGACCTCCGGGATCACCTTCACGCCCTTCGCGGTCACGTTCACGGCGGCCTCGAAGATCGCCTGCGCCTGCATCTCCGTGATCTCGGGGTAGGTGATCCCGAGGCGGCAGCCGCGGTGCCCGAGCATCGGGTTGGCCTCGCGCAGCGACTCGACGATGCCCGCGAGCTGCTCGGCGCTGATCCCCATCTGCTTGGCGAGCGCGGCCACGAGGTCGGGCTCGTGCGGCAGGAACTCGTGGAGCGGCGGGTCGAGCAGGCGGATGGTGACGGGGTAGCCGTCCATCGCCGTGAAGATCCCCTCGAAGTCGCTGCGCTGCATCGGCAGCAGCTTGGCGAGCGCCTTCTTCCGCCCGGCCAGGTCGCGGGCGACGATCATCTCCCGCATCGCCGCGATCCGGTCGCCCTCGAAGAACATGTGCTCGGTGCGCGTGAGCCCGATGCCCTGGGCGCCGAACTCACGGGCGCGCTTGGCGTCGCCCGGCGTGTCGGCGTTGGTGCGTACCGCGATCTTCCGCTCGCGGTCCGCCCACTGCATGAACCTCTCGAAGTGGCCCGAGAGCTTGGGCTCGGCCAGCTTGACCTGCCCGGCGATCACCCGGCCCGTCGAGCCGTCGAGCGTCACCCAGTCGCCGCGCTTGACCGTGCGGCCGTTGGTGCGGAAGACGCCCGCGGCCTCGTCCACCTCGACGGCCTTGGCGCCCACCACGCAGCACTTGCCCATGCCGCGCGCCACGACGGCGGCGTGCGAGGTCATCCCGCCGCGCGCCGTGAGGATGCCCTTGGCGGCCGCCATGCCCTTGATGTCCTCGGGCGAGGTCTCGGCCCGCACCAGGATCACGGCCTTGCCGTCCTTCGCCCACTCGAACGCCTCGTGGGCCTCGAACACCACCTGGCCGGCCGCCGCGCCCGGCGACGCCGGCAGCCCGGTCGCCAGCACGTCCACCTTGGCCGCCGGGTCCACCATCGGGTGGAGCAGCTGGTCGAGGGCCTCGGGCGAGACGCGGAGCAGCGCCTCCTGCTGGCTGATCATGCCCTCGTCCGCCATCTCGACCGCGACGCGCACGGCGGCCGCGCCCGTGCGCTTGCCGTTCCGCGTCTGGAGCAGGAAGAGCTTCCCGCGCTCGACGGTGAACTCGAGGTCCTGCATGTCCTTGTAGTGCTTCTCCAGTCGCTGGTAGGTCTCGACCAGCTGCTTGTAGGCGGGCGGGAACTTCTTCTCCATCAGCGCCACCGGCTCCGGCGTGCGGATGCCCGCCACCACGTCCTCGCCCTGCGCGTTCACGAGGAACTCGCCGAAGAAGCGCTTCTC
>DATKNX010000035.1:0-7330 GCA_035541085.1 Gemmatimonadales bacterium | reverse complement strand
GGTGGCCTGGGGCCTGATGGTGCCGATCCTCTGCTACTTCATCGCGCCGACCATTTTCCCGGCCGGCGGGCCGCCGCCCACGATGGACGCGTGGATCGGGCTCGCCAACAACGTGTGGTTCACCATCGTGCGGCCGATCGCCATCGGCGGCATGCTGATGAGCGCGGCGTACACGCTCTTCCGCATGCGCAACAGCCTCGTCGCCGGGATCAAGCGCTCGGTGGGCGACGTCAAGAAGGCTGCGGCGGGGGCCCCCGTCGGCGACCGCACCGAGCGAGACCTCCCGTTCAACTGGGTCATGATCGGCGTGCTGGCCACGGGCGTGCTGACCTTCTTCATCTACAACTTCTTCACGGGCAACCAGGTCGGCGCGGCGCTGGTGGCCACGGTCGTCATGATCGTCGCCGGCTTCTTCTTCGCGGCGGTGTCCGGGTACCTGGTGGGAATGATCGGCTCGAGCAACAACCCGATCAGCGGTCTCACCCTGTCCACCCTCGTCGTGGCGGCGCTGCTCATGGTCGCGCTGGGGATGACGGGCACCAAGGGCGTCGCGGCGGTGCTCGGCGTGGCCGGCGTCGTGTGCGTCTCCGCGGCGGTGGCGGGCGAGATGCTGCAGGACCTGAAGGTCGGGCACATCCTCGGCGGCACGCCGTGGAAGATGCAGATCGGCGACCTGCTGGGGATGGCGCTCGCGGCGTCGGTGATGTTCCTGCCGCTCGTCGTCCTGCACATGGGCGACATCAAGGCGGGCCAGATGGCCGTGCCGCCCTACCAGGGCGGGTTCGGCGGGCCGATGCTGCCCGCGCCGCAGGCCAGCCTGATGGCCCTGCTGTCGCAGGGCATCGTGGGCGGCCACATGGCGTGGCCCCTCATCATCGTCGGCATCATGCTCGGCATCGGGATGATCCTGATGCGCGTGCCGAGCCCGATGCTCGTGTGCGTCGGGATGTACATCAACCTCGGCACGACCTTCGCCATCTTCCTGGGCGGCGTGATCCGGGCGATGGTGAACGGCTTCACGGAGCGGCACAAGCACAACGCGGCCCAGAAGGCGCGCGTAGAGAACACCGGCATCCTGCTCGCCGCCGGGTTGATCGCCGGGGAGGCCCTCATCGGGCTGCTGTTCGCGGCCCTGGCGTTCGGCAGCGTGAACTACGAGACGTTCCTCGGCAAGCTGTCCTCGTTCTTCCCGCTGGGCTTCTGGTTCGCGCTCGTGGTGCTGGCCTTCCTCGCCTGGCTGCTGGTGCAGGTACCGCTGTGGAACGCGGGCGCGCCCGACGAGCCGGCGCCGCCCAGCGCGGTGATGTAGCTCCGGAACGACGGACTTCTCGGGAGAGCGACTGATGAGCAACGCGATCGAAGGACTGCAACCCGCCCTGGTGTGGAAGTACTTCGCGGAGATCGCCAAGATCCCGCGCGGGTCGAAGCACGAGGAGAAGATGACGCGGTACGTGCTCGAGACCGCGAAGAAGCTCGGCCTCGCGGCCAAGGCGGACAAGCTGGGCAACGTGGTCGTGAAGAAGCCCGCGTCGCCCGGCAAGGAGCGGGCGAAGAGCGTGGCCCTGCAGGGCCACCTCGACATGGTGTGCGAGAAGAACAAGGACAAGGTCCACGACTTCTCGAAGGACCCGATCGAGCTGGTGCGCAAGGGCAACTTCCTGATGGCGAACGGCACCACGCTCGGCGCCGACAACGGCATCGCGGTGGCCACGAACCTCGCCATCATGGAGGACAAGGCGCTGGTCCACGGCCCGCTCGAGTTCGTCTTCACGATCGACGAGGAGACGGGGCTCACCGGCGCCGCCGGCCTCGAGCCGGGCTTCGTCGAGAGCCGCACGCTCATGAACCTCGACTCCGAGGAGGAGGGCGCGCTGTACGTGGGCTGCTCGGGCGGCCGCGACACCATCGGCACCTGGAAGCTCGCGACCGACGCGTCGCCGGCCGGCGCCGTGCAGGGGCTGCTGCACGTGACCGGTCTCAAGGGCGGCCACTCGGGCCTCGAGATCGACAAGGGCCGCGGCAACGCCGTGAAGATCGCCAACCGCGCGGTGCTGGCCCTGGCCGAGCTGGGCGGCCGCCTCGCCTCGATCGAGGGCGGCGACAAGCACAACGCCATTCCGCGCGAAGCCGAGGCCGTCGTGTACGTCCCGGCGAAGCAGTGGGACGCCGCGGTGGCGGCGGTGGCCGCCTTCCAGAAGACGGCCAAGGCGGAGCTGGCCACGGTGGAGCCGGGCCTCGCCGTCACCCTGGAGAAGAAGGGCACCAAGAAGGGCAAGGTCCTCAAGCGCGCCCTCCAGCAGAAACTCGCGCAGGCCATCGCGGCGATGCCGCACGGCGTCCTCAAGATGAGCGCGGACATTCCGGGACTGGTCGAGACCTCGACCAACGTCGCCGCGGTGCACACGACGGGCCGGGGCCTCCAGCTGGTCACGAGCCAGCGCAGCTCGGTGGCGTCCGAGCTCGACGAGGCGTGCTTCGCCGTCCGGGCCGTCTTCGAGATGGCGGGCTCGACCGCGAAGACCTCGGACGGCTACCCGGGCTGGAAGCCGGACCTGGGCTCCGCGATCCTGAAGACCGCGAAGGCGACCTACAAGTCGCTGTACGGGAAGGACCCCGAGGTGAAGGCGATCCACGCCGGGCTCGAGTGCGGGATCATCGGCGAGCGCTATCCCGGCATGGACATGGTCTCGTTCGGGCCGACGCTCGAGGGCGTCCACTCCCCCGACGAGAGGATCCACCTCGACACGGTGCCGAAGTTCTGGGATTTCCTGCTCGGGATCCTCAAGGCAGTGAACTGATGGCAGAGAACAGCTGCCAGGGGAGTTCCCAGACGCCAAGCTGACAGTGGTTCCCAGAATGTGCGTGACCAGGAAGAGCACGAAGGCCCCGCTTCGAAGCTGAAGCGGGGCCTTTCCTGTGACTGCCGGCTGCCGTCTGGGAACCACTGGCGACTTGGCGTCTGGGAACTACTCTGAAATCTGCTCCCTCCACGTGATCCCTCGCATCGCCTCAACGGCCTCGGCGAAGCGCACCGGCCGACCCGCGAGACCAAGCGCGTCACTGACCTCCACGACAGCGGGCGGACGCAGGCCCAGCCCGCCGAGCGCCGCCCGGTCGTACAGCAGCTCGCGCGCGTCGAGGTCCGCCGCGATCCGTCCCTCGCGCATCGCCACGATGCGGTCCGCCGCCTCGGCGACGAAGCCGAGGTCGTGCGAGACGGCGAGCACGGTGACGCCCGCTTCCGCGCGCCGGCCGAGCGCCGCGACGACGCGCGAGCGCTGGACCCGGTCCAGGCCGGCCGTCGGCTCGTCGAGGATCAGCACCGCCGGCTCCATCGCCAGCACGCCCGCCAGCGCCACCAGCTTGCGCGCCGGGGCCGGCACGTCGTACGGGTGCAGGTCCCCGGCATCGCCCAGGCCCAGCTCGTCGAGCACCGCCGCGACGCCGGCGCGCCCGCGGCCCAGGCACCGCGGGCCGAACGCGACGTCGTCCGCCACCGTGCGGGCGAAGAGCTGCTGGTCGGCGTGCTGGAACACGTAGCCCACCCGGCGCGCCATCTCGTCGGGCCGTCTGGTCGCGACGTCCCAGTCGCCCACGGTCACCCGGCCGGCGGTCGGCCGCCGGAGCGCCACGAGCAGGCGCGTCAGCGTCGTCTTGCCGGCGCCGTTCGGGCCGACCAGCGCCACCCGCTCGCCCGCGCCGATGGCGAGATCGATGCCCCGCAGCGCCTCCCGCTCGCCGTACGCGAAACGGACGGCCGTGACGCGGACGTCGCAGCCTGTCATCGCCGCACCCTGCCGACGAGGGCGGGCACGTCGAGGGGCCAGGGCGGCGGGCAGCCCGCCGCCCGCGCCAGCAAGGAGGGCTCGGTGCCCTCGAGCACGGCCGCGGGCGCTCCGCTCGTCGCGATCCGCCCTCCCTCGAGCTTCACGGCCCGGGTGGCGACGCGCGCCGCGCGCTCGAGGTCGGGCGTCGCCACCACGACCGCTTTCCCCGACGCGGCGATCGCCGGCAGCACGTCGTACAGCGCGTCGGCGGCCTCGGGGTCGAGCTCGGCCGCCGGATCGTCCAGCGCCAGCACCTCCGGATCCAGCGCCAGGGCCGCGGCGACCACCACGCGCTGCAGCTCGCCGCCCGAGAGCTGCGAGGGTTCGCGCCCGGCGAGGTGCTCGACGCGCAACTCGCGCATCGCCCGCGCGGAAGCGTCGAGCACCGCCTGCCGCGGGAGCCCGTACGAGGCGGGCCCGAACGCGATCTCGTCCTGCACCGTCGAGCACAGGCCGGTGAGCTGGGTCCACGGCCGAGCGAACACCACGCCGCAGCGGCGCGCCGCGATGCGCCGCCCGCCCGTCAGCCGGCCGCCCACCACCCGTGGCGCGAAGCCCGTCGCCACCAGAAGGAGCGTGGAGGCCCCCGCCCCGGTCTCGCCCGTCACCACCAAGACCTCTCCCGCCGCGAGCTCGAGCGAGACGTCGCTCAGTGCGGCGCGTGCCGCGCCCGGGTAGGTGAAGCCGACGCGCTCGAGCGCGACCAGGGCCGTCATCCGCGCATCTTCCAGAACTTCCAGCCGTAGGCGGCCACGACCAGCACCAACAGGGCGACGCGCACCAGGCGCTGCGCCCGCGAATCCGGCGGCGGATCGAGGGCCGTGCGCCGCGCGGCGCTCGCCGCGCCCCGCGCGTCGAGCGCGAGCACCTGCTCGTCCACCTCGGCCAGCGCGCCCAGCACGAGCGGCAGCGCGAGCGGCCCCAGCGCGCGCAGCCGCGCGAGCACGGACCCGCCGAGCCGCAGGCCGCGGCACTGCTGGGCCTCCAGGATCTGCGCGGCGCGCTCGCGCATCCGGGGCAGCACGGTGAGCGTGGAGGCCAGCAGGAAGGTCCGGCCGAAAGGCACGCCCCGGGCCGTCATCGCCTCGACGAGCCGGTGCGGCGACGTGGTGGCGAGCGCGGTGAGGAAGCCGAGGACGATGGCCGTGATCCGGCCCCCGAGCACGAGCGCCCTCGCCATCCCCGGCACCGAGAGCGAGAGCGGGCCGACCGTCGTCCGCGGATCCGCACCCAGCAACCCGTGCAGGACGAACAGGAGCGCCCAGATGGGCAGCGAGAGCAGGAGCGCCGTGCGCGCGCTGCTCCGCAGCACGCCGCCGGCCGCGGCGAACGCGGCCGCGGCCGCGACGAGCAGCCACACCTCCAGCGGCCGCGTCAGCGCGAACGCCCCGAGCAGCACGGCCCCCGCCAGCGCGAGCGTGGTGTACGGGTGGGCCCGGTGGAGCGGCGAGGTGCCCGGGACGTAGCCGATCATCGGGCCAGCGCCGGGAAGCGCGCCGCCAGCGTGCGGGGCAGCGAGCGCAGCACCAGGCAGACCAGGCCGCACGCGATGGCCTTGTCCAGCAGGTCGGTCGAGTAGCTCGCCGACGCCACCGCCACGCCGAGCGGCGCGCCGAGGGCCCGCAGCACGGTCGTGACCAGCGTGACGCCGCCCGCGGTCACGCCGCCGAACAGGAAGTAGGAAATCGGTGCGGAGCAGGACGCCGCCACGAACCCCATCCCCACGCCCGCCGGCACCGCCGTGGCGAGTCGGCGGAAGGCGCCGAGCCGGGCGGCGGCGGCGGCGTACAGCGCGATCACCACCTGCACGACCGCGAAGGGAAGCCACGAGAAGTTGCCCGAGAGCACGGCGTTCAGCACCTGCGACAACAGGCCCGCGACGATGGCCGCGCGCGGCCCCACGAGCGCCGCGACCAGGATCGTGCCCACCGAGTCGAGGTAGACCGGGAGCAGGAGCGCGGCGACGATCTGGCCGATGACCAGGTTGACCGCCACGCCCAGGCGGATGAGGACGAGATCCCGCAGCGTCACGTGGCGGCGGGTCCTGGTGATCCGCGGTCGCGGTCGTCGAACGGCGTCACGTCCATCTAGCGGCTGGGGTGGTACCAGTACCGCTCGGCCGTGGCGTCGAGGTCGCCCATCCCCAGCCACTGCGCGATGGCCTGCCGGAAGAAGCCGAAGTAGTGCCAGTCCCCGTGCTCGTCGAACTTGCGCGACGAGGCGATCGCCCTCGCGCCCCGCAGCCGCACCAGGCGCCGGTCGGTTTTCCGCCCCCTCCTCCACAGCGCGTGCAGGAAGGCCACGTCCTCGGCGAAGCGCCGCCGCCGGTCGTACCCGCCGACCGCCTCGAAGTCGGTTCGGCGCACGAACACCACGCCCGTATCGAAGCCCGTGAGCCAGACGAGGACGACCAGCACGGCGTACGTCGCCGCCAGGCCGGCCGACCAGCGCTCCATCGTCACGCCCGTGGCGCCGCCGATGACGCGGCCGTCGGCGAGCGCCGACGCGATCGCGTTGAACGTCTCCGGATGGATGCGGGAATCGGCGTCGACGAACGCCAGCACCTCGCCGTGTGCCGCGGCCGCGCCGGCGTTGCGGGTCGCGGCGATCGAGCGGAGCGGCGTCGTCACCACCCGGCAGCCGCGCGCGGCCGCCAGCACCGCGGTTCCGTCGGTGGACGCGTCGTCGGCCACCACGATCTCGACGTCGGCGGGCGCGCCGCGATACGCGGCACGGGCACGCTCGACCGAATCGAGCAGCCGCGGCAGGTAGCGCGCCTCGTTGAACGCCGGCACGATCAGCGAAATCACGGCCGTCAGGCCTTCGCGAGCCCCGGCAGGTAGCGCGCCGCCAGGATGGCCGTGTGGTGCCGCTCGTGGCCCGCGACGATCCAGGCCATCGAGCGCACCGTGTACGGCCGGTTGTTGGCCGTTCCCGCGCGCCCCAGCTCCTCCGCGTCGAGCCCGGCGAAGAACGGGATCGTGGCGGCGCGCACGGCGCGCAGCTCGGCGACCAGGTCCGCCAGCGGGCGCGCGTCGAACTTCGCGTGCGCGACGTAGGCGTCCTCCTCGAATCCCGGCAGCATCGCCCGTTCGCCGCGCGCGAAGCACAGGGCCCGGTACACGAAGATCCGCTCCGTGTCGGCCACGTGCCCCACCACCTGGCGGATGCTCCACTTGCCCTCGGCGTAGCGGAACCCGGCGTCGCGCTCGCTCACCTTGCCGAGCAGCGCGGCCGTCTCGTCCACCTGCCGACGCAGCAACGCCAGTACGTCGCCGTCCGGCACTTGCTCGATGTACCTCGCGAAGGGCGGCGCGTATTCCTCCGGCGCCGGCCGCTCGATCCTCACCACACCCATGCGCTCGCCTCCGTGCGTCGCCCGGCGCTCGTGCCCGGTCGCCCTGATCGGAATCCGCGTGCGATGCTGCAACATATGCCCGCGGCCGCCGCGCCGCGCAGGGCGCAGGTCAACGCAGCGTCTTGATCAGCTTCACGATGTCCGG
>DATKNX010000034.1:0-12052 GCA_035541085.1 Gemmatimonadales bacterium | reverse complement strand
CGCCTCGCTGCCCGCGGCCCCCAGCGACTTCACCTGCGTGCTGGCGTCGGTGCTCCCGGCGGCGCGCGCCCGTCTCCTGGCCCTCTCCGCGACGCGGCGCGGCGCCGACGTGACCGGCGCCAGCCGCCGCCTGGCGCTGCACTCACTCCTCGCCGCCGCGCACCGGGCGGAGGAAGCCCGCGACGCCCCGGCCGCAGCCGCGGTCGCGCGTGCTCTCGACGCGTTGCGCCACGAGCTGCCCGCGGGCCTCGAGCGCGCCCTCGCGCGTCTCCTGCGCCGCGCGACCGCCGGCACCGATCTCGCCGAGGACATCGTCTCCGAGATCGGCCGGGCGCTGCCCCGCGTCGGGCCTGACCTGGATGGCACGCCGCGCCTGGTGCTCGTCGCCGCCATCGCGCTCGCGACGAGGTGCCCCACCGCCTGAGCTTCCGGGCCCAACCCGACGGCGGGTCGGCGCGCTTCCACCATGGTCCGGCGTCGCGACAGCCACGGACCGACCCGTCGCGCCGATGGCGCCGCCCCGGTTATACTGCGTGCCATCACCGCCCCCCCGATCCCTGCACAACGGCCCGGATGGACTTCGACGCGCTGATCCTGAACGCACGTCTCAGGCAGTCCCTCGCAACCGTGCGCTCGCTCGGCCGCCGCGGCCTTCGCGTCGCGGCCGTGGCCTCCGCGGGCCGCGCCGTTCCGACCTTCGCGTCGCGCTGGTGCGCGAAGGCCTTCGAGTTTCCCGCCGAGGAGGCCCCCGACGCCTACCTGTCGGCCCTCGACGACTGGCTGGGGCGTTTCCGTGCCCCCGTGCTCATCACCTCGCACGACGGCACGATCGACCTGCTGCGCCGCCATCGCGACCGTTTCGGGCCGGACGTGCGCGTGGCCCTGGCCGGCGAAGCGGCTCTCACCGTCGCGGTCAACAAGGAACGGACGCTGGCGGCGGCGAGGCGACTCGGCCTGCACGTCCCCCGCGAGGTGGTCGTGCGCGACGCCGCCGGCCTGAGGTCGGCGCTGCGGGAGATCGGGCTCCCCGCGGTCGTCAAGCCGACCGAGTCCTGGGTCCACCACGGGACGGCCGGCGAGTGGGTCGGCCCGCGACTGGTCGTCGACGAGGCCGAGGCGCGGGAGGCGGCGGATCCCGTCACCGGTTCGGGCGCCGCCGTGCTGTACCAGGAGTTTCTCACCGGACGGCGCGAGGCGGTGAGCTTCCTGTACGCGAAGGGCGAGGTGCACGCACGATTCGCGCAGTGGGCGCAGCGCACCCGGCCGCCGCTCGGCGGCGAGTCCGTCCTGCGCCAGGCCATCGCGGTGCCGGAGGACATCGGCCGCCAGGCCGAGGCGTTGGTGCGCGAGATCGACCTCGAGGGCTACTCCGAGGTCGAGTTCCGGCGCGACGCGGCCGGCGTGCCGTACCTGATGGAGATCAACCCGCGGCTCTCGGCTTCGGTCGAGGTGGCCATCCGCGCGGGGGTCGACTTCCCGTGGCTGGTCTACCAGTGGGCGAGCGCGCAGCAGGTGGATCGTGTGGAGGGCTATCGCGTGGGCGGGTGGATGCGGCACCTCGGCGCGGACATCGACACCACGCTCAGCGCCGTGCTGGCCCGCGGACGGCCGGGCACGCCCGCCCCGGGAAGGGCCGTGCTGGACTTCGGCCGCTCCTTCCTCAGGCCCGCGGGCTACGATTACTTCAGCTGGCGCGACCCCGGCCCGGCCGTGGCCGCGACCGCGGGCTTCGTGCGCGACGTCGCACGCCGGGCGGTGGCCAGGGCGAGGAGGATGAACGGGTGAACGGCAGCTACGACGCGGTGGTCGTCGGCGCCGGACCGTACGGACTGTCGGCGGCGGCGCACCTGCTCGGGAAGGGACTGAAGGTCGGCGTGTTCGGCACGCCGCTCGAGATGTGGCGCCGCCACATGCCGAAGGGCATGCTGCTGCGCTCCCACTGGTGGGCCACCAACCTCTCCGATCCCCGCGGCGCGTTCGGCCTGAAGGAGTTCTTCGCCGAGACCGGCCGCCGCCCGGGGTACCCGGTGCCGCTCGCGACCTTCGTGGAATACGGGCTGTGGTTCCAGCAGCACGCGGTGCCAGGCGTGGACGCCACGCACGTCGCCGCCGTCCGGCGGAGCGACGGCGGCTTCGAGCTCGCCCTGCAGGACCGGCGAACGGTCGAGTGCGCCGCGGTCGTGGTCGCGACGGGGCCGTTCTACTACGCCCGCCGCCCGGAGCAATTCGCGGGGCTCCCGCCGGCGCTCGTCTCCCACTCGTGCGAGCACGCCGACTTCACGCGCTTCAAGGGCAAGACGGTGATCGTCGTCGGCGCCGGTCAGAGCGCGATCGAGTACACGGCACTGCTCCACGAGGCGGGCGCCTCGGTGCACGTGGTCTGCCGCAGGCCCATCAAGTGGCTGGATCCCGACACCTCGGACGAGCGCAGTCTCCTCCAGCGGCTTCGCGCGCCCAACGCGCAGATCGCCGCCGGCTGGGAGAACTGGGTGTGGGACCACCTCCCCTACCTGTTCAGCCGGTTCTCCCAGGAGTGGCGGGACAACTACAACGCCATCTATCACTCGGGGGCCAGCGACTGGCTGCGCGAGCGCGTGATCGGCAGGGCAACGCTTCACGAGGGGCGGACCATCGAGCGGCTGCAGGCGTCCGGCGAGCGGCTGCAGGCGAAGCTCTCCGACGGCACCGCGCTCGGCGCCGATCACGTGCTGCTCGCCACCGGGTTCCAGGTGGACGTGGCGAGACTGCCGATGCTCCACCCGTCGCTCACCGCCGAGATCCGGGCCGACGCGGGCGTGCCCGACCTCTCGCGGTGGTTCGAGAGCTCGGTGCCGGGGCTCTACTTCCTCGGCATCACCTCGGTGCGCAACTTCGGGCCGCTGTACCGCTTCGTGGCCGGATGCGGCGCCGCCGCCCGGCGCGTGGCCGGCGCCGTCGCCCGCGGCCGTGGCCGTGCTCGACGCGCTGCCTGAGTCTCGCACCCCGCGATTTCGCGCGGTGCTCTTCGACCTCGACGGCACGCTGATCGACTCGACGCGCCTGATCATCGAGTCGTATCACCACACGATGCACGTGCACCGCGGCCGGACCCTCGCCGAATCGGAGTGGATCAAGGGACTCGGCACCCCGCTGCGCGTCCAGTTCCGCCGCTTCACCGACGATCCCGAGGAGGTGCAGCGGATGATCGCCACGTACCGCGAGTGGAACCTCGCCCACCACGACGAGATGGTGCGCGCCTTCCCGGGCGCGGTGGAGGCGGTGCGCGCCCTCAAGGCCGCCGGCGTCAAGGTCGGCATCGTGACGTCGAAGAACCGGCACGGCGTCCGGATCGGGCTCGACCGCTGCGGCTTCGACGCGCTGTTCGACACCGTGATCACCTCCGACGACCTCGAGGCCAGCAAGCCCGACCCCGCGCCGGTCATCGCCGCGCTCGCGGCCCTCGGTGAGTACGCCGACGCCGCCCTGTTCGTCGGCGACTCGCCCCACGACATCGCCGCGGGCCGCGACGCCGGCACCAGCACCGCCGCCTGCCTCTGGGGCCCCTTCGAGCGCGCCGCCCTCGAGGTCGAGCGGCCCGACATTTTCCTCGGCGACTTCGCCGAGCTGCCGCGCCTGGTTCTCTAACCGCTTCGTCCGCCGCCGCTTGTAGTGGTTTCGCCCTCTTGCCCGCCCTGTCGTTCTTCGCCACACTTGCTGATGCAATCTCCTCCGCGGGGGAACTGCCTTGCCCGAAGCCGGACGCATCCTGGTGGTCGAAGACGACGAGGCGCAGCGCAAGCTCCTCGTGGCGGTGCTGCAGGCCGACGGCTGGGCCACGTTCGAGGCGGGCACGGGCGATGCCGCGGTGGAAGCGCTGGAGAAGAGCGGCGAGATCGACGTCGTTCTTTCGGACCTGATGATGCCGGGGATGGACGGGCGCGGCCTGCTGGCGGTGGTGAACCAGCGCTGGCCCGAGGTTCCATTCGTCGTGATGACGGCGTTCGCCTCGGTGGACTCGGCCGTCGAGCTGCTGCACGCCGGCGCGTACCACTACCTGCCCAAGCCCACCAAGCTGCCCGAGCTCCGGATCACCGTTCGCCGGGCGCTCGAATCCACCCAGACCAAGCGCGAGCTGGCCCGGCTGCGGCGCAAGGTGGGCCTGCCCTCCGACGTCGTCGGGGTCTCGCGGCAGATGCAGCAGATCTTCGAAACGGCGATCCGCGTGGCGCCCAGCACGACGCCGGTGCTGATCACGGGCGAGACCGGCGTCGGCAAGGAGGTCGTGGCGCGGGCCATTCACGGCGCGAGCGGGCGCGAGAACTTCGTCGCCCTCAACTGCGCCGCGCTGCCCCCGAACCTCGTCGAGTCGGAGCTGTTCGGCTTCAAGCGCGGCGCGTTCACCGACGCGAACCGCGATCACGCGGGGCTGGTGGAGGTGGCGGCCACCGGCACGCTGTTCCTCGACGAGGTGGCGGAGGTCCCGCTCGCCACGCAGCCCAAGCTGCTGCGCTTCCTGCAGGACGGCGAGTTCCGCCGCCTCGGCGACAACCAGGCGAGGAAGAGCGCCGCCCGGGTGATCGCGGCCACCAACCGCGAGCCCGCCGAAGAGGTGGCGGCGGGCCGGATGCGCGAGGACCTCTTCTACCGGCTGAACATCGTCCACATCGAGATCCCGCCGCTCCGGGAGCGCCCAGTGGACATCCCGGCCCTGGCGGAGCAGCTGGTCGGCCGCCTGGCGGACCGCTACCAGCTCGCGGCGGCGGCGCTGGCGCCCGAGACCGTGGCGGCGCTCACCGCCTACGCGTGGCCGGGCAACATCCGCGAGCTCGAGAACGTGCTCGCGCGGGCCCTGGCCCTGCGCAGCGGCCAGAGCATCACCCTGCGGGACCTGCCGCCGGAGATCACGAAGGCCGCGCCGGCCGCCGCCGCCGGCCTGATGGACCAGGAGCCCACCCTGCCGCTGGAAGAGGTGGAGCGGCGCTACATCCTCCGGGTGCTCGAGGCGACCAAGGGCAACAAGCTGAAGGCGGCCGAGATACTCGGCATCGACCGGTCCACCCTGCATCGCAAGCTCAAGCAGATGCAGGGGATCGAGGCTTTGAACCTCTGAGGGCCGTTCCAACCCCCGGCCCCGACCCCGTGTCCAAGAGAGTGCATGGAAAGGGCGCTGCGCCGCCCGGAGGATGGCGTGAGCCGTCCACCGACGCCCGATAGGACCGCAGCCCCTGGTGCCTCCGAAGCGGCGGACGTCGCCTTGGCCGCCTCGGGAGACCAGCGGGCCTTCGAGCGGCTCTACCGCCAGCACGTCGCGCGCATCCACTCGCTGGCGCGGCGGATGCTGGGAGCGGACGGCGACCCGGACGAGCTGACGCAGGACATCTTCGTCCGGGCCTGGGAGCGGTTGGGGACGTACCGCGGTGAGGCGGCCTTCGGCACGTGGCTGCACCGGCTCGCGGTGAACGCGATCCTCAACTGGCGGCGGAGCGAGGCGAGCAGCCGGGGCCGCGTGGACGACGGAGTGGACGCGGAGCTGCTCGAAGGCGCCCGGCAGGCGGCAGGCGAGGACCTGGACCTCGAAGGCGCGATACGGCGGTTGCCGCCGGGGGCGCGGCAGGTGTTCGTGCTCCACGACGTGCAGGGCTTCAAGCACGAGGAGATCGCAACCATGACGGGAGTCACGGCGGGCACGTCGAAGGCCCAGCTGCACCGCGCGCGGATGCTGCTGCGCGCGATGCTGGAGCGCTGACGATGGATGCCCATCTGGGCGAGCGCCTCTCGGCCTTGGTGGACGGCGAGGTCGGTGGCGCCGAGCGGGAGGCCGCGGAGGCGCACCTGACGGCCTGCGCCGAGTGCCGCGCGGCCTACGACGCCCTGCTCCGGATCAAGCGGCACGCCGAGGCGCTCGACGACCGGCCGCCGGAGCGCGACCTGTGGCCCGGCATCGCGGCGCGGCTGGGGCACGAGGCGGCGGTGATCCCGCTCGCGCCGCGCCGCCGGCGCGTGGCGTTCTCGATCCCGCAGCTGGCCGCGGCCGCGCTGGTGCTGATGACCGTGTCGGCCGGCGCCGTGCTCCTCGCCACCCACGGCAGGCGCGCGGCCCCGGCGTCGCCGTTCGCGTCGCCCACGATTGGCCCCATCGCCGGCCTCGCCTCCGCGAAGGGCGTGGAGTCGTACGACGCCGCCATCCGCGACCTCGAGAACACGCTGGCGTCGCGGCGCTCGAGCCTCGATACCGGCACGGTGCGCGCGATCCAGCAGAGCCTGAGCATCATCGACGGCGCCATCCGCCAGGCCGAAGCGGCGCTCGCCCAGGACCCGAACAGCATGTACCTGAACAGCCACCTCGAGCACGCGCTGGGGCGGAAGCTCGAGGTTCTCCGCCGTGTCACGACGCTCACCGCGGCGAGCTGAGGAGACCATGAGACCCATCATCGTACTGGCCGTCGTTCCGGCGATCGCGCTCGCAGCCCGCGCGGCCGCGGCGCAGGACATCGACACCACCATCGCGGTCCGCACCGGCGCGCGCTTCGAGCTCAACAGCGTGTCCGGCTCGATCAAGATCCAGACCTGGAACCGCCAGCAGATCCGCGTGGTGGCCGAGACCGACGGCGCCCGCGTGGACCTCGACGCGTCGGCGAGCGCCGTGACGGTGCGCACCCAGCCGCGCCGCGGCGAGGGCGACGTGGACTTCACCATCACGGTGCCCGGCGGCACGCCGCTCGAGGCGCACGCGATCTCCGCCGACATCGAGGTCAACCAGGTGTGCGGCGAAGCCACCCTGGGCTCGATCTCCGGCGGCGTGACGCTGCGCTGCGCCAACGGCGACACGCAGATCGAGAGCGTCTCGGGCGACGTGGAGGCGACCGACGTCCGCGGCCACCTCGAGATCAGCTCCACGAGCGGCGACGTGGAGGTGAGCGGCGTGCACGGCGACGTGAGCGCCCGCAGCGTCTCCGGCGACGTGTCGCTCGAGCGGGTGGACGGGCAGGACGTGCGCGCCGAGACCGTGAGCGGCGACGTCGGCTTCTCCGGCCCGATCCACGACGGCGGCCGCTACGCGTTCCACTCGCACTCGGGCGACCTGACCATCCGCCCCGACGGCGACGTCAACGCGATCGTCTCGGTGAGCACCTTCAGCGGCGACATGGAGTCCGACTGGCCCATGACGATCAATCCGGGCGGCGGCTACGTGCACCCGCGGGAGTGGGAATTCACGATCGGCTCGGGCAGCGCGAAGCTCAGCCTCGAGTCCTTCAGCGGAACGATCTACCTGCGACGCGGCGGCGCGTCGCGCCGGGGGGACCGATGAACTGGAACGTCGTCAGACTGGCGGCGGCGCTCGCCTGCGCTCCCGCGTTCACCGCGCGCGTGGCAGGCCCGGCCGCGCCGAAGACGGCACCGCAGGCGGACCAGTGGAACTGGCACGGCAGGATCGCCGCGGGCCGCACCCTCCAGATCCGCGGCATCAACGGGCGGGTCGAGGCCGAGCCGGCGACCGGCGACGAGGCCGTCGTGTCGGCGTCCAAGCGCGCGCACGACCACGGCGACACCGACGAGGTGAGCATCCAGGTCGTGCAGCACGACGGCGACGTCGTGATCTGCGCCGTCTATCCCGGCCGCTCGAACCGGTGTGGGCCGGACGACGAGTACCACATGAGCACCCACGACAACGACGTCGAGGTCGATTTCCGCGTCCAGGTCCCCGCGGGCGTGCGGTTCGACGGCAGCACCGTCAACGGCGACGTGGAGGCCGACAACCTCGGCGGGCCAGTGCGCGCGAACACCGTCAACGGCACCGTGCGCCTCGAGACCGCGGCCGGCGAAGCCTCGGGCGAAACCGTGAACGGCAGCGTGACGGCGACGCTCCACGGCCAGGGCACCGCGCCGCTGAGCTTCAAGACGGTGAACGGCGGCGTCACGCTGTCGGTCCCGAAGGACCTCAACGCCGACCTGGAGGCCGAGACCGTCAACGGCGCCATCGAGACCGACTTCCCCATCACGGTCACCGGCCGCATCAACCGGCGCCACCTCGACGGGCGCATCGGCCAGGGCGGCCGCAGCCTCAAGATCGAGACGGTCAACGGCTCCATCCGGCTCCGCTCGTTGTAGCGGCGCCGCTTGCCTCGCCGTCCGGGCCCGACTACAATCGCCCCTCCACTCGGAGGGGCGATGTCGTTCGAGCCGTTCGCGATGGAGCGGTGGCAGAGCACCTGGGAGAACCGCGTCCGCTACAACATCTCCGAGAGCGGCGTGCACCCGCTGTCGGTCGCCGAGCTGCTGGCGCTCGCGGGCGAGGAGCCTGGCATCCTCGCTGACAGCCGTCTCGGCTATCCCCAGTCGAACGGCACCGAGCCGCTCCGCGCGGCGATCGCCGCGCTCTACCCCGGCGCGACCCCCGACAACGTGCTCGTCACCAACGGAAGCGCCGAGGCCAACTTCTGCGCCTGCTGGCGGCTCGTCCAGCCGGGCGACCGCGTGGCCATCGTCCTCCCGACCTATATGCAGACGTGGGGCCTGGCGAAGACGTTCGGCGCGCGGATCGTCCCGATCTGGCTGCGCGAGGAGAGGGCGTGGCAGCCGGACCCCGCCGAAATCGACGTGGCCATCGCCGCCGGCACCAAGCTCGTCGTCGTCACAAATCCCAACAACCCGACGGGCGCGGTCCTCGCGGACGAGGCCGTCCAGCGCCTCGTCCGTCGCGCGGCGGAGACCGGCGCCTGGCTCCTCGCCGACGAGGTGTACCAGGGTGCCGAGCGCGAGTCCGCCGTCACCCCCTCGCTGTGGGGCCGCGCGGAGCGCGTCCTGGTGACCAACGGGCTCTCCAAGGCCTACGGCTTGCCGGGCCTCAGGATCGGCTGGTGCGTCGCGCCACCCGCGCTCGTGGCCGACCTGTGGGCGCGCAAGGACTACACGACCATCGGCCCGAGCGTGATCTCCGACCGGCTCGCGACGCTCGCCCTCCAGGCCGGCGTGCGGCACCGGATCCTCGCGCGTACCCGCGGCATCCTGCAGACCAATTGGCCCGTGCTCGAGCGCTGGCTCAGGGATGCCGGCGATCAGTTTACGTTCCGCGCGCCCGACGCCGGAGCCATCTGCTACGCGCGTTACCGGGCGGGCGTGAACTCGTCCGCCTTGGCCGAGCGGCTCCGGATCGGCCACGACGTGCTGATCGTGCCCGGCGACCAATTCGGCATGGACCACTTCATCCGCTTCGGCTTCGGTCCCGAGAAGCCGGACCTCGAAGCCGCGCTCGCCCGCGTCGCCGCGGCGCTGCGCGCGCTCGACTAGCGCGTGTTGGATGGCGCCAGCAGGCGTGGCGGTGGCGCATCGTCCAGGCCGCGCGCGCGCCATCTCCAATGCGTTGAGATACATCGACTTGCGAGTCGAGCAGGGCGATCGAAGTTTGGCCCGTCTCTTGCGTATTCCTAAAGCGGTTGTCGACTTTATGCTATCGTCCGGAAGGGAGGGTCACGAATGGTTCGCAAGCCTTTCGAAGCACCCGTGATCAAGGACGAGATGTCCTTGGTCGAGGGCACGCTGGCCTCTGGCAATGTGTGCGGCGTCGATATTCTGTGCACCTGAGGCCGGTCGTCGCCTAGTCTGCTCAACGCGCCAGCCCAACCAGCTGGCGCGTTGCATTTCCGGGGTCCATCCTGAGAGCGTGACGATGCGCCTGGCGTGCGACCGTGCGGACCTGCGAATGGCCGTCGAGCGCTGGCTCGCCGACTCGCAGCTCACCGCGCCCCGCGCCCTGGACCTCGAGCTCGCCGTGGCCGGCGAGCCGTGGGGCGGCCGGGATCTCCGGCCGTGCCTGCGCCAGCCCGACATCGATCTCTTCTATGGCCCCCCGGACGGCGCGCTGCGCCTGGTGTGGCGGGGGGGCGCCGGCCACGCGGTCGTCGACCTCGCGAGCGGCGCCGCTCGCGTGACGCTCGTCGAGGCGGCCGCCGCCCGGCCCGAGTCGTGGCTCCGGCCGTTCCTCCTGCTCGTGGTGGCGGCGCAGTACCGGGCTCTGGGCTGGAGTCACGTGCACGCGGCCACGGCGGTGGATCCCCGCGGCCGAGGCTGGCTGGTGGCCGGCGACTCGCGATCCGGCAAGTCCACCACCGCCGCGCTGCTGGCCTCGCGGGGCTGGGGCGTCGGCACCGACGACACGGCGTTCCTCCTGGACGGCACGCGGCCCGTCGCGGTGCTGGCCTGGCGCGAGCCCATCGCGCTGAGGGACGACGGCTACCGGCTGCTGGGCCTCACGGGCGGCGCGGCGCTGGAGCGCCGCGGGAAGACGGGCTTCTTCCCCGACGAGCTCGGCGGCCGCTGGGTGGACCGCGTGACGCCGGAGATCGTCGCCATCGCGGCGGTCCACGATGGTCCCACGACGCTGGAGCCCCTGCGGCCGGCGCTCGCGGTGGCCGACCTCCTGTCGTGGTCGCTGCTCTTCGTCGTGGATCCCGGGCGGGCGCAGCGCCACCTCGAGCTCGTGACGCGGCTCGCCTCGCAGGCGCGCTGCTACCGCCTGCGGCTCGGCAAGGACATCTTCGAGCACAGGGACCTTCTGAGCGAGCTCGTGCCGTGACCGTTCGCTACCAGCGCCACCCGAACGTCCGTCTCACCGCTCTCGAGGGCGAGGGCGTGGTGCTGCACCTGGACGAGCGCCGCTACTTCACCGTGAACGCCACCGGCCTCACGCTGCTGGAGGCGCTCGTGGAGCCGCGCACCCTGGACGACCTCGTCTCGGCGTTGATCGGGGAGTACGAGGTGCAGCCGCCGGACGCGCGCGCGACGGCCGAGACGTTTCTCCGCCAGTGCCTGGATCGCGGCGTGGTGCGGACGCTCGAAGCGTGAAGTCGGCGCTGGGCTGGAAGGCGCGGACCGTCGCCGCCGCGCTCATCCTGCCGCCGCTGCTCTCGGTCGTGTCGTTCGCGCGCCTGGCGCGCTGGGTCGCCGCGCGGCGGCCCTCCCGCGGCGCGGCGCCGCCGGAGGCCGATCTCGCGGCGTGGACCGAGACGCTGCTCCGCCGCCTGCCCCCGCCGTGGCGCTACACGTGCCTGAGGCGCGGCATCGTCGTCTTCTACCTGCTGAGGAAGGCCGGCGCGCCGGCCACCCTGCACATCGGCGTCCGGCGGAGCGAGCGCGGCGAGTTCCTCGCGCACGCCTGGCTCACCCGCGGCGGCGCGCTGCTGCTCGAGCCCCGCGCGAACGGGCCCGCGGCCTACCGCGTGATCGCTTCGTTCCCCGACGCCGATCCCGTGGCGCCGTGAGCGGCTCCCTCGCAGGGCTTCTCCTGGAATCCCTGCGCCTCGCTCCTCCTTCCGATCCGCCGCGGCTGGCGCGCCGCTGGGCGAGCGCGGAGGTGGCCGCGCGGGCCGGCGGCATCGCCGCGTGGATCGCCTGGGAGCGGGCAGAGCAATGGCTGTTGCGCCGGCTCGCGGACGGCGGCGCGCTCGCCGCCGCTCCGTCCGCGCTCGTGGCCGTGCTGCAGCAGGCCGCCCGCAGGGACGCCAAGGCGGGTCTGGCGGTGGACGCGGACGCGGCCGACGCCCTTCGCGCCATCGCGGCGCTCGGCGTGCCGTGCGTGTTGCTCAAGGGACCGGCACGCCGTGCGCGCGCGGACCAATTACCGCTGGCCGACGCGCGACTCACGCGCGACGTGGACGTGCTCGTTCCGGCGGCCGAGAGCGAGCGGCTGTGGTGGCACTTTCGCTCCCGGGGCTACCTGCCCTACGAGTACGATCCCGCGCGCCTGCCGCCGGGCGAGAGCGAGGTGCAGGGCCCGAGCCCCTACCACCTGCGCGCCCTGCTCCGGCCCGGTGGTGCGACCCTCGAGCTCCACGTGACCACCGAGCGAGGACTGTCTCCGGCCCGCGCGTGGGACCGGCTCTGGTCTGGTGCGCGGATCGTTCGGTGGCAGGGAATGGACGTGCGCGTACCGTCGTTCACCGAGCTCCTGTGGCAGGCGCTCACGCACGCCGACGTGGCGGGCTCCGCGGGCTGGTCGCTGCGTCACTGGCTCGATGCCGCCTCGGTGATCGCCGCGCAGCCGGTGGACTGGGCGGAGGTGGCCGCCAGAATCGAC
>DATKNX010000033.1:0-5841 GCA_035541085.1 Gemmatimonadales bacterium | reverse complement strand
GCCGCTGGTGCGGCTCGCGCACGTCGTGCCCGAGGGCGCGGCGCGCGTGCTCGTGAAGCTCGAGTACTACAACCCCACCGGCTCCTACAAGGACCGGATGGCGCTCTCGATGATCGAGCGGGCCGAGCGCCGCGGCGACCTGAAGCCGGGGACGACGGTGGTCGAGTACACGGGCGGCAGCACCGGCATTTCGATCGCCTTCGTGTGCGCGGTGAAGGGCTACCCCTGCCGGATCGTCACCAACGACGCGGTGGCGCTCGAGAAGCGGCGCGCGATGGAGATCTTCGGCGCGCGGCTCGACGTGCTCGAGAGCGAGGGCGGCAAGCTCACGCCCGACCTGGTGCCGCGGATGATGGCGCGGGCGCGGGAGATCGCGGCGGAAACGCCGAGCTTCCAGACCGACCAGATGCGCAACCCGGACATGGTGGCGGGCTACGAGCCGCTGGGCGAGGAGCTGCTGCGCCAGGTCGAGGGGCCCATCCACACCTTCTGCGCCGCGGTCGGCACCGCGGGGATGCTGACGGGAGCCGGGCGGGCCCTGAAGCGCGGTGCGGCGGACGTGCGCGTCGTGGCGTTCGAGCCTACCACCTCACAGGTGCTCTCCGGCGGCGCGCCGGGCCGGCACGGCGTCGAGGGCGTCGCGCCGGGCTTCGTGCCGCCGCAGTTCGACCGCGCGCTGGTGACGCGCGTCGTGGCCGTGGACGAGGAGGAGGGCCGGCGGACGGCGTGGGCCCTCGCGCGGCGCGAGGGCATCTTCGCGGGCACGTCGACCGGCCTCAACGTCGCGGGCGCGATCGCGCTCGCGAAGGAGATCGGCCCCGGCCACACCGTGGTCACCGTCGCCGTGGACAGCGGCTTCAAGTACCTGGCCGGCGACCTCTATGCCGAGGAGCCGCGCTAGCGCGTCCTACATCCCGAACCAGCGGGCAGCCGCCGGCGCTACTGCGCCACGTTGAAGCTGGCGCTCGTCACCGGCGTAAGGCCCGGCGAGGTGAACTGCAGCGTGGTGGCGCCGTTGCCCACGATGAACAGGTCGGTGAAGACGGCGCGGCCGTTGGCGTCCGTGGTCACCGTCGCCGTGCCGCCCAGCGAGCCGTTCCCGCTCGCGACGGCCGCCGTCACCTGCACCCCGGCCTGGAGGAGCTGCCGGTCCAGGGCGTCCACCACCTCGACCACCGGCTGGTTCGTGAACGCGGCGTTCGAGGTCGCGCCGCCGGGCTGCGCCACCATCTGGAGCGCCGTGGGCGGATTCGCCGTCACCGTGACCACGGACGTATCCACGCAGCAGGGCGGCGTGCCCACGAGGCCGCCGAGCGTCGTCGCCGTCACCGTGTCCACGCCGGCCACGGACGACGCCGAGTAGAAGCCGTTCGGGTTGATGGTGCCGCGAATGGCCGCGTACGTCACGCTCGGGGTCGTGGCCGAGCCGGTGCTCGTCGTGCCGGACACGGAGAACTGCGCCGTGCCGCGCAGGCCGAGCACGATGGTCTGGGGCGTCATCAGCATCTGGATCAGCGTCCCCGACCCTCCCCCGCCGCCGCCGCCGCCCCCCTCCGTCGGGGGGAAGTAGCCGCCGCAGCCGAGCAAAAGCAGGATCGCCGCCACCGGCAGGGCGCCCGTCGCCCGCGCCGTGGCCCGCCACCGCGCCGTGCGCTTCATGTGCCCACCCTCCGTCCCTCAGGAACGGCAACCCTCCCTACACCCCGTAGCCGCGCCAATCGTTCCCCCACCCTTGAACATCCCGCCCCGCAGCGCGATGCTCGGAGGCGGGAGGAGACCCCGTGAACCGCACCCGCCGCTGGATCCTCGTCGCCCTCGTCACCCTCGTCGTGCTCGCGCTGCTCGTGCCGGGCTCGATCGGCCTCGTCACCGACTGGTGGTGGTTCCAGGAGATCGGCTACCGGGTGGTCTTCACCACCCAGATCGCCGCCCGCGCGAACCTGCTGGTGTTCGTCGCCCTGGCCACCATCGTCATCCTCGAGGTCAACCTGCGCCTCGCGCAGCGCGGCGTGACGCTGAACCCGGTGGTGGTCCGCGTCGGGCCGAGCACGCCGCAGCTCGACACCTCGCGCGCCGTGCGCCGCGCCAGCACGCCGATCGTGATCGTGATCGGCCTCCTCGCCGGCCTCACGGCCTCCTCGCTCTGGGACACCGTGCTCCCGGCCCTGCACGCCACGCCGTTCGGGACCACCGACCCGGTCTTCCACCGGGACGTGGCCTTCTACGTGTTCACCTTGCCGCTGGTGAGCGCCGTCCTGTCGTTCCTGTTCGCCCTCGTCCTCGGCACGCTGCTCGCCCTCCTCCTGGTGTACGCACTGCGGTCCGAGATCGTGGTGAGGGGGCGCGGCCTCAGGTTCGAGCGGCGCGCGGCGCTGCACCTCGGCATCCTGCTCGCCGTGCTGTTCCTCGTGATCGCGGTCCAGCTCTGGGTGGTGGACAGCGCGAACCTGCTGTACTCCGACACCGGCCCGCTCGTGGGCGCGAGCTACACCGACCTGCACGCCACCTTGCCGGCGCTCCGCCTGTCGGCCGCCGTGGCCGTGGCGGCCGCCGCGCTCGTGCTCTACGGCGCCACGCGCGAGCGGCTCGGCCGCTACACGCTCTACGCCGTGGGCGGCTACGTCGTCGTCGCGCTGATCGGGCGCGGCGTCTATCCGGCGATCGTGCAGAAGTTCGTCGTGGCACCCACCGAGCTGACGCGCGAGACGCCGTACCTCCGCTCGCACATCGTCGCCACGCGGGCGGCCTGGGGCCTCGACAGCGTCGAGGTCCGGGACCTCGGCTCGGAGACCCCGCTCACCCTCGCCGACCTCCGGGCCAACGCGCCCACGATCGAGAACGTGCGGCTGTGGGAGCGCGACCCGCTCCTGCAGACCTTCGGCCAGCTGCAGGAGATCCGGACCTACTACGACTTCGTGTCGGTGGACGACGACCGCTACTGGATAGACGGGCACTACCGGCAGACGCTGCTCTCGCCGCGCGAGCTGAACCCCGCGAGCCTGCCCACGCGGACCTTCATCAACGAGCACCTGACCTTCACGCACGGGATGGGCCTGACGCTGGGCCCGGTGAACCAGGCCACCACCGAGGGCCTGCCGGTGCTGTTCGTGAAGGACCTGCCGCCCACCTCGAGCGTCTCGCTCACCGTCACGCGGCCGCAGATCTACTACGGCGAGCTGGACGACGACTACGTGTTCGTCGGGACGCGGCAGCGCGAGTTCGACTACCCGTCGGGCGACCAGGACGTCTACACGCCCTACGGGGGCACGGGCGGCGTGCCGGTCCGGAACCTGTGGCGCAAGCTGCTCCTCGCGGTCCGGTTCGGCGCGTCGAACGTGTTCTTCTCGCAGGACATCACCGACCAGAGCCGCGCGCTCTACAACCGCGAGATCCTCGGGCGCGCCGGGAAGGCCCTGCCCTTCCTGACCTTCGACCCCGACCCGTACCTCGTGATCACGCCCACGGGCCAGCTGAAGTGGATCCTCGACGGGTACACCTCGACCGACGGGTACCCGTACGCGCAGCGGCTCTCCGACGGCACCAGCTACATGCGCAACAGCGTCAAGGTCGTGATCGACGCGTACGACGGCTCGGTCAAGGCCTACGTCAGCGCGCCGGGCGACCCGCTGATCCGCACCTGGGCGAAGATCTTCCCGGGCATCCTCTCGCCCCTCGACAGCTTCCCGACCGACCTGCGGCCGCACCTCCGGTACCCGGACCGCATCTACCGCATCCAGACGGCGCTCTACGCCACCTACCACATGGACGCGCCGGTGGACTTCTACCACCGCGAGGACCAGTGGCAGATCCCGGTCGTGAACCGGTCCACGGGCGGCGCGGTGCCGTTCATGCGGCACATCATCATGAAGCTGCCGGGCGAGGCGCAGGAGGAGTACGTGTACATGGTGCCGTTCACGCCGCGCGGGAAGGACAACCTCGCGGCGTGGATGGTGGCGCGGAACGACGGCGCCGAGTACGGCAAGCTGCGCGTCTACCGCCTGTCGCGGCAGTCGCTGGTCTTCGGCCCGACGCAGATCGAGAACCGCATCAACCAGAACACCGAGATCTCGCAGCAGGTCTCGCTGTGGGACCAGCGCGGCTCGCAGGTGATCTGGGGCGACCTGCTGGTGATCCCGATCGGCACCTCGCTCCTCTACGTGCAGCCGCTCTACCTGCGCGCCTCGGGCGGCAAGATCCCCGAGCTCAAGCGCGTCGTCGTGGCCTACCAGAACGAGGTCGCGATGGCGGAGACGCTCGACGCCGCGCTGGCCGAGCTGTTCGGCGGCTCGGCGGGGCCGCGCACGCAGGGGGTGCCGGCGGTCGAGGCGGCGGCCGGCGGGGCGGACGCGCAGCGGGCGCTGGTGGCCGAGGCGCGGCAGCACTACGACGCGGCGATCGCGGCCGAGCGCGCCGGCGACTGGGCGCGCTACGGCGACGAGATCCGGGCGCTGGGCGACGTGCTGGCGAGGCTGGGGACCGCGCCGAGGCGGTAGGCACTCCGGCGGCCTCGCGACACGACGCGACGACGGGCGCGGCTCCCCGCCGCGCCCGCGCCGTCACCAGGCGAGGCTCAGGTCGCCGGCGCTGGCGCGCGAGAGCAGGTCGGGTATCGCGAGGAGCTGGATGCTCGTCGGGTAGTGGTAGACCGGATCGAAGCTGATGCTCTCGAGTGAGTCCCGGCTCGCCGCTTCCTGCGCGAGGTCGAAGAGACCGTCGATCGTCGGGAACCCGCCCGGGTCGTCCAGCGCCTGGTTGGTGCCGAACAGCACGGCACGCCTGACGGTGTCGGCGCTGACGGCCAGCCGGATCGGCTGGCCCGCGAGGGCGGTGAAGGCCGAGAACTCGTACGTGAACGAGTACGTGCCTATGCCGAGCGCGTCCCAGCGCGCCCGGTAGGCCTGGACCTCGGCAACCGTCGGATGGTCGAGCGCGACCGACGTGGGAGAGCCGCAGCCCGGCAATAGTGCCGCCGCGACGGCCGTCCATCCCCTGATGATTCGAGCGACTCGCACGGTCATCTAGACCCCGGCGCCGGCCGTCGCGTCACATCCGGCCGGCCGGGCCGAGCCGACCCTGCCCTGGTGCGAAGGGATGTTGTACCAGCAGCTCGTCGTCCTGCCACCACTCGGCGTAGTCCGGCAGGGCGGCCGCGCGCGGCGCGCGGCGCGGCCGGCGCAATCGCGCTACCATTGGTGCATGGCCGTACCGCCCGCTTCCGTCGCACGCCGCGTCGAGGAGACCCTCGGCCGCATCGAGCGCGCGCAGCCCGCGTTCAACGCCTTCATCACCGTCACGGGCGAGACCGCGCGCGTGGAGGCGGCGCAGGCGGACCTCGAGCTCTCCTCCGGCGCGCGCCGCAGCCCGCTCCACGGCGAGTGCGTCGCCGTGAAGGACCTCATCGCCACGCAGGGCAC
This sequence comes from Gemmatimonadales bacterium, assembly GCA_035541085.1. Lineage (GTDB taxonomy): Bacteria > Gemmatimonadota > Gemmatimonadetes > Gemmatimonadales > JACORV01 > Fen-1245. The sequence goes on along the minus strand of DATKNX010000033.1, from coordinate 427 downwards.
GCGCACCACGGCCGGCTCGAAGATCCTCGGCGCGTGGGTGCCGACCGAGGACGCGGCGGTGGTCTGGGCGCTGCGCGAAGCGGGCGCGGTGCTCGTCGGCAAGACGAACACGCACGAGTTCGCCTTCGGCACCACGAACGACAACCCGCACTACGGCGCCACGAGGAACCCCTGGAACCCGGCCCTCACCACGGGCGGCTCGAGCGGCGGCTCGGCGGCCGCCGTCGTGGCCGGGCTCGTCACAGTCGCACTCGGCACCGACACCGCCGGCTCGATCCGCATCCCCGCGGCCCTCACCGGCTGCGTCGGCTTCAAGCCGGGCTACGGCGCGCTGCCCACCCGGGGCGTGGTGCCGCTGTCGCGGAGCCTGGATACGGTCGGCCCGCTCGGCAGGACCGTGGGGGATGTCAGGCGGGCGTGGGAGGCG
>DATKNX010000032.1:0-10190 GCA_035541085.1 Gemmatimonadales bacterium | reverse complement strand
GGTTTCGGGCCGACGGAGACGGGGCGCCGAAGATCCGGTCGCCGTCGAACCGGCCGTTCTCGATGAAGATCTCGGACGTGGCGCGTCCGGCCTTGATGCTGCCGGCCATGTACACGCCGGTGACGTTCGTCTCGAGGGTCTCGGGGTCGCAGTCGGGCCGCGACGACTCCGGGTCGAGCGTGATCCCTATCCGCCGGAACAGCTCGAAGTCCGGGTGATAGCCGGTCAGCGCGAACACGCGATCCGCCGGCAGGCGTTCCTCGCGGCCCGCCGCGTCGCGGATGACCACCGCGCGGGGCTCGATGCGCAGGACCTCTGCGCCGAAGCGCGCGGCGATCTCGCCGGCCTTCATCCGGTTCTCGATGTCGGGCTTGAGCCAGTACTTCACGGTGGGCTTCAGCTCGGGCCGCCGGTAGACCAGCGTCACGCGGGCGCCGGCGCGGAACAACTCGAGCGCGGCCTCGATCGCGGAGTTCTTCCCCCCGACGACCACCACGTCGAGCCCGTAGGAGCGGTGGGCCTCGTCGAAGTAGTGGCTGACCTGCGGCAGCTGCTCGCCCTCCACGCCGAGGGGATTCGGGTGATCGTAGTAGCCGGTGGCGAGGACCAGCCGCCCGCAGTCGAGCGCGGCGGCGCCCTGCAGGTCTCGCAGCTCGCAGCCCAGGCCGCTCCCCCGGCGGGACGCGGACTCCAGCCGCGTGTAGGTGCGGACCCGCAGCTTCTCCGCTCGCACGACGCCCCGGTAATACTTGAGCACCTCCTCGCGAGTGGGCTTCTGGCCCGCGCAGGCCAGCGGATGGCCGCCGATCTCGAGCAGGTCGGGGGTCGTGAAGAAGGTCATGCCGATGGGGTAGTGCACGATCGAGTTGACCACGGCGCCGGCGTCCACCACCAGCGGATCGGCGCCCGCGCGCCGCGCCGACACGGCGCAGGCGAGGCCGATCGGGCCGGCGCCCACGATGAGCACGTCCTCGGAGTTCCGCACCGCAGCCATCGCCACCCCTTGTGTGAACGTCGGCCGGACAGGTTACAGTACACCGCGAGCGTCCGGCTTTGAACACCCTGGTCTTCAGCCTCACCCTGGCCGTGGCGGCCTTCGGCGCCGGCTTCCTGGGCTCCCTCACGGGCCTGGGCGGCGGCTTCATCATCACGCCGCTGCTGACGCTGGTGTTCGGCACCGAGATCCGCTACGCGATCGGCGCCTCCCTGATCTCGATCATCGCGACCAGTTCCGGCGCGGCGGCCGCGTACGTGAAGGAAGGCTTCACCAACCTCCGCGTCGGCATGCTGCTGGAGATCGCCACGGTCGTGGGCGCGCTCGTCGGCGCGTCGCTCACCACGGTGCTCCCCACCCGCGCGCTGATCGTCCTGTTCGGGACGGTGCTGCTGGTCTCCGCGTACCTCACCACGCGTCCCCACGCCGAGCACCTGACGGCCGCCCTGCCGCCGGACCCTCTGGCCTCGCGGCTGCGGCTGGATTCGGAGTACCCCACGGCGGGCGGGCCGGTGCGCTATCGCGTGCGCCACGTGCCGGGCGGGTTCGCGCTGATGTGGGTGGCGGGCGTGCTGTCGGGGCTGCTGGGCATCGGCTCGGGCGCCGTCAAGGTGCTCGCGATGGACCAGGTGATGTACCTGCCGTTCAAGGTGTCCACGGCCACCAGCAACTTCATGATCGGCGTCACCGCCGCGGCGAGCGCCGGCATCTACCTGCGCCACGGCTACGTGGACCCGGGCCTCGCGATGCCGGTCATGCTCGGCGTCCTCGCCGGGTCGCTCGTGGGAGCGCGACTGCTCTTCGGGGCGCGGACCGACCGCCTCAGGCTGCTGTTCGCCGTCGCCCTCGTGGCCGTCGCGGTCGAGATGATCTACAAGGGCGTGGCGGGGGGCCGGTAGCGTGCGCGCTCCGTGGCGGAACGTGAAGGACGCGGACGTCCAGCGCGCCGTGGGCAATCTGCTGCGCGGCGGGGTGCTGCTCGCGGCGGCCGTCGTGCTGGCCGGCGGCGTGGTCTTCCTGTGGCGCCACGGCACGGCGCTGCCGGATTACCGCACCTTCCGCGGCGAGCCGCTCGACCTTCGGGAGCTCGGCGGCATCGTGCGGGACGCGTTCAGCGGAACGGGCCGGGGGCTGATCCAGCTGGGCCTGCTGCTGCTCGTGGCCACGCCGGTGGCGCGCGTCGCCTTCACCGCCGTCGCCTTCGCGTTCGAGCGCGACCGCACCTACGTGCTCGTCGCGCTGCTCGTCCTCTCGCTGCTCCTCAAGAGCCTCGCCGGCTGAACGGCGCCGCCCCGGCGCCTGCGGCCGCTCACGCGCGGGCGGCCCCGTCGGGCCGGAGCACGGCCGCGCCGCGCACCGCGCCGGCGCGGAGCCGGTCGAGCGCCGTGCCCGCGGCGGCCAGGGGGAACTCCTCCACCACGGTGCGGACCGGAGTGCGCGCGAGCAGGCCGAAGAACTCCTCGCCGTCCCGGCGCGTGAGGTTCGCGACCGAGCGGACGGCGCGCTCCCCCCACAGCAGGTCGTACGGGAACGACGGGATGTCGCTCATGTGGATGCCGGCGCACACCACGGTGCCGCCGCGCGCGACCGCCTTGAGCGCGGTGGGCACGAGCGAGCCGACGGGCGCGAAGATGATCGCGGCGTCGAGCGGCTCGGGAGGCGCGGCCTCGGAGGAGCCCGCCCACGCGGCGCCCAGCTCCCTGGCGAACCGCGCCGCCTCCCCGTCGCCCGGCCGCGTGAACGCGAACACGCGACGGCCCTGGGCGCGGGCGAGCTGCGCGACGATGTGGGCCGAGGCGCCGAAGCCGTAGAGGCCGAGGCGCTCCGCGCCGTCGCCGGCGGCCACGAGCGACCGGTAGCCGATGAGACCGGCGCACAGCAGCGGGGCGGCGTGCGCGGGCTCGAGCGAAGCCGGCAGCGCGAAGCAGAAGCGCTCGTCCGCGACGGTGTATTCCGCGTAGCCGCCGTCGAGGTCGTAGCCGGTGAAGCGGGCGCGGTCGCACAGGTTCTCGCGCCCCGAGCGGCAGTAGGCGCAGGTGCCGCACGACCACCCGAGCCAGGGGACGCCCACGCGCTGGCCCACGGCGAAGCGGCTGGCCTCCGCGCCGCACGCGGCCACCTCGCCCACGATCTCGTGACCGAGGACGAGCGGGAGCCTGGGGCGCGGGAGATCGCCGTCGGCGACGTGCAGGTCCGTGCGGCACACGCCGCAGGCGAGCACCCTGAGCAGGATCTGCCCGCGGCCCGGCTCGGGCCGTGCCACGGCCGCCGGCACCAGTGGCCGGCGGGCGCCTTCCAGCAGCATCGCGAGCATTTCGCCCTGTAGTGTACATTCGAGCCCGTGCGGCGTTCAGTGCTGGCGGCGTGCTTCGGCGCGGCGGCGTGCTACGGGGTCCTGGCGATCACGGACCCGCCGGGGCCCGGCCTCGACCCCGACACGATGTCGTACCTGGGCGCGGCCGAGTCCCTGGTGCGGCACGGGGACCTGCGGATTCCCTCGGCGCACTGGCTCTCGGGCGACAGCACCGAGGCGCTCGGACACTTCCCTCCCGGCTACTCCATCGTCATCGCCGTTCCCGTCGCGCTGGGCGCCTCGCCGGTCCAGGCGGCGCGCGGCATCGAGGCGGCCGCGGCCTTCGCCACGGTCGCACTGACCGTCTGGCTCGCGGCCTCGGTGGCCGGCGGCATCGCGGGCGCGCTGGCGGGCGCGGTGCTGCTCGTCTCGCCCAGCTTCGCGTTCGATCACTGGCAGATCATCAGCGAGCCGCTCTGCCTCGCGCTCGTGATGGCGACGCTGCTGCTGATGACCTACTCGAGGAGGCCGTGGACGTACGGGCTCGCGGCGGCGGCCGCCGGCATCGTCCGCTACGCGGCCGTGGGGACCACGGGGGCGGTGGCGCTGTGGGCGTACGGGACGACGGGTGGCCGCGGCGAGCGGCTGCGGCGGGCGGCGGTGGCGGCGGCGCCTTCCGTGGTCCTGCAGACGATCTGGACCATCCGCTCGGCGATCGAAGGCGGCGAGGTCCGCAGCTTCGGCCTGCGCGGCAACCTGCCCGCCACCTTCCGGGAGCTGACGTCCACGCTCGGCGGCTGGCTCGCCCCCTCGGTGCCGGCAGGATGGATCGCCGGCGTCGTCGCCGTGGCGGTGGGCGTCGTCGCGGTGGCGGTCATCGCGCGGCAGGCGGGTCCGGCCGCGTCCACCGTCGAGGAGCCGGCCGAGCCGCGCCGCCGCTTTCTCCGCGCGGCGGCCCTCGTGGCGGGCTGCTACGCGGCGTTCGTGACCTTCTCGCGCCTGTTCGTGGACGAGACGATCCCCTTCGACGTGCGCATCCTCTCGCCGTTCATCGTGCCGGCCGAGGCGGCCGCCGCGGTGGCGCTCGTCGCGGCGGCCCGGCCGTGGCGGCGGCCGGCCCGCGCGGCCGCGGCGCTCGCCGCGCTGGCCTGGCTCGGGGGCTCGGCGGCGGCCACGGTCGGCGCCGTGCGCGACGCCCTGGACGGCGGGTGGGGCTACGCGGACGACGAGTGGCGGACGTCGGCCCTCGCCGAGTGGCTGCGCACCGAGGGGCGCTCCCGCGCCATCTTCTCGAACAACACGGCCACCGCCTGGTTCCTCACCGGGCGCCCGTCCCGGGACGTGCCGCAGACGCTCGACGCCGATTCGGTCGCGAGGTTCGGCCGGGCGCTGCGCGAGCGCGACGGTGTCCTGGTGCGCTTCCCGTTCGACCTGGAGGAGGGCGCCGCGCCGGACTCGCTGGCCCGCCGTCTGAGGCTGGTCGAGGTGGCGGTCTTCCCCGACGGCGTGGTGTGGGCCCCGGCCGCGGCGCGTCCGGGGGGAGGCCGGCCGCCCGGCTAGCCCCGGGGCCCGGGGCGGCAACGCCGCCGGTTGCCGAGGCGTATGAAATTTGCTACAACCGCATGGCGCAGTTCCGCAGTCATCCCTAACGGAGTGTGTCTATGCATCGCGTGCGACTCGCTTTCCTGATCCTCGTCTCGCTGTGCCTCGGCGCCGCCGCGGCGCTGCGCGCGCAGCAGCAGGCCCCGGCCGAGTACCCGGGCATCGAGACGGGGAAGATGTGGACGTTCGACGCGCCGCCGCTCGACTACTGGGCCCGGCGCTACAACTTCCGGCCGAGCCAGGAGTGGCTCGACCACGTCCGCCTCTCCTCGGGCCGGCTGCCGGGCTGCTCGGCGTCCTTCGTCTCGCCCGACGGCCTCGTGATGAGCAACCACCATTGCGGCCGCGGCTGCATCGACGCCGTGACCAGGCCGGGCGAAGACCTGCTGCGCGACGGTTTCTACGCTAAGACGCGCGACGAAGAGCGGCCCTGCCCGGGCATGACGCTCGACCAGCTCACCTCGATCACCGACGTGACCGACAGCGTGAGCGCGGCGATTCCGGCCGGAGCGCCCGCCGAGCGCGCGGCGACGCTGCGTGACGCGGCGATCAAGAGCATCGTGGATCGCTGCACCGGCGGCGCGGCCGACGTGTTCTGCCAGGTCGTCCCGATGTACGCCGGCGGCCAGTACAAGCTCTACAAGTTCCACCGCTTCACCGACCTCCGGCTGGTCTTCGCGGTCGAGAGCCAGACCGGCTTCTTCGGGGGCGACCCGGACAACTTCACCTACCCGCGCTACGACCTCGACATGTCCATCGTGCGTGCGTACGTGAACGGGCAGCCGGCGCACACCGAGTATTTCCGCTGGAGCCCGAACGGGTCGAGCGATCACGAGCTCGTCTTCGCCGTCGGCAACCCCGGCGGCACGGGCCGGCTCAACACCGTGGCGCAGATGGAGTACCTGCGCGACGTGCAGTATCCGGCCAACCTCCGCCAGCTGACCGACCGCATCCGCATCGACCACCAGCTGTCGAACATGAGCGAGGACCGGGCCCGCGCGCTGCGCAACGAGATCTTCGGCCTGGAGAACACGTTCAAGGCGATCACCGGCTACCAGGCCGGGCTGACCAATCCGCAGATGATGGAGCACAAGCGGGTGTGGGAGCGGGATTTCCGGGCCAAGGTGGACGCGAATCCCGCGTGGAATCGGCTCTACGGAACCGCCTGGGACGAGAGCGCAGCGGTCTGGCACCAGCTGGGCCAGATGGCGGTGCGCCAGCGCTACTACGCCTTCGGGGCGTACGGCGCCCGGTTGCTGCAGATCGCCAGCTACATCGCGCGCCTGCCCGTCGAGTCGGCCAAGCCCGACAGCGCGCGCCTGCCGATGTTCCGCGACGCGATGCAGCGGCGCGTCCAGGGCATGCTCGCCGCGCCCGTGGACACCACGTCGGAGATCATGTTGCTGACGGCCTACTTCACGCAGATGCAGCAGGACCTGCCGGCCGGCGATCCGCTGCTCAGGATGGTGCTGGCCGGCCGCACGCCCGAGGCGGCGGCGCGCGGGATGGTCGCGAGCAGCCAGATCCTCGCCGCGGAGCAGCGGCAGGCGCTGATCCAGGGCGGCGCCGCGGCCGTGAAGGCCTCGAGCGATCCGTTCATCAAGCTGGCGCTCTTCATCGATCCGACCGAGCGGCAGCTCGCCAAGCAGGCGAACGACCTGAACGCCCGTGACGCGCAGGCCGGCGAGCGCATCGCCCGCGCCCTGCTCGCGGTGTTCGGCAACACCGTCTCGCCCGACGCGACCTTCAGCCTCCGCATCCAGGACGGCGAGGTGATGGGGTATCCGTACAACGGCACCATCGCGCCGCCGTTCACCACGTTCTACGGCCTGTACGACCGGTACTACAGCTTCGGCGAGAAGCCGCCGTTCGACCTGGCCCAGCGGTGGATCACGCACCGCGATTCCCTCAACCTCTCCACGCCGCTCGACGCCGTGTCCACGTGCGACATCATCGGCGGCAATTCGGGGAGCCCGGTGATCAACAAGAACGCGGAGATCGTCGGCCTGGTCTTCGACGGCAACATCGAGGACCAGCCGCTCCGCTTCCTCTACTCGGAGGCGGTGGGCCGCGCGGTGTGGGTGGATTCCCGCGGCATCATCGAGGCGCTCCGGCACGTGTACGACGCCGGGCCGCTCGCCGACGAGATGACCGGCCGCCACTAGCGGCCCTCGCGGTCCGGTGCGCCCGGGCTCCGGCATCCGCCGGGGTCCGGGCGCGCTGCGTCCGGGGACGGCGTTGACGCCCGCGGCGGCCGCGATAGTTTAAGCTTGAGATGAAATCGCGGCAGCCGGGAATCGCGAAGCGGACCGCCGGGTCCGGCGGGGCGCTGGGGCTGTGGGCCGAGCTGGTGCGCTGCGCCGGCGCGGTGGGCCGCGTCGTGGCCGACGAGGCCCGGCGCCACGGGCTGACGGGGGCGCAGCTCGGCGTGATCGACCTGCTCCAGCGCGAGGGCCCGATGCCGCTGTCGGCGGTCGGCGAGCGCCTGGCCGTCACCAGCGGCAACGTGACCTTCGTCGCCGACCAGCTCGAGCGCGCGGGTCTCGCGCGGCGCGCGCGCTCGGACGAGGACGCGCGCGTCCTGCTCGCGCAACTGACGCCGAAGGGCCGGCGGCTCGCGGCGCGCGCGCTCCCGGCCTGCGCGGCGCGGCTCCGCCGGCTGACGGGCGCGCTCGAGCCGCGCGAGCGGGCCGAGCTCGCCCGGCTCCTGGCGAGGTGGGGCGGCGCTGCCCGGGCGGAGGGGGCCTGAGGGCCTCCACGGGGACCCCGCCGGGCGGGCAACTTGCCGCCTGGCAACCATTTCCGCTCTTGCTCGCGATTCCGACCATTCTTATCATTGCACAACCTCCCCCGGGAGTCCTGCTCGATGTCCGATCCGTTCCTGAGTTCGGACGAATACGATGAGCGTGCTCACCAGTTGTACAACGAAGGGCGATACGACGAAGCGGTCGGTGTTCTGAAGGAAGGGCTGGGCCTCTATCCCGACGCGCTGGAGCTGCTGGTCGGGCTGGGGTACGCGCGCCTGGCGCGGGAGGAGTACGCCTGGTCGCGGCAGAGCTTCGAGGCGTCGCTGAAGCTCGATCCGGACCACGAGGACGCGCTGGCCGGTCTCGGGGAAGTGCTGCTGAAGCTCGGCGCGCGGCAGGCCGGCCTGAAGTGCTTCGACCGCGTGCTCGAGCTCGGGTTCAAGGACGACCTGGACATCGTGCTGCAGATGGGGCGCGCGCTGTTCCGGGAGGGCCTGCTGGAACCGGCGCGCCGCTTCTTCGAGGTGGCGCTGACCGGCCATCCCGACAGCGCCGAGGCCTCGGCCTGCGTGGGCTACGCGGCCCACCGGCTGGCGGTGGAGGCCGACGCGCTGCGCTGGCTGCGCCACGCGCTCACGCTCGACCCGAAGCACGGCGAGGCGCGGATCTACCTCGCGAACCTCCTCTACGACCGCGGCGAGTACGAGCCGGCCCTCGCCGAGTTCGAGCACACCGAGCCCGAGGACCACTGGGACGAGCTGGGCATCTGGCGGCTCATCGAGCTGAAACGCAGCATCTACCGCCTGCCCGAGGACGATCCCGAGCTCAAGCCGTGGCTGGTGCGGCTCGCCGACCTGGCGGGCGACGCCGACGCCACCGACGTCCTGCTGGCCGAGATCGAGGCCGCGGGCCCCGACGGCACGGGCTCCCGCGATCCCGCGCAGCTCGATCTGTTCGGCACGCTCGTGACCGAGCTGCAGGCGATGCACCGGCAGCCGCGCGGCTTCGAGGTGCACCGCGTGACGACGCGGGACGGCGTGACCTACGTGGGCACGTGGGAGGACATCGTCGCGGGCATGCGGGACGACGACGCCGCGTGCGCGGGACGGCCCATCGAGGAGTTCATCGCCGTCGCGGCCGCGCGCGCCTCGCGCCTGACCGGCGTGACGATCCCGGCCACCGACGCCGAGTCGTTCATCCGGGGATACGCTGACGCCGGATTGGTGCGGATACTCCGGTAGACGACGGGGAGGTGAGGATGTGATGCAATGATGGGGTGATGACGTGAGCGCCGTTCTCACCTCCTCACATCATCGCTTCATCACGTCATCACCTCCCCGTCAGGGACACACCCCGCCCCAGGTGACCAGCGGCGCGCTGAACGTGTAGACCGCCGCCAGCGTGTCCGGGCTCCCGCCCGGACCGAGCTGTCCCGCCACTTCTCCCCTCATCCGGAAGAGCATCCGGCCCGAGACGGCCGCGAAGCCGGTGTGCGGCACGAACGTGGTGACGTGCAGCGAGTCGCCGCGCAGCCCGAACAACAGGGTGACGGCCGCGGGGCTCGTCTGGTCGGTGAACATCGCGAAGGGGCGCGGCGGACGGCACGCGAGGCTGTCCGTCACCTCGGTGGTCCTGAGCGAGTCGAGCGGGAACGCGCCGGCGGCCGCGAGCGCGACCGTGTCCTCGTACAGGAAGAAGCGCGACGGATTGTCGAAGGGGCTGACCACCTGGAACCCCGGTCCGCCGCCCGTGCGCGCGAAGTTCCCGGCCCGCGCCGGGAGCCGCGCGCGCACCTCGCCGGCGCCCGACAGCCACAGGTACGCCCATCCGCTCACCGAGTCCGGCGGATCGAAAACCGTCACGCCGCCGCCGCCCTGGTGCCCGCACGCCGAGAGCGACAGGCCCGCCGAGCCGGCCGCCTTCGCCGTCACGAGCCCGCTCGCGTCCTGCGTGGCGACCGGGCCGCTCGAGGGTGCGATCAGCGGAACGTGCGCCGGCACGGGGCCCGCCGAGACGCGCCGCAACCGGACGCCCAGGGTCATCGTGTCGCCGGGTGCGAGCACCACGCTGTCGGGCACGAACTCGGGCACGAGGTCGGCCGGAACGTCGAGGGTGGCGGGGGCGCTCATCGCGCCGCCGCTCGAGGCGGTGATCCGGGCCGAGCCGGTGGCGACGGCGTGCGCGACGCCGCGCGCCGGATCGATCGTCACCGCCTGCGGCGCGCTCGAGGTCCACAGCACCCGGGGCGACGCCACGGGATTGCCCGAGTTGTCGAGGACCTGCGCCGTGAAGGCCAGACTGTCGCCCACGCACAGCGCCGCGGTCGGCGGCGACACCGTGACGGTGCCGAGCGGGAGCATGTCCTTGCACCCGGCGGCCGCGGCGAGCGCGGCAACGGCGAGCGCGGCGTGGCGAGCGGCGGGGCGGAGTCGCACGGGGCCAGTCTACTCGGCGCCGCGCCGGATGCCAAGCTCACGCCTGTTCCCGCTCCGGCCCCGGCCTTAGGTTCTTGGCGTGCCAGACTCGATCCTGCGTCCCCGCTCCATCGCGGTCG
>DATKNX010000031.1:0-5222 GCA_035541085.1 Gemmatimonadales bacterium | reverse complement strand
CCGCACATCGAGTTCCAGATCCGCGGCGAGAGCGCCGGCGCGCCGAACGAGGTGAAGGCCCTCGACCCGCTGACCTGGCTCAGGCGCCACCGGTGAGCGCGCCCGACCGCCTCCCCAAGCGGTGCGAGACCTGCGGCCGCTTCCGCCTCTACGCCCCCGACGACAGCTGGTGCATCGTGTGCGGGTACCAGAGCCTGGTGGCCGAGTGCGCGTGCGGGCGCACGTTCGACTACGCGCTCACCGAGCCGCCGGGCGGCGGCCTCCACTGCCCGCGCTGCGGCCGCGACTTCAGGGCCGACCGGACCCAGATCGGGCTCGAGTAGCCGCGCCGCGCGGCCCCGCGCAGCCGGCGCAGTCCCGCCGTTGCGGAGTTGCCACCGTGTTGCCGCTCCCGGCGCCAGGTCATATCTTGGCCGCATGCCCGACGAGCCCCTGCTGACCCTGCGCCAGGTGGCCGACGATCTCGGCCTGCCGGAGTCCACCGTCCGCTACTACCGGGACGCGTTCCTCGACCACATCCCCTCCGTCGGCACGGGCCGGCGCCGGCGCTACCCGCCTCCCGCGGTTGCGGTTCTGCGGTCCATCGCCGAGGGGTACGCCGCCGGGCGGTCGCACCGCCAGATCCTCCACGGGCTCGACGGCATGGCGCCCCGGCAGGAGGACGTCGCCGGTGAAGCGCCGGAGGCGCCCCGCGCACCGCGGCAGGAGCCGGGCGAGGTCTCGAACCTGGAGCTGCTGGCGGCGATCGTGGACGGCGAGCGCGAGCAGCGTGACGCGCTGTGGCACATGGCGAAGGAGATCGTCCGCCTCACCGAGGTGCTCGAGGGCCAGGAGCGCGTGTTGACCGAGATCGCCGACCACGCCGGCGTGTCCACGTCGGGGCAGCTCGCGCTCGGCGCGGGCGCGGGGACCACGCGCGCGCTGGGCGAGGGCACGAAGGTGGCGCCGCCCGGCGCTCCCGAGGCTCCGCGCGCCGCGCCCGCCGCTCCGGCCGCCGTCCCCACATCGGCTCCGGCCGCCGCCGCGGCTCCGCCGGCGGCCGCCGTCCCGGGTGCCCGCCCCTCCGCCGGCGTCTCGCTCTTCGGCACCAAGCCGCTGCCCCTGGACTCGCCGCCGCCCGCGGCCCCGCCGGGCCCGGACGCCGCGCGCCGCAGCGGCGCCCTCGAGTCGAAGGTGGCCGAGGCGCCGCGGGCGCCCGGCGGGCCGCTCACGCCCGAGATGGAGCGGCTGCGCGCGGAGCTGGAGACGGAGCGGGAGCTGGTCGAGCGGCTGAGAGAAGCCAAGGTGAAGCTCGAGCACCGGGTCACGGACGCGGAGTCCGAGCTGGAGCAGCGGCGCCGGAAGCGGACGAGCGTGCTGGACCGGATCCTGAAGCCGGGAGAGCGGGAATGAGGCAGAAGCGGGGTTCGGGATCCGGGGGCAGGGGCGCGGGCAAAGCCTTCCCGGACCCCGGCTCCATTCTCCCGGTCCCCGGTCCCCGGTCCCCGGACCCCGAGCCCCAGGTCACCCGCGCGCACATCCTCGCCGCCCTCGCGCGGCGCCGCGAGCGGCGCGCGGAGACGGTGACGGAGGTCGCCTCGGCGCTCGCGGCGCTGGCGGCCGCCGTCGAGGGGCACACGCGGCTGGTCGAGGAGGTGCGGCGCGCGGTCGAGGCGCAGGGCGGCGACGTCACACCGCTGCAGTTCTACGATTCGCTGATGGCGCGCTTCCGCTCGGAGCTGCGCGCGGCGGAGCGGACGCTCGCCGACGCGTTCCGCGCGGCCGCGGCGGACGCGGCCGCCGCGGGCTAGGCGACCGGCGAGGGGGCGATGGCGATCCGATCGTCGGAGGAGGCCTTCGCCCGGGCCAGCGCGGAGTCGGCCAGCGCGAACAGGTCCTCGGGGCGCAGCGCCTCGGGATGCGGGAAGGACACGATGCCGGCCGAGAAGCTGGGGCGCTCGCCCCCCATGTCGGGGAAGCTGTGCTTCGCCACCGCGGCGCCGAGCCGCTGAACGAAGTTCCGGGCCCCGCGCGCGTCGGTTTCCGGCAGGACGAGCGCGAACTCGTCGCCCCCGTAGCGCGCCACGAAGTCGGGCGAGCGCAGCTCCCGCTGCAGCAGCTGCCCGAGATCGGCCAGGATGCGGTCCCCCGCCTGCGCCCCCAGCCGCTCGTTCAGCGTCCGGAAGTGGTCCACGTCGAGCACCGCGAAGCAGAAGCGCAGCCGGTAGCGCCGCGCGCGCTCGTACTCGTCCCGGAGCCGGCGGTCGAGCCCGTCGAGGCTCGCGCAGCCGGTCAGGACGTCGAGCGCGCCGGCGTTGAGCTGGCGGCGGAACATCGCCGCGCGCCGCTCCTCGTTCTCCAGCACCTTGGCCGCGGCCTTGGCGATCGTGTCGGCCAGCGCGATGTCGCGGCTGGTGAGCTCGGGGTCGCCCTCGCGCGTGCGCAGGAAGAAGACGCCGGCCGGCGTGCCCTGCACGAAGACCGGCAGCGCCACCGCGGAGCGGATGTTGACCTCGACGGCCTGCGCGTCCCACTTGTCGCGGATGCTGGCGAACAGCGGGTGCTCCTTGACGTCCTCGATCACCACCGGGCGCTCGGTGCGCAGCGCCTCCTGGATCTCCGGATAGCGCGTCAGCTCGACGCGCATGTCGCGCACGGAGGGATTCTCGTAGACCGCGACCACGCGGCCGTGGTCGGCGCCGGGCGAGGTGATGACGAAGGAGCAGTGCGACAGCGACAGCGCCTGGCCCACGCGGCGCACCAGCGTCTGGAAGATCTCCTCGGCCCGCAGCGCGGAGGAGACTTCCTGGAAGATGTCGAACAGCAGGTCGCGGGCGCGGAGCGTCATCCGGAGCTCGCGCACTTCCTCGCGGCGGGCGAGCAGCCGGTCGAGCCGGGCCCGGAGCTCCACGCCGCTCACCGGCGCCCCGACCGCGTCGTCGGCGCCCGCGAAGATGAAGTCGGCCACCGCCTCCCCGCTCTTGCCCGACAGCGCCACCAGCGGGACCTCCGCCAGCTGCTGGATGGTCTCGCGCAGCCGCTTCACGGCGGCGAGCTGCGCATCGGACGGCCCGCTGACGCACAGCAGCACGGCGTCGGGCGCCGCGCTCTCGACCGCGGCGGCGAGGTCCTGCCCCGCCGGCACCTCTTCGACGCGGAAACCGGCGTGCTCGAGCGTCCCGACGAGCCCGTCGGGCCTCGCGGCCGCCTCGCCGGCGACCAGCACCTTGGTGCGGACCATGACCGTCATGCGCTCCGGGTTCCTCCGCCCGTCCGGCGCGAACCTACGCTCGGCTCCCCCGCCCCGCAAGCGATGCGGAGCCGCCGCGCTTCGTCCCGTGCGCGTTGACGAGGGCCGGACCGAGCGGCGGCGCATGGTGGCCGCGCAGATCGCCGGCCGCGGCCTGCGCGAGCGGCGCGTGCTCGCCACGCTCGCCGCGATCCCGCGCCACTGGTTCGTCCCCGTCACGCTCGCCGACGCCGCCCACGACGACGCGCCGCTCCCCGTCGGCCACGGCCAGACCATCTCGCAGCCCTACATGGTGGCCCTGATGACGGCGGCGCTGGCGCCGCGCCGCGCCGACCGGGTCCTCGAGATCGGCACCGGCTCGGGGTACCAGACCGCCATCCTCGCCCACCTCGTCCGGCGCGTGTACACGGTCGAGCGCATCCCCGAGCTCTCGCGCGGCGCCGCCCGCCGGCTCGCCGCGCTCGGGCTCGCCAACATCGAGTACCGCGTGGGCGACGGCACCCTCGGCTGGCCGGAGGCCGCGCCGTTCGACGCCATCCTCGTCACCGCCGCCGCGCCCGACATCCCCGAGCCGCTCGCGGCCCAGCTGGCCCCGGGCGGGCGCATCGCGGTCCCGGTCGGCGACCTCGCCCTCCAGGAGCTGCTCGTCGGCGTGCGGGGACCGGGCGGCCTCCAGGTGCGCGCAGCCGGTGGCTGCCGCTTCGTCCCCCTCATCGGGCGCCACGCCTTCCCCGAGGGCTTCTGAGCGACCCATTGCGCGGGCGGCCGCCTCGGCTCTTTCGTACAGGGACCATGCCTCGCGTCCCGATCGCGTGCCGCCTGGGCCCCCTGCTGGGCCTCGCCGCCGTCCTCGCCGTCCTCGCGGCCTGCCGCGAGAACAGCACGCCCAAGTCGTGCTACGACCTCTACGGGACCGGGTACGCCTACGACTTCAACGGCGACACCAGCATCGTCTTCCACTGGCCCGCCTCGTACATGCCGCTGCGGGTGTACGCGGATTCGGTCGGCGAGCTGCGCGCCGACACCAGGGCCGGCATGGACCTGTGGGTGAGCGCGTTCCAGTGCCACGAGGTGTCGTACACGATGGTCGCCGACTCGACGACGGCCGACATCGTCGTGCGGAACCCGGCGGCGCTCCCGGCCGTCGTCGTGCGCGGGATGCGCGAGATGCACGCCGACTCCGTCGGCGCGTGCCACGGGGTCACGCAGTTCGCCACGGACTCCGACACCACGGCCCTCGTCGGCCCGATGCGCTCGTACGTGGCCGCGTTCCCGGGCGCCGACACCGCGGCCGCCAGGGCCTGCTACCACTTCATCACGGCCCACGAGCTCGGCCACGCGCTCGGCCTGCTGTCGGAGAGCCCGAACTTCGGCGACCTGATGTTCGCCGCGCCCACGCAGGCCCAGCTGACCGACAACGACAAGTTCACCATCCAGTACCTCTACCACGTCAAATCCAGGCTCGGCCCGCCGCCGCGGCCATGAGCGACGGCCGGGTGGTCACCGAGGCGGACGTGCGCGAGGCGGCGAAGGCCGGCCGGGCGCTCGCCGTCCCGCCCGGCGCGCTCGTGACGCCGGCCGCGCGCGACCTCGCGCGCGCGCTGGGACTGTCGCTGGGCGAGGCGGAGGGCACGGGGGCACGGGCGCCCGGGCGCACAGAGGCACGGGCGCACCGACGCACGGCGGCTCCGAGTCCGGCCGCGACGGCCCCGGCGCCCCCTCCGGCCGCCGCGACCACTCCCCGCGTCGTCGCGCTTGGCGCCGACCACGGCGGCTTCCCGCTTAAGGAGCAGCTCAAGGCGACGCTCGCCCAGCTCGGCCACGAGGTCCTGGACCTCGGCACCGGCGGCAGCGACCCGGTGGACTACCCGGACTACGCGGTGGCGGTGGCGCGCGCGGTGGCCGAGGGACGGGCCTGGCGGGGAATCATGGTCGACGGCGCCGGGATTGGCAGCGCCATGGCCGCCAACAAGATACGGGGCGTCCGGGCGGC
>DATKNX010000030.1:0-3881 GCA_035541085.1 Gemmatimonadales bacterium | reverse complement strand
CCATCCCCCTGCAGTGGCTGCAGCCGGTGGACGCGTCCGGGAAGGATCGCGGCGCGCCGGTCGTCGCGGCCGACACCTTCGGCCTCGGACCCGGCGAGCTGTGCTACTACATCACCGCCCGTGAGGCGAGCATCGCGCTGTGGAAGCTGGACGTGGCGGTGGATGCTGCGGTGGTGGGCAAGGTGGAGCGAATCGATGTCGGAGACGGGAAGGTGATGAAGTGATGACGTGATGGGGTGATGACGTGATGAGGACCGTCTGCCCTCATCACCTCCTCACCTTCCCGTATCGGGGAGCCAGCATGTACCTGGGGGCCGTTGTCGGAGATGTCGTCAGCACCCACAAGAACGACCGCCTGGAGGGCAAGAAGCTCCTCCTGGTGCGCCGCCTGTCGCTCGCGATGGAGCCGGAGGGTGCGGAGGTCATCGCGCTCGACGTGGTGGACGCCGGCGTCGGCGACCGGGTGCTGGTCGTGCAGGAGGGGTCCTCCGCGCGGAAGATCTTCGACGACCCGTGGCTTCCGGTGCAGGCGGTGATCGTGGGCGTCTTGGATCGCGTGGACATCGGCGGAAGACAGGTGCTATGAACGACAGCGAGCTGGACGCGCTGGCGGCCGACGTGGTGCGGCGGGTGCTGCGCCAGGGGCACGGCCGCGCGGCAGCGCCGGCGGCCGTGGCCGTGCACCCCGCCTCGGGCGGCACGGCGCGGCCCCTGGAGGACGTCTCGTGGCGGGGCCCGCAGGTGCAGCTGGCGGCGTGGACGCCGGCCGCGGGCCCCCGCCGCGTCGCCGACTTCGTGGACCACACGCTGCTCAAGGCGGAGGCCACGCGGGCCGACATTCTCAAGCTCTGCGCGGAGGCGCGCGAGCACCGGTTCGCCGCCGTGTGCGTGAACCCGGTCTGGGTGGACGTGTGCGCCGCGGAGCTCGCGGGCACCGACGTGGCCGTGGCCTCCGTGTGCGGTTTTCCGCTCGGCGCGACCACGCCGGAGACGAAGGCGGCCGAGGCGGCGGAGGTGGTGGCGCGCGGCGCGGCCGAAGTGGACATGGTCGCCGCCATCGGGCACATCAAGGGCGGCGAGTGGCGCCACGTCGAGGACGACATCCGGGCGGTCGTGGACGCCTGCCGGCGCGGCGGCGCCCTGGTCAAGGTGATCATCGAGAGCGCCGTGCTGGGCCCCGAGGAGATCGTGAAGGCGTCCGCGGTCGCGAAACTGGCGGGCGCGCACTTCGTGAAGACCTCGACCGGGTTCCACGCCGCCGGCGGCGCCACGGTGGAGGCCGTCCGCCTGATGCGCCTGACGGTGGGCGACGACCTCGGCGTGAAGGCCGCGGGCGGGGTGCGCGACTGCGCCACGGCGCTGGCGATGATCGGCGCGGGCGCGAGCCGGATCGGCACGTCGAGCGGCGTGAGCTTCGTCGGTTGCCTGGGACCGGCCCCGCTGTCGCTGGCGGAGCTGCTGGCCCGGCCCGAGTCGCACGCGGCGAGCTGCCGCAGCGGAAGCTGCGCGGTGCCCGCCGGAGGCCAGGCCTACTGACCGCGGGGCCCGCCCCGGCACGGCGGCTGCGGCTGCCGTCCATCGGGTCGGTGGTCGAGGCCGCCGTCGCGACGCTGCGGCGCTTCCCGCTGGTGCTGCTGTGCGCGGCGGCGGCCGCGCTCGCGGCCATCCTCATCAGCGAGGATCTCGGCTCGGCGCTCCTCCGCGACCGGCTGCTCGCGGCGGCGACGCTGGGCCTGCCGCTCTTGACGGCCGCCACGCTCCTGGGCGAGCGCTGGCGCTCGGCCGCCGCGCGGATCGGCCTCGCGGTCGTCGCGCTGGCGCTGCTGGCGGCGGTCCACCTCTCGTGGAACGGCTGGACGGAACGCATCCGGGCCATCCGCTACGTGCAGCTGAGCGCCACCTTCCACCTGCTCGTGGCGTTCCTGCCGTTCGCGGGGCGCGGCCGGCCCCGCGCGTTCTGGCAGTACAACCGCGTGCTGTTCACGCGCATGGTGGTCGCCGCCGTCTCGTCGGGCACGCTGTTCCTCGGGCTGGCGCTCGCCCTGGCCGCGCTGAACAAGCTGTTCGGCGTGGATCTGCCGCACACGGCCTACTTCCGCCTGTGGGCGCTGTGCGGGTTCGTCTTCACGACCTGGTTCTTCCTGGGCGGCGTGCCGGCCGACCTCGACGCGCTCGAGGACTCCGGGGAGTATCCCGCCATCCTGCGCGTCTTCGCGCAGTACACCCTGGTCCCGCTCGTCACGGTGTACCTGGTCATCCTCACGCTCTACTTCTGCAAGGTCGTGGTGTCGTGGGACTGGCCCAGCGGGTGGATCGGGTATCTCGTGTCGGGGGTCGCGGTCGCCGGCATCTTCGCGCTGCTCCTGGTGCAGCCCTTGGCCGAGCGGAGCGACCAGCAGTGGATCGCGGGCTTCGCCCGCGCGTTCTGGCTCGGCATGCTCCCGGCGGTGGCGATGCTGTGGCTGGCCGTCTACCAGCGCATCCACCAGTACGGGGTGACCGAGGCGCGCTACTTCCTGCTGGTGCTGTCGGTGTGGCTGGGCGCCGTGGCGGTCTGGTACGGCGCGACGCGCTCGCGGCGGATCCAGGTCATCCCCACGTCGCTGTGCCTCCTGGGCGCGCTGTCGTTCGCCGGACCGTGGGGCGCGTACACGGTGTCGCGGCGGAGCCAGGTCGCGCGGGTCCGCGAGCTGCTCGCGGCGCACGGCGTGCTCGCGGGCGGCCGGGTGCGCCGGGCCGCCGCCGACTTCCCGCCGGCGGACCGCAAGGCGCTGTCGGGGGCCGTGCGCTACCTCGCCGAGACGCACGGGAGCCGCGCGCTCGCGCCGCTGCTGGGCGACTCGTTCACGGCGAAGGTCGTCGTCCCGGCGGAGCGGAGCCAGTCCGACCCGGACGAGCGCGCGCGGGCGATCGTGAACGCGCTCGGCGTCGGCTACGTGAACCGCTGGGAAGCGCCCGCGGCGTCGGGTGCCTGGTTCAGCTTCTCCGCCGCGGCCGAGGACGCGATCCCGGTCGCCGGCTACGACTACATGCTCCGCATCCGCAACGACACCGCGCCGCCGGCCGTGCGCGACACCGTGCCCCTCGCGCGCTTCGTGCGCGCGGCGCGGGCGATCCGGATCGCCCGCGGGGACCGGGCGCTGCTCGACGTGCCGCTCGACTCGCTGCTCGGCGTCCTGTCGGCGGGCCCGGCGATCGCGACGTTCCCGCCCTCGGCGATGCGCGTGCGGGCCGCCGCACCCGGCGCGGAGGCGGTGGCGCTGCTGAAGCTGGTCAACGGGTACGCCGGGTCCGCCGGGAAGGACGTGCGGGCGGTCGAGGGGACGGTGCTGCTGAAACTGCCGCGGACGCGCTAGCTAGGCGCCGCGCTTGCCCTCCAGCACGGGCGCGGCGCGCACCACGATCTCGCGCCCGAGCAGCTTGCCGAGCAGGTTCGCTTTCCGCTGCGCACCCCACAGCTCCAGCTTGAGGTCGGTCGAGGCCAGCCGCGGGATCACGTCGATCACCAGGCGCTCCGGCAGGAGGCGCAGGCGCAGGGCCTCCACGGCCGAGACGTGGCTGCGGTCGAGGCCGCAGGCCACGCGCAGCAGGGCGGAGAGGCGGCGCACGAGGGCGCGGTCCTCCGGCTCGAGGGCGCTGAACTCGACGTGCTTCTTGCTCGGCGGGCGCTTGCGGTGGTAGCGGCTGATGAGGGCGATCAGGATGCGCTCGCGCGGCGAGAAGGGCAGGGCCTCCGCGTGCGCGATGAGGTGGTAGCTGTGCTTGTGGTGGCTGCGGTACGAGACCAGCGTGCCCACGTCGTGGAGCAGCGACGCCGCCTCCAGCAGCTCCCAGTCCTCCGGGACGCAGCCGAGCCGCTTGCCCAGGACGTCGAAGAGCTT
>DATKNX010000029.1:0-3103 GCA_035541085.1 Gemmatimonadales bacterium | reverse complement strand
GAGCAGACGCTGAACCAGCTCCTCGTCGAGATGGACGGCTTCGAGTCGAACGACGGCGTGATCCTGCTCGCCGCCACGAACCGCCCCGACGTGCTGGACCCGGCGCTCCTCAGGCCGGGCCGCTTCGACCGCCAGATCGTGGTGGACGCGCCCGACGTGAAGGGGCGCGAGGGCATCCTCCGCGTGCACGTGCGCAAGATCCCGCTCGGCTCCGACGTGCGGCTCGAGACGCTGGCCAAGGGCACGCCGGGCCTCTCGGGCGCGGACCTCGCGAACCTCGTCAACGAGGCCGCGCTGCTCGCGGCGCGCCGCAACAAGCCGCGCGTGGACATGCTCGACCTCGAGGACGCGAAGGACAAGGTGATGCTCGGCGTCGAGCGGCGCAGCCTCGTGCTGACCGAGGACGAGCGCCGCCTCACCGCGTACCACGAGGCGGGCCACGCGATCGTGCTGCTCGCCATCCCCGGCCTCGACCCCGTGCACAAGGTGACGATCGTGCCGCGCGGGCGCGCCCTCGGCCTGACCTCCTGGCTGCCGGAGGAGGACCGCCACAACTACACGAAGTACTTCCTCGAGGGGCAGCTCGCCGTCGGCTTCGGCGGCCGCGTGGCCGAGGAGCTGGTCTTCGGGCCCGACAAGGTGACGACCGGGGCGGCGAGCGACATCGAGAAGGCGACCGAGACCGCGCGCCGGATGGTGACCAGGTTCGGGATGAGCGAGCGGGTCGGCGCCATCGCGGTGGGCGATCGCGAGCAGGAGATCTTCCTCGGCCGCGAGCTGGCCCAGCGCCGCGAGATCAGCGAGCGCACCAGCGAGCTGGTGGACGAGGAAGTGAAGCGGATCATCGACGAGGCGTACCGGCGGGCGCGCGAGATCCTGGAAGGGAAGCGCGCGACGCTCGACGCCCTGGCGGCCGCGCTGCTGGAGCGGGAGACCCTGGAGCGCGAGGAGATCGTGGCCGTCGTCGCCGGCCGGCCGCTGCCGCCGCGGCGTGAGACGCCGGCCCTCGGGGCGGCGGCGGAGCCCGCCGCGCCCGCGGCGAAGGGCACGGCACCGCAGCCACTCGCGGTGCCGAAGCAAGCGCCGAGCCCGGCGTGAGGGTGACGGCGCTCGCCGGCGACGTCCCGGCGGCGCTGGCGTCCGTCCTCTCCGCGCGCGGCGTGGAGGCGTCGCGGGCCGAGGCGCTGGCCGCGGGCGGCGCGCCGCTCGCGCTCCTCGTCGAGCCCCTCGACGACGCGGACCAGGCGGCCCTCGTGGGCGTAGCCGCCCGGAGCGGGCTCGACTGCCACACGGGAGACGGGTGGGCCGTGCTGGCCGGCTCCCTCGCGCGGCTCGGTGGACTCGCGCGGCCCGGCGGCGACACGCTCCTGCCCGAACGCCTCAGCCAAGCGCTGGGGCGTTTTCTCATGGACGCGCAGGAGGCGCCGGCCCTCTGGCGCACCGCGCGCCGCGCGATCGGGCTCGAGCGCTCGTGCGTGGTGGGCATCCTCAACGTCACCCCCGACTCCTTCAGCGACGGCGGCCGGCACGCCACGCCGGCCGCGGCGCTGGCCGGCGCGCGGGCGATGCGCGAGGCGGGCGCCGACGTCATCGACGTCGGCGGCGAGTCCACCCGCCCCGGCGCCGCGCGGCCCGACGAGGCGGAGGAGCTGCGGCGCGTGGTGCCCGTGGTGCGCGCGGTCGCCGAGGCGACGGGGCTCCCCGTGAGCGTGGACACGCGCCGCGCCCGCGTGGCGGAGGCGGCGCTCGCGGCCGGCGCCGAGATCGTCAACGACGTGTCGGGCCTCGGGCACGACCCGCGCATGGCCGAGGTCGTGCGCGCCGCCGGCGCCGGGGTCGTGCTGATGCACATGCGGGGCGAGCCGCAGACGATGGACGCGCTGGCCCGCTACGCCGACGTGGCGGCGGAGGTCGCGGCCGAGCTGGCCGCGTGCCGCGACCGCGCGCTGGAGGCCGGCATCGCGCGCGAGGCCATCGTCCTCGATCCCGGGCTCGGCTTCGCCAAGGCGCCCGAGCACAACCTCGCCCTGCTGGAGCGGCTCGGCACGTTCACCGCCCTCGGCCACCCCGTGATGGTGGGCCCGTCGCGCAAGCGCTTCCTCGGCACGGTCACCGGCCGGCCGGTGGACCAGCGCGACGCGGCCACGGCGGCCGCGTGCGTGGCGGCGCGGCTCCGGGGCGCGCGGCTCTTCCGGGTGCACGACGTGGCGGCGGCGCGCGAGGCGCTGGCCGTCGCCGACGCGGTGCTCGGCGCGGCGGGCGCGGGGAGCTAGCGATGGACGACCGCATCCGGATGCTGCTGCCCCAGTGGCGCGACGTGGTCGAGATCCTGATCGTCGCCTGGGTCGTCTACCGCGCGCTGCTCCTCGCCGTGGGCACGCGCGCGCTGCAGATCCTGCTCGGCCTCGTGCTCCTCGGCGCCGTGTACGTGGCCGCGGTATTCCTCAAGTTCACGATGATCTCGTACCTGCTCGGCCTCGTGTTCACGTACGGCGCCTTCGCCCTCCTCATCGTCTTCCAGCCGGAGCTGCGCGGCGCGCTGGCGCGGCTCGGGCAGTCGCGCGTGATGCGCTTCTTCTACCGGGGCCAGGCGCACCAGGTGGCCGAGGAGATCGCGGAGGCCGCCGACCGCCTGAGCCGCGCGGGCACGGGCGCGATCATCGCCGTCGAGGGCGAGGTCGGCCTCGGCGACTACCTCGCCAGCGGCACCCCGCTCTCGGCCAAGGTCTCGGCCGACCTCGTGACCACCATCTTCACGCCCTACTCGCCCCTGCACGACGGCGCGATGATGGTGCGCGGCGACACCATCGTGGGCGCGGGCTGCATCCTGCCCCTGACCCAGTTCCCGGTGGACGACAAGACCCTCGGCACGCGGCACCGCGCCGCGCTCGGCCTCTCCGAGGAGACCGACGCGATGGTGATCGTCATCTCGGAGGAGACGTCGGTGATCTCCGTCGCGCACCGCGGCAGCCTCGAGCGCGGCGTCAGCGTCGCGCGGCTCAAGGAGCTGCTCGCCACCGGGCCGTTCGCGCGGGCGGCGGCGGGAACGGGGCTGGAGCCGGTGGCCCCGAATCCCTAGCGCGTTCCCTCATCCGGACACCTG
>DATKNX010000028.1:0-8201 GCA_035541085.1 Gemmatimonadales bacterium | reverse complement strand
TGGCTGCTGGCGTACCTCAAGGACCGGCCCCTGGTGCTCACGCGCTACCCCGACGGCATCGCCGGCAAGTCGTTCTTCCAGAAGGACGCGCCCGCGTACGCGCACGACTTCGTGCGGACGGTGCGGCTGTGGAGCGGCGAGTCGCAGCGCGAGCTGAGCTACTTCGTCTGCGACGCCGAGTCGTCGCTCCTGTACATCGCGAACATGGCTGCCATCCCGCTGCACGTCTGGGGCAGCCGCGTGGCCTCGCTCGAGACGCCCGACTGGTGCATCCTCGATCTCGACCCCAAGGACGCGCCGTTCGCGAGCGTGGTCACCGTGGCCCGCGCGATCCGCGCGATGTGCGACGACATCGCGCTACCGTGCTTCGTGAAGACCAGCGGGTCGACGGGGCTCCACGTGCTGGTGCCGCTCGGCCGGCAGTGCACCTACGAGCAGGCGCGCACGCTGGGCGGCCTGCTGGCGCGCGTCGTGGCGGCCGAGCTGCCGGAGATCGCGACCATCACGCGCCAGGTCAGCAAGCGCGACGGCCGCGTGTACCTCGACTACGTGCAGAACGGCCACGGGCGGCTGCTGGCCGCGCCCTTCACGGCCCGGCCCGTGCCCGGCGCGCTGGCGTCGGCGCCGCTGGACTGGAGCGAGGTGGGGCCCAAGCTCAGCCTCGCGAGGTTCACGATCCGCACGGTGCCGGCGCGGATGCAGGAGCTGGGCGAGGACCCGCTGCGGCCGGTCCTCGACCTCGCGCCCGACCTCGTGGGCGCGCTCGGCCGGCTCAAGGCGCGGCTCGACGCCGCGCGCGCGACCAAGTCCGGCGCCCCGGCTCGCGCGGCGCGCGCCGGCCGCAAGCGGGTGCGCGCGTGACGGGTCCGGGCAGGGAGGCCGGGCGCGCCGCCAACGAGCGGCTGTTCGAGGTGCCGGGCGCGGGGACGGTGTCGTCGCTGCTGGTGCGGCCCGCGAGCGCGCGCCTGGGGCTGGTGCTCGCGCACGGGGCCGGCGCGGGGATGCGCCAGCCGTTCCTCACGGCCTTCAGCGTGCGGCTCGCGTCGTTCGGCATCGCGACCTTCCGCTACCAGTTCCCGTACATGGAAGCCGGCAGCGGGCGGCCGGATTCACCCGCGGTGGCGACGGCCACGGTGCGCGCGGCGGTCGCGGAGGCGGCGCGCGAGCTGGAGGGGCTCCCGCTCGTGGCGGGCGGCAAGTCGTTCGGCGGGAGGATGACGTCCACGGCGGCGGCCGAGGCCCCGCTGCCGGGCGTGCGCGGCCTGGTCTTCGTCGGCTTCCCGCTGCACGCGCCCGGGCAGCCGGGCACGGGCCGCGCCGAGCACCTCGCCGAGGTCGGGGTGCCGATGCTGTTCCTGCAGGGCACGCGCGATGAGTTCGCCGAGCTGCCCCTCATCGAGCCCGTGGTGAGGAGCCTCGGGCCGCGGGCCACGCTGCACGTAGTGGAAGGGGCCAACCACTCGTTCGCGGTGCTGCGGCGGTCGGGCCGCAATCCGGCGGACGTCCTCGACGAGCTGGCGCAGACCTTCAGCGACTGGGCAGCAGCGCTGTGAACTCCGCGGCGAGCCTGGGCCCCGCGCCGGCCTCCTCGTGCTTGAAGAAGACGAAGGCGTCGCTCCAGGCCTGCCCCGAGACCTGCTGCGCCCAGCGCGCGAGGTCGGGCGCCGCGTAGCCCGCGCGCCTGAGGCGCAGGTAGCCCCAGTCGGCGGTGGCGACGAACGGCACGACGAGCGGGTCCTTCTCGTCGTCTTCCGGATCCGTGTCGGCGACGCACAGCGCGGCGTTGTGCTCCTTCAGGACGCCGAACACCTCGTCGTCGAGCCACGAGGCGTGCCGGAACTCGAACGCCGCGCGCCAGGTCTTCGGGACGAGCGCGAGGAAGTCCACCAGCCGCGGCAGGTCCTTCTTGAGGTTCGGTGGCAGCTGGAAGAGCGTGGGCCCCAACTTCGCGCCGAGCACGTTGGCCACGCGCAGGAAGTACTCGACCTCGCTCCCCACGTCCTTGAGCCGCTTGAAGTGGGTGATCTTCTGCGAGGCCTTGAGCACGAACCGGAAGCCGTCCGGCACGTCGGCCGCCCAGTCGAGGAGGACCTTCTCCTTGGGCATCCGGTAGAACGTGTTGTTGATCTCCACCGTGGCGAAGCGCTCGCCGTAGTAGCGCAGCATCCCGTCGGCCGGCAGGTCGGCGGGGTAGAAGAAGCCCTTCCACTCCTTATAAGCAAAGCCGCTCGTGCCGACGGCGATGCGCATCCGGACCTCGATGATTCGGGAGGAGACGAAAGTCTATGCCGAAGCTGCGATTCCTCAAGTCGCTCCTGGCGCTCCTCGTGCCCGCGGGCGCGCTGGCCGCGCAGGGCCTGCCACCCACCGAAGACGGCGCCGTCGCCCGGCTCAACGGGTCGCCGCGCCACGGCGAGTGGGCGACCTTCGACGCCGGCGGCGGCGACTCCGTCCGCGCGTGGCTGGTCTACCCCGAGCGCCGCGACAAGGCGCCCGTCGCGGTCGTGATCCACGAGATCTTCGGCCTCACGGACTGGATCCGCGCGGTCGCCGACCAGCTCGCGGCCGAGGGGTTCATCGCCATCGCGCCGGACCTGCTCTCGGGCAAGGGCCCGAACGGCGGCGGCAGCGCGTCGGTGGACCGGCAGGGCGCGATCGCGCTGATCCAGACGCTGAAGCCCGACGACGTGCAGCGCCGCCTCAGGGCGGCGGCGGAGTACGCGATGGCGCTGCCGGCCGCGCGGCCCGCGGCGGCGAGCGTGGGCTTCTGCTGGGGCGGCGCCGTGAGCTTCGCCTTCGCGACGACCTGGCCCGGCCTCAAGGGCGCGGCGGTCTTCTACGGCACGCCGCCTGCCGAGAGCGCGATGGCGCGCATCGCGGCGCCGGTCGCGGGCTTCTACGGCGGCGACGACGCCCGCGTCACCGGCACCGTCGAGCCGGCGCGCCAGACGATGCAGCGCCTGGGCAAGCGCTACGACCCGCACGTGTACGACGGGGCGGGGCACGGCTTCATGCGCGACCAGATGGGACGGAACGGGGCGAATCTGAAGGCGGCGCAGGATGCGTGGCCGAAGGCCGTGGCGTTCCTGAGAGAGGCTGTGGGCGGGAGCTGAGGAAGTGAAGGGTGTAGGGTGTGGGGTTTAGGCGTCGCGTCGCGGATCCTACACCCTTCACCCTACCCCCAACACCCAGTTGTCCCCCATATTGGCCGCCATCCTCAGGGGGAGGCCCCGTGCACATCTCGATCAACTACCTCGCCGTCGTCGTCGCGGCCGTCGTCGCGTTCGTGCTCGGCGCCATCTGGAACGGACCGGTGTTCGGCAAGGCGGCCGCCGCGGCGCGCGGGGCGGCGCCCGGCGAAGCCGCCGCGATGCCGTCGCCCGGCACGATGGCCATCATCTTCGTCGCGCTGCTGCTCGCCGCGTTCGGCCTCGCCGCCATCGCCAGCTACGTGCACCTGTTCAACTGGACGCATGGTCTCAAGCTCGGTGCGCTCGCCGGCATCTGCTTCATGCTGCCGGCGGTGCTGATCGACCATCAGATGAGCCGGGGCACCAAGGCCGCGGCCCTGTGGATCGGCGCGGGCTCCTGGCTCGTCTCCTGTATCGTGATGGGGGTCATCGTCACCGTTTGGCGGTGAGGACAGGGTGTGGGGTCTAGGGTGTAGGGTGTAGGGTCGAGCGACCTCCTACACCCTACACCCAATCACCTCACGCCCGCCCACCTTTCCCCCTCCGCAGTACTACGGGGCGCCACTTGGCTGCCCCCGATTCGCGGCACGACGATTGCGCTCCTCCATCCACGATGGACAACGAGATCTACCGGCTGCCTCGCGAGCGGCTGGACGCGCTGATCGGGCGGCTGGCCCGTGACTACCGGGTCGTGGGACCGGTGAAGAACGGCGCCACGTGGATGTGGACGGACGTTCGACCGGGCACGACCCTCGCCTTCGACTATCCCACCACGATGCTGCCCCCGCGGCAGTTCTTCGCCCCGGTGCGGGAGACGCTGTTCCGCTACCGGAAGAACGGCGACGGGCGGTTCGCGTTCGAGGAGCCCCCGGCGGAGCGGCCCGTGGCACTCGTGGGCGTGCACGGCTGCGACCTCACGTCGCTGCGCGTCCTCAGGGCCTTCCACGAGTCGAGTTGCCGCGACCGGCTGGTGCCGGGCCGGCTCGACCGCTCGTTCGTCGTGGGCCTCGCGTGCTGGACGCCGTGCCTCGCGGAGACGTTCTGCCGCGACATGGGGAGCCTGGACAACGAGAGCCCCGCGTCGCTGTACTGCTACGACCTCGGCACGGTGCTGCTGTTCAAGGTGCAGTCGGCGCGCGGCCGCGAGGTGATGCGGGACCTCGGCACGCTCGAGGCCGCCACGCCCGACGAGCTGGTGGCGCTGAGGAAGCGGCTCCGGGCGCGGCCCGAGGCGTTCCCGGCGCATCTCGGCTTCGCGCCGGAGAAGCTCGCGACCGCGCTCAAGGCGGCCGAGGGCGACATCCTGTGGGACGCCACGGCGGACCGCTGCCTCTCGTGCGGGCGCTGCAACCTGGTCTGCCCCACGTGCACGTGCTTCGACGTGTGCGACCAGGCCGCGCTCTCCGGCGAGGAGGGCAGCCGCGTGCGCTCGTGGACCGGGTGCCAGGTGCCGGGCTTCTCGCGCGTGGCCGGCGGCCACGACTTCCGCCCCACGCGGGCGCAGCAGCTGCGCTACCGGATCTTCCGCAAGGGCAAGTACATGCCGGAGCGCTACGGCATCGTGGGCTGCACCGGCTGCGGCCGCTGCGCCACGCACTGCCCGACCCACATCTCGATCCGCGAGATCTTCGTGCAGGTGGGGAGAGCGCCCTGATGCCCCAGGTCTCGATGATCCCGGAGCCCTGCCGCATCCTCTCGGTGACGCCGCACAACGCGCGCGACATCCACTTCGTGGTGGAGGCGCCGCACGGGTTCACGCCGGAGCCGGGACAGTTCGTGATGGTCTCGCTGCCGGGGATCGGCGAGGCGCCCTTCTCGCTCGCGGCGCTGCCCGGCGAGGGCACCTCGGACGGCACGTTCGAGATGCTCATCCGCCGCATCGGCCGGCTCACCAACCTCATCACGCAGCAGCGGGCGGGCGACGTGCTGTACGTGCGCGGTCCCTACGGCCGGCGCGTGGAGTGGGACCAATTCGAGGAGTCGAACCTGGTGCTCCTGGCGGGCGGCCTCGGCCTGGCGCCGCTGCGCTCGTTCGTGCGCCGCGCCCTCGGCCGCCGCGACCGCTTCAAGCGCATCGACCTCCTCGTGGGCGCGCGGAGCCCCGACGAGCTGCTGTTCCGGAACGACCTCCTGGTCTGGGCCTCGCGGCAGGACGACGTGCACGTGCACCTGACGGTGGACGCGGCGCGCGAGAACTGGGACGGCCGCATCGGCGTCATCACCTCGCTCCTCGACGGGCTCGCCCTCGACAGCGCGGGCACGGTCGCCTTCCTGTGCGGACCGCCGGTGATGTACCGCCACTGCCTGCGCCGGCTGCTCGCGATGGGGCTCTACGAGCACAACATCTGGCTCACCCTGGAGCGGCGGATGAAGTGCGGGCTCGGCCTGTGCGGCAACTGCCAGGTGGACGGCCACTACCTCTGCTGCGAGGGGCCGCTGGTGAACTGGCGCGAGGTGCGCCACCTCCGGGAGGTCGTGTGACGCGCCCCCGGGTCGCCTTCTTCTCCTTCGGCTCGTGCGAGGGCTGCCAGCTGCAGGTGCTCTCGGTCGAGGACGTGCTGCCCGACCTCCTGGCCGCCGTCGAGATCGTCAACTTCCGCGAGGCCGTGGACGACCGGCGCGACGACTACGACATCGCCTTCGTCGAGGGCTCGCTCGTCAAGCCGGAGGACGTGGCCGAGCTGCAGAAGATCCGCGCCCACGCGCAGATCCTCGTCGCCATCGGCGCGTGCGCGTGCCTGGGCGGCGTCAACGCGATCAGGAACCGCCGGCCCGTGACCGAGCTGGCGCGCGACGTCTACGAGGGGCGGCAGGACGGCGTGTTCGCCGCGCTGCCTGACGCGAGCCCGCTCTCGAGCGTGGTGCAGGTGAACTACGAGATCCGCGGCTGCCCGATCGACCGGTTCGAGTTCCTCGAGGCCGTGCGCTCGCTGCTGGCGGGCACCGTGCCCTACACGCCGCCCTACGCGGTGTGCGTCGAGTGCACGCTCCGCGGCACGCCGTGCCTCCTGGAGCGCGGGGTGCCGTGCCTCGGCTCCGTGGCGCGCGCGGGCTGCAACGCGCCGTGCCCGGCGTACGGCGCGCCGTGCGAGGCGTGCCGCGGCTGCCACGACACGCCCAACTTCGAGGCCCTGGGCGAGGCGTTCTTCCGCCACGGGCTCACGCGGTCGCAGGCGGGCGAGAAGCTCCAGCTGTTCAACAACTACCGCGAGGTGCGTGACGCATGGGAGAAAGCCGTGCCGTCGTCGTCCGCCACGTAACCCGCATCGAGGGCCACGGCAACATCGTGGTGGACCTCGAGGGGACCGAGATCAAGCGCTGTGACCTCGAGATCGTCGAGTCGCCCCGCTTCTTCGAGGTGCTCCTCAAGGACCGGCCCTACGACGAGGCGCCGCGCATCTCGTGCCGCATCTGCGGGATCTGCTCGGTGGGGCACGCGACCGCGTCGGTGGCCGCGGTCGAGGCGGCGCTGGGCATCGTCCCGGGGCCCAAACTGCGCCGGCTGCGGCGGCTCAACATGGCCGGCGAGTGGCTGCAGTCGCACATCCTGCACGTCTGCTTCCTCGTGGCGCCCGACGCCTTCGGCGCCGCCTCCATCGTGCCGCTGGTGGGCAGCCACCCCGACGTGGTGAAGCGCGCGCTGCGCCTGAAGCGCCTGGCGAACGACATCTGCTGCACGGTGAGCGGCCGGCACGTGATGCCGATCAGCTACCACGCGGGCTGGATGGGCTACTGGCCGGGGCCGGTGGAGCTGCGCGCGCTCGAGGAGCAGCTCGTCGGGGCGGCGGAAGACCTCGACGCGCTGGTCGGCCTGTTCGCCGGCTTCACGTGGCCCGCCGTCGAGCGGCGGACCGAGCTGCTGGCGGCGCTGGAAGAGGGTGGCGCCTACCCGATGATGGGCGGCCCGCTCCACTCGAGCCTCGGCGGCGTCACCGCGCCCGAGGCCTACCGCGACGTGCTGCACGAGTACCTGGTGGACCACTCGGCGTCGAAGCACGTGCGCGGCACCGAGGGCACGGTGCGGGTGGGGGCGCTGGCCCGCTACGCGCTGGCGCACGAGCGGCTGCACCCGCGGGCGAAGGAGGCGGCGGCGCGGCTCAAGCTGCGGCCCGACTCCGCCAACCCGTTCGACTACGTGGCGGCGCAGCTGGTGGAGTCGGTGCAGGCCCACCAGGAGGCGCTCGACCAGGTCGCGGCGCTGCTGGCCGATCCGGCGCCCGAGGAGCCCGTGCGGCCCTCGCGCCCCCACGGCGGCCGCGGCGTCGGGATGGTCGAGGTCCCGCGCGGCACGCTGGTGCACGACTACGTCATCGGCGCCGACGGCCGGATCGCGAGCGCCAACTGCATCATCCCGACGAGTCAGAACCTCGCGTCCATCGAGGGCGACATGCGCGCCTTCCTGCCGTCGCTCGTGAGCAAGCCGTCGGCCGAGGTCGCGCACGCGCTCGAGATGCTGGTGCGCGCCTACGACCCGTGCGTCTCGTGCTCGGTGCACTGAACCAAGGGGGCCGGCCGTGATCGAGAACCTCAAGCGCTGCGACTTCTTCGTCGGCTTCGACGACCAGGCCCTCGCCGCCATCGCGCGGTTCGCGCGGATGGAGACGTTCGAGGCGGGGAAGGTCGTGTTCGACCGGGACGAGGAGGCGCACACCGCCTACGTCATCCTGAAGGGGCGCGTCCGGCAGGGGTTCGAGGTCTCGCCCGGCACCGAGGTGTGGTTCCTCACCGGCGAGCCCGGCGACCTGTTCGGCTTCGGCTCGCTGCTCTCGCCGCGCGTGCGCTCGATGCGCGCCAAGGCCTCGGAGAAGACCGAGGTCGTGGCCATCGACTCCGACGCGCTGCTCGAGTACCTCGAGGCCACGCCGCGCTTCGGCTTCATCTTCATGGAGCGGCTGGCCCAGGTGTTCATGCAGCGGCTCAACAACTGCCGCCTGCAGGTGATCCACCTGATGCCGCCGAAGGAAGTCGAAGGGCCGAGGCTGAGCCGGGGCTGAGAAGCGGGGTGAAGGG
>DATKNX010000027.1:0-7417 GCA_035541085.1 Gemmatimonadales bacterium | reverse complement strand
CGATGAAGCTTCCCTCGCCGCCGTCGGCCTTGAACGCGTCGGCGCCGAGGCGGATGGCCTTGCGCACCTCGTCCTGCCACCACGCGACGGCGGCGGGGTTCGTGAAGTCCACGAGGCCGCCGCGGCCCTTCCACCAGTCGGCGAGGTAGACGCCGCCGGCATCGTCCCCGAGGAAGAAGCCGGCGCGCCGCGCGGGCTCGAAGTTCGACGCCGCCGTCTGCGGGATCTTGCCCACCAGCTCGGGCTCGCTCGGCGTCCACGTCGTCTCGTTGACGAAGGCCGTCAGCCACAGGCACAGCTTGAAGCCCGCCTCGTGGACGCGCCGCACCATCGCCTCGGGGTCGGCGAACTGCCGGCGGTTGATCTCGAACGTGTTGTAGTTCGTGGCCCACGGGCTGTCGAGGACGAGGACCGACGCCGGGAGGCCGAGCTGCCGGTAGCGGTCGATGTCCTCGTAGACGGCCGTCGTGTCGGGGTGCCAGTTGCGGCTCTTCCAGGGCGCGAAGGCCCAGTAGGGCGGGAGCTTCGCGCGGCCGACGACGGCGGTGAACCGCTCGAGGATCAGCGGAAAGCGGGGCCCTTCGAAGACGAGGATCCGGAGCTTCGCGTCCCGGAACCGGATCTTGAACTCGCCGAGCGTGCTCGCGCCGAGGTCGAAGACCGCCTCGGCGTACGTGTCCACCCACACGCCGTAGCCGCGGAGGTCCATGAAGAACGGCATCGGCACGTACGTGCCCGTGCCCTTGGTGCCGGGCAGGTCCTGCGACGCGTTGACGATGGTCTCGTGCGACTGGTCGAGCGCGTTGAACCGCTCTCCGAAGCCGTAGACCGGCTCCTTCTCCAGGAGACGGACGTCCCACGTCGCGAGCGCGGGCGCGGCGGCCGAGATCTCGGTCACGCCCTCCGAGAGGCGGCGGACCCGGACGTCGGACGGGGCGAGCGGAGCGCCGTCGCGCCGGAAGCTCGTGAACTCCAGCGAATCGGGCCGGCCGTTCACGTTGGTGAAGGCCAGCCGGACGGCGGCGGGTGGAGTCTGCGCGCGCATGGGGCTCGACCACGGCGCGAGGAGGGTGAGGGACGCCGCGACGGCGGCCGGGAGCGCGAACGATCGCGCGACGCGTGCGCCCGTCGCCTGCGGCATCCGGTCCTCGCTCGGAGTGGTTGGGATGACAATTACCCACGGAGCGCCGGCACCGCCAGGCCGGCGCTGCGCGGCGGGTTCACGTCCTAGCGGACGGAGATGGTGTAGACGC
The DNA here is from genome assembly GCA_035541085.1 of Gemmatimonadales bacterium. Lineage (GTDB taxonomy): Bacteria > Gemmatimonadota > Gemmatimonadetes > Gemmatimonadales > JACORV01 > Fen-1245. Next base: position 6,164 of record DATKNX010000027.1, on the reverse strand, counting down.
CCGCGACGTTCTGCCCTTCGCTGTTGTTGATGAGGATCTGGTAGGTCCCGCCGGCCGGGAGGACGCACACCAGCCGGGCGCCGTCTCTGCCGCCGGAGCCCGATGCGTCGGCGAGCCTGGCGCCGTGCGGGGCGAGCAGCTGCACGTACGGACCGAACGTGTCGGACCCCACCTCGATGGTGACCTTCTGGCCGGCGCTGCCCTGGAATTGCCAGGTGTCGGCCCAGGTCCCGTCCACCATCGTCTGGTCGCCGGGCTCCAGACGTCCGCGCGCGGTCTGTCCGATCGCGATCTGTCCGATCTCCCCGGGCGCGGGAATCGCGCCGGTCGGAGCGACGTCGGCCGGGGATGTCACGACGGCGGGCGGTGCAGCGGCCGAGGGCTGCGCGGGTTCGGACGGGGTGACGACGGCAGCCTGTGCCGCGGGTCGCGGCAGTGTGTCGCGCGCGGGAGGCGCAGCTGATGGGGAGGGCCGGGGGTGAGGCGCCGGCGGCGGTATCGTCGGAGCGGGACCCGCAGCCGCTCGTGGAACCTCCGCGGGTTGGGGTTGGGCGACGGAGGCGGGCTGGCTGTCCCGCGGCGTTGGGGGAGGCGCCGGGACCCGCTCCGGTGTCGGCGGCTGCCGCTGCTGCGGCGGGGGCAGCCGAGGCCGCGTGTCGGCCTGTGCCTGTGCCACCTGGCGCGCCTGCGTGTCAGGCTGCGGCGCGGCGACGGGCCGGGGCATCGGTGGACGTGCGGCGTTGGCCGTGATGACCAGCGTGAACGCTCCGTGCTGGTCGGGGCGCCGGCCGCACGCGTAGACGAGGTACATCCCGTTGTAGGGCAAGGTGAGCGAGATGCGGGCGTTTCGACCGCCGCTGCCGTCGTCGCGGGCGATGCTCTGGCCGATGCGGTCCTCCAGGTACAGGCGGGTGTCGAACTCGTCCGACGTCAGGTCTATCCGCACGGTCTGCCCGGCCGTGCCGTAGAAGCTGAACAGCTTGTAGTGCACCCGGTCGTCGAGGACGACGGGATCGGTGGCGGAGACCGCCGCGGCTACGGGCCGTCCCGTGCCGATCTGCTGCTGCGCGGCCACCCTGCCGGCAAGGCAGGCGCACAGAGCAAGCCCCGCAACCAGCGTGGTCGCCGCCCGCTTCTCCATAGCCCGTGCTCCTCCGCGCTTCACGTGACGCCGTTGCACGGCGGAGTCTACGCCGCTGGCCGCGGCGGGCAATACCCGGGGCCGTGCGCCCGCGCCTCGGCGGGTCCGGCGCTGCGCGGCGGCACCGCGTGCAGCTATAGTACCACGATCCGAAGCGGCGCCGGACCCGGCGCCGCGCCACCACCGTCAAGGGAGCACGCATGACCCCCAGCGCATCCGCCGCCACGTCCGAGTCGCTCCGCGCCGGCGCCGTCTCGATCTCGCTGACCGTGAAGGACATCCACGCGAGCCTGGCCTGGTACCGGGACGTGTTCGGTCTCGCGGTGGAGCGCCAGACCGAGCGCGAAGGGAAGCTGCGCGCGGTGCGCCTGACCGCGGGCGAGGTCCGGCTCAACATCAACCAGGACGACGGCGCGAAGGGCTGGGAGCGCGTGAAGGGCGAGGGATTCTCGCTGATGTTCACGACCACGCAGAACGTCGACGCGATCGCGGCCGGCATCAAGGCGCGCGGCGGCAAGCTCGACTCGGAACCCGCCGACATGCCGTGGGGATTCCGCCTGTTCCGCTTGCGCGACCCGGACGGCTACCGGTTCTCCGTCGCCTCGCCGCTGCCGGCCTGACGCGGCGCCGGTCGGAACGACGCGGGCGGGGGCCGACGACCGGTCCCCGCCCGTTCGCGTTCCTGCGGGTCAGGCGTGCGCGGCCTGCCGGATCCTCCCGCGCACCTTGTCCCAGGACTCGGTGATCAGGAAGCTCTCGTCCATGTTCGCGACCATCTGCTCGAAGCGGACCATCGGGACCGTGAAGGTCAGGAGCCCCGCGGCCACCGCCGGGCGCGCCGAGACGTCGAACATCCCCAGCACGCACCGCGGCTCCGCGGACTGGGCCTCGCGCCACGGGTAGCTCACGATCGTGGCGCAGCCGGCGCCCATCGGCGCGATCACGCCGTGCGGGTCCACGCGATCGTAGTTGGCGAGCGTGAACAGGCCCGAGAGGACGTCGGGCGCCGCGAAGAAGATCACGGCGAACGGCCGGTCGGCCGGCGCGAGCTTGTCCCACCGCTTCAGGACGAGGAAGCGGCCGGGGGCCTGGAACGCGCGGTTGCTCTCCTCCACCCACCGCTTGACCAGCTCCGGCGACTTCTTGTAGCGCTCGCCCTCGACCTTGCCCGGCAGGCCGTGGGAGAGGAAGTACGCGAAGTCCGGGCCCACCGACTGCGAGAAGCCGGCGGAGCGCGCCCAGCCCTTGCAGCCCGGGCTGCCCGCGCCGTAGACGAACGTGTGGCCGGCCCGGACGCGGTCGAAGCACGCCACGACGCAGTGCTCTTCGTCCTTGCTGTCGGCCCGGTCCGCCGGGCTCGGCTCGTCCGTGTAGAAGTACGCCACGGGCAGCTCCGCGCCGGGGAAGTACTTCCTCCACTTCGCCTCGAAGTCCCTCTGGAACCTGGCATCCATCGTCGTGCCTCCTAGGGCAACGTCCTCCGCAAGAGCTCGAGCACGCGCGCGAAGGAGTCGCGCGCGGCGTTCACCTCGTACGACGGGCGCGTGTCGTTGAAGAAGGCGTGCATCGCGCCCTCGTACACGTGCGGCTCGAATGACTTCCCCGCCGCCTTCATCGCTTCGGCGAAGGCGGGCACGCCGTCCGTGACGCGGCGGTCGAGCGCGCCGTAGAAGCCCGCCACCGGGCAGCGGATGTTCGGGACGAGCGAGGCGGCGGGGCCGCTCCCATAGTAGATCGCGGCCGCCGCCAGCTCCGGGTCGTGGCACGCCAGGAGCCCCACGAGCGAGCCGCCCATGCAGTAGCCCACGGCGCCCACCTTGCGGCCGCGCGAGGGCTCGTAGTCGCGGCGCAGGAACGCCGCGGCGGCGACGAGCTTCGGCACGTACGCGTCGAGGTTCCGGCCGCCGGAGGAGAGGCCCGAGAACAGCGCCGCCATCGTCTCGCCGAGCCGCGCGCCCTCGGCGGGCGGGTGTTTGGCGAGCTCCGCCTCGCGCGCCTTCGGGTCCATCATCATCGCGCCCGCGGCGGCCGGCGGCATCCGGTTGAGGAAGGCCTGCAGCTCGGCCACGCGCTCCCGCGCGAGCGGCGCGGGCCGCGCACCGGCCGCGGCGTAGAGGTCCGGCGCGAGCGCGACGTAGCCGGCCAGCGCGTACCGGCGCGCCACGTCCTCGATGTGGGCGTCGAGTCCCCAGATCTCCTGGATCACGACCACGGCCGGCAGCGGCGTCGCCGCCCGCGCGGGCCGCGCGGCGAAGGCGCCGTGCTCGAGGTCCGGGCCGTACCTCACGTACTCCGTCACCACGCTCATCGTCCCTCCCGCGCTTCAGGTTCCGTGCCAAGTCGAGCTTGACCCTCGCCGCGTTCGCCCCGCAACCTTGTGGGGCGGGACATACACCGTATGGGCCCCCGCGGGGCCCGAAGGGGAGGGGCGCTCTTGCGTATCGGGATCATCGGAGCCGGGATGATCGGCTCCACGCTCGCGAAGCTGTGGGTGGACGCGGGGCACGACGTGCGCGTGGCGTCGCGCCACCCGGAGGACCTGAAGGCGCTCGTGGAGCGGCTCGGCAGGCACGCCACGGCCGGAACGCCCGCCGACGCGGCGGCGTTCGGCGACGTCGTGATGCTGACCGTGCCGCTCGTGGCGGTGCCCGGTCTGGCGCGCGAGCTGGCGCCCGCGCTCGCCGGCAAGGTCGTGCTCGACACCGGCAATGCGTACGAGCGGCGGGACGGCGACGTTGCGCGCGAGGCGGCGCGCCACGCGGCGGGCTCGGCCGGATGGGCGGCCGCGATGTGTCCCGGCAGCCGCTGGGTCAAGGCGTTCAACACCGTCTACTACAAGACGCTGGCGGCCGAGGCGCACCGCGCCGGCGACCGCGTCGGCATCCCGCTGGCGGGCGACGACGCGCAGGCGCTCGAGACCGCGGCGGCGCTCGCCCGGGACGCGGGCTTCGAGCCCGTGGTCGTGGGCCCGCTCGCGCGCGGCCGGGAGTTCGAGCCCGGCACGCCGTGCTACAACACGGGAATGGGCGGCCGCGAGCTGCGGACGCTGTTCGGGACGGCCCGATGAGCGAGCCCGCCGGCGCGATGGCCGCGCCCTTCCTCAGCGACGACGACGTCTACCTCTTCAACGAGGGGAACCACTACCACCTCTACCGCAAGCTGGGCTGCCACCTCGCGGCGCGGGGCGGCACGACCGGCGCGAGCTTCGCGGTCTGGGCGCCCAACGCCAACTACGTCTCGGTGATCGGCGACTTCAACGGGTGGGACCCGGCCACCCACCAGCTCGCGCCGCGCGGCGGTTCGGGGATCTGGGAGGGCTTCGTCGCGGGCGTGAAGAAGGGCGACGGCTACAAGTTCCACGTCGGCTCGCGCCACCGCGGCTATCGCGTGGACAAGGCCGACCCCTTCGGCATCCACCACGAGACGCCGCCCAAGACCGGCTCGAAGGTCTGGGATCTCGACTACGAGTGGGGCGACGCCGAGTGGATGGCCCGCCGGCAGGGACGCAACGCGCTCGCGGGCCCGATGTCCATCTACGAGGTGCACGTCGGCTCCTGGGCCCGCGTGCCCGAGGACCGCAACCGCTCGCTCGGCTACCGCGAGCTGGCCGACAAGCTCGTGCCGTACGTGAAGGAGCTCGGCTTCACCCACGTGGAGTTCCTCCCGGTGATGGAGCACCCGTTCTACGGCTCCTGGGGCTATCAGACCACGGGCTACTTCGCGCCCACGAGCCGCTACGGCACGCCGCAGGACTTCATGCACCTGGTGGACCGGCTGCACGGCGCGGGCGTCGGCGTCATCCTGGACTGGGTGCCGTCGCACTTCCCGGCCGACGAGCACGCGCTCGCGTACTTCGACGGGACGCACCTGTTCGAGCACGCCGACATGCGCCAGGGTTTCCACCCCGACTGGAACAGCTACATCTTCAACTACGGCCGCCACGAGGTGCGCTCGTTCCTGCTCTCGTCGGCCTTCCTGTGGCTCGACGTCTACCACGCCGACGGCCTCAGGGTGGACGCGGTGGCCTCGATGCTCTACCTCGACTACTCCCGCAAGCCGGGGCAGTGGGTGCCCAACCGGTTCGGCGGCCACGAGAACCTCGAGGCCGTGGACTTCCTGCGGCGCTTCAACACGGCCATCTACGAGCGCTTCCCCGACGTGCAGACCATCGCGGAAGAGTCCACCGCCTGGCCGATGGTGTCGCGGCCCACGTACGTGGGCGGGCTGGGCTTCGGGCTGAAGTGGGACATGGGGTGGATGCACGACACGCTGCGCTACCTGTCGAAGGATCCGGTGCACCGGCGCTTCCACCACAACGACCTGACGTTCCGCGGGCTCTACGCCTTCACCGAGAACTACTGCCTGCCGCTCTCGCACGACGAGGTCGTGCACGGCAAGGGCTCGCTGCTCTCGAAGATGCCCGGCGACGGATGGCAGAAGTTCGCCAACCTCCGCGCGCTGCTGGCCTACATGTACAGCCAGCCGGGCAAGAAGCTGCTGTTCATGGGCGGCGAGATCGCGCAGGGCGCGGAGTGGAACCACGAGTCGAGCGTCGAGTGGCACCTGCTGGAGCGCGCGCCGCACCGCGGCGTGCAGCACCTGACGCGGGACCTCAACGCGCTGCTGCGGCGCGAGGGCGCGCTGCACGAGCTGGACACCGACCCGGCCGGGATGGAGTGGATCGACGCGAACGACTCCGACAACTCCGTCCTCACCTACCTGCGCTGGAGCCGCGACGGCAAGGACGTCATCCTGGTGGCGTGCAACTTCACGCCGGTGCCGCGCGACCACTACCGCGTCGGCGTGCCGCGCGCGGGGTTCTGGCGCGAGGTGCTGAACACCGACGCGGCGGACTACGGCGGCAGCGGCCTCGGCAACCTCGGCGGGCTCGCGTCCGAGCCCGTGCCGTGCCACGGGCGGCCGCAGTCGCTGGGGATCGCGCTCCCGCCGCTGGCGGTCGTGCTCTTCAAACACCAACCGGGCTGAGCCGATGCCGAGCCTCAGGACCGTCGCCCTGCTCCTG
>DATKNX010000026.1:0-18553 GCA_035541085.1 Gemmatimonadales bacterium | reverse complement strand
CGGCCAGCCCGACAGCACGGTGCGCGCGGCCTGGCTGCTGATGGGCGACGCGCTCTGGGCGGACGCCGACACGGTGCGCGCCGTCGACGCCTACCGCCACGCGGTGGCGGGCGGCGGCGACCAGGACCCCGTGGTGCTCCGGGCCACGGCCCAGCTCGAACGACTCCAGAAGGGAGCGCCGACGCCGTGACGCCTTCGCGGCTCGCACGGTGGCGGGCGGCCGGCGCGGCGCTGCTGGCGCTCGCCGCGGCGGCGTGCCACCACTTCAACGCCCGCGAATTCCCCGCGCCGCAGGACCTCTACCAGGCCGCGCTGCGCCAGTTCCGGGCCGGCAACTACGAGGCGTCGCAGACCGGCTTCCAGGCGCTGACCTTCAACGTCAGCGCCAGCGACACGCTCTACCCGCTGGCGCGCTTCTACCTCGGGGAGTCGTACTTCGGCGAGGAGGACTACGTCACGGCCGCGCGCGAGTTCCGGCGCGTGGCGGACGAGAGCCCCACGTCCGCGATCGCGCCGGACGCGCTGCTGCGCGCGGCCGACGCGGAGGCCGCGCAGTGGACCAAGCCGCCGCTCGACCCGACCAACGGCCAGACGGCGCTCGCCACGTACCAGGAGCTGCAGGGCCGCTTCCCCGAGTCGCGCGCGGCGCGCATCGCGTCCGTCCGGATCCGCGCCCTCAACGAGCGCTTCGCGACGAAGGAGCTGGAGACCGCGCTGTTCTACTTCCAGCGCGGCGCGTTCGACTCGGCGATCCTCTACTTCAAGGACCTGATCGCCAGCTACAACGCCTCCCAGCTCGTGCCCGACGCGTACGTCTACCTGGTGCGCTCCTACCAGGCGATCGGGTGGAAGGACGAGCAGGCCACCTTCTGCGAGCAGCTGCGCCTCTACTACGCGCCGTTCTACCGCAGGCGCCCCGACGTCCAGGTGCTGTGTGGCGACCGGATTGCTCGGCGGTAGCTTCGACCCGGTTCACGTCGGCCACCTCGTCGCCGCGGACCGGGCCGCCGAGGCGCTGGGCCTCGAGCGCGTGACGTTCGTCCCGTGCGCGCGGCAGCCGCTCAAGGCCACCGGACCGGTGGCGTCCGGGGCCCATCGCCTGGCGATGCTCGAGCTCGCCGTCGCGGGCCACCGGCCGTTCGCCGTGGACCCGATCGAGCTGGACCGCGACGGGACCGGGCCGTCGTACACGGTGGACACGCTGCGCGCGCTCCAGGCGCGCCGCCCGGGCGAGCGGCTGGTGCTCCTGCTCGGGGCCGATGCGGCGGCGGACCTGCCGCGCTGGCGCGCCGTCCAGGAGGTCGTGCGGCTGGCCGAGGTGGCGGTCCTGACGCGGCCGGGCGCGCCGGAGCCGGCGCGCGGGCTGGTGCGCCACGTCGTCGCCACGCCGGCCATCGAGATCTCGGCCAGCGACATCCGCGCGCGCTGCCTGGCCGGGAAGAGCATCCGGTACCTGGTGCCCGACGGCGTGGCGGACTACATCGAACGGAACGGACTGTACCGCTAATGCCGCTGCCGACCCTCGTCACCAAGATCCTGGGCACGCGCTTCACGCGCGAGCTGAAGCACATCCGCCCCCTGGTGGACGCGGTCCACGAGCACGAGGCCGCGCTCAAGGACCGGTCCGACGACTGGCTGAAGGGGCAGACCGCCCGGTTCCGCGAGCGGCTCGCCGCCGTGACCGGCGAGCTGAAGGCGGAGGTGCAGCGCCTCAAGCAGGAGAAGCACGACTGCGCCGACCCCGACCAGCGCGACGCCATCGACCGCCGGCTGGCGGACCGCGAGGGCGAGCTGGCCGAGGCGACGGCCGACGTGCTGGACGAGCTGCTGCCGGAGGCCTTCGCCACCGTGCGCGAGGCGTGCCGCCGGCTCGTGGGCACCACGGTGAGCGTCACCGGCCGCGAGCTGACGTGGGACATGGTCCCCTACGACGTCCAGCTCATCGGCGGCATCTGCCTGCACCGGGGCAAGATCGCGGAGATGGCGACGGGCGAGGGCAAGACGCTCGTGGCGGTGCTGGCGCTCTACCTCAACGCGCTGGCGGGCAACGGCGCCCACCTGGTGACGGTCAACAACTACCTGGCGCGGCGCGACTCGCAGTGGATGGGCCACGTCTACACCTGGCTCGGTCTCACGGTGGGCTGCATCGACGACACCGAGCCGGGCACCGCGGAGCGCCGCGCGGCCTACCAGTGCGACATCACGTACGGCACGAACAACGAGTTCGGCTTCGACTACCTGCGCGACAACATGGTCTTCTCGCTGGAGCAGCGCGTCCAGCGGACCCACACCTACGCCATCATCGACGAGGTGGACTCGATCCTCATCGACGAGGCGCGCACGCCGCTCATCATCTCGGGCCCGGTGGGCAACGAGTCCGACACGAAGTACGCCGAGCACAACCAGGCCGTGATCGGCCTGGTGCGCCGCCAGCTCGAGATCGTCAACAACCGGATCGCGGAGGCGGAGAAGCTCTGGCCCACGGACGAGTACGCCAGCGCCGTCAAGGCGTACCAGGTCCAGCTCGGCATGCCCAAGCACAAGCGGCTGCTCAAGTACCTCCAGGAGCAGGGCGCCAAGAAGCTCGTGCAGAAGGTGGAGCTGGACTACATCGCCGACCGCAAGCTGCCGGCCAAGCAGCAGAAGCTGCGCGACCTCGAGGAGGAGCTCTACTTCGTCCTCGACGAGAAGGGGCACTCCGTCCACCTCACCGACAAGGGCGTCGAGCTGCTCTCGCCCCAGGACCCGACGCTGTTCATCGTGCCGGACCTGTCGGAGGAGGTGCTCAAGATCGACCGCGACGAGGCCCTGAGCGCGCACGAGAAGCTCGAGCGGCGCGCGCAGCTCGAGGCCGACTACGCCGCCAAGAGCGAGAAGCTGAACATCATCTACCAGCTGCTCCGGGCCCACTCGCTCTACGAGAAGGACGTGGAGTACGTGGTGCAGGAGGGGCAGATCTTCATCGTGGACGAGTTCACGGGCCGCATCCTCCCCGGCCGGCGCTGGTCGGACGGGCTGCACCAGGCGGTGGAGGCCAAGGAGGGCGTGCAGGTCAAGGGCGAGACGCAGACCCTCGCCACCATCACCATCCAGAACTACTTCCGGATGTACGCCAAGCTCTCCGGCATGACGGGCACTGCGGAGACCGAGGAGGAGGAGTTCTTCAAGATCTACGGGCTCGAGGTGATGGTGATCCCCACCAACCGGCCCGTGCGGCGCATCGACAACCACGACCGCATCTACCGCACGCGGCGGGAGAAGTACAACGCCATCGCGGAGGAAGTGGAGCGCCAGCACCAGCGCGGGCTGCCGGTGCTCGTGGGCACGGTGAGCGTGGAGGTGTCGGAGACGCTGTCCAGGATGCTGAAGCGGCGCGGCCTCAAGCACGAGGTGCTGAACGCCAAGTACCACCAGCGCGAGGCCGAGATCGTGGCGCAGGCCGGGCAGCCGGGCGCCGTCACGATCGCGACGAACATGGCCGGCCGCGGCACCGACATCAAGCTCGGGCCGGGCGTCACCAAGTGCAAAGTGTGCGGCATCCGCGCGCGCCAGGCGCCGTTCGGCCAGGCCGTCGACAAGGCGGACCTCCCGTGGGAGGAGATCCAGAAGCTCGGCTGCATGAGCGACCCGCCCTGCGGCCTGCAGATCCTCGGCACCGAGCGCCACGAGTCGCGGCGCATCGACCGGCAGCTCCGGGGCCGGTCGGGCCGCCAGGGCGACCCCGGCGCCTCGATCTTCTTCCTCTCCCTCGAGGACGATCTGATGCGGCTGTTCGGCTCGGACCGCATCGCCGCCCTGATGGACCGGATGGGCGCCGAGGAGGGCGAGGTCATCACGCACCCGCTGGTGACGCGCTCCATCGAGGGCGCGCAGAAGCGGATCGAGCTGCAGAACTTCCAGTCGCGCAAGCGGCTGCTGGACTACGACGACGTGATGAACCAGCAGCGCGAGGTGATCTACTCGTTGCGCCTCTTCGCCCTCGAGGGCGGCGAGGAGTCCAAGGCCGAGGCCATCCGCATGGTGGAAGGGGCGCTCGAGCGGCCGGTGAACGAGGCGGTGGCCAGCGGCAAGCACCCGGAGCTGTGGGACCTCGTCACGCTGCAGGAGGCGCTGCAGATGCGCTACCTGCTCACGGTGCCCGAGCTGGGCAAGCACGGGGTCGCGAGCCGCGAGGAGCTGTTCGAGCTGGTGAAGCGGAACGCCCGGGAGGCGTTCAACCGCAAGGTGCAGGCCCTGGACGAGTACGGCCGCCAGTACCAGGTGCCCCAGCTGGCCGACCAGGTCGTGAGCCAGGTGATGCTGCGCAGCATCGACGAGAAGTGGAAGGACCACCTGTACGACCTCGACCAGCTCCGCAACGCGATCACCTACCGCGCCTGGGGCCAGAAGGACCCGCTCGTCGAGTACAAGCAGGAAGCCTTCAGCATGTTCGTCGACCTGATGGCGGACCTCCGGGGCACGTTCACGGAGCAGTTCTTCAAGGTGCAGGTGACGGCGGGCCCGCCGGTGGCGCCGCCGCCGCCCCCGCCGCCCCGGACCTTCACGGGCCCGGCCCTGCGCGGCCCGTCGGAGCCGGCCGGGCGCCCGCTGGGCGGCGCGTCGGGCCTGGTGGACGATGAGGCGCTGGTGGCGCCCGCGCCCGCCGCCCCGGCGGCGGCCGCGCGCAGCGTCAGCGTGGGCGGCGCCAGGTACGGCGGCCCGTCGGCGTCCGGCCTGCCCACGGGCTGGGAGAAGACGGGGCGCAACGATCCCTGCCCGTGCGGGTCGGGCAAGAAGTTCAAGAAGTGCCACGGGGCTTCCTTGTAGAGGGCAGCAGACTCCCTCCTCGCAACCGATCGCTCCTCGGCGCCCCAATCCGGCAGTTGCGAGACGTCGGTTCGCGCTACGTTGTCCGCATGTCCCTCCGGATTTCCGAGACCCGGGTGCAGGACCGTCCGCGCGAACGCCTCTTCGCGCTGGGCCCGTCCGCGTTGACGACGGCTGAGCTCCTGGCGATTCTCATCGGTACCGGCACGCGCGGCGCGTCCGCGCCGGAGGTGGCGGCGGCGCTCCTGGCCGCCGGCGGTCCCGACCTGGCCCGGCTCGCGCGGCGCACGGCGGCCGAGCTGGCGGCGGCGCACGGCGTCGGGCGCGCCAAGGCGGCGCGCATCGCGGCCGGCCTGGAGCTCGGGCGCCGGCTCCTCGAGGAGGGACGCCCGGAACGGCCGAGGATCCGCTCGCCGGCGGACGTGTACCGCTGGTACGCGCCGCGCCTCGCGGACCTCGCCGCCGAGGAATTCCACGTGCTCGCGCTCGACAGCCAGAGCGGCGTGCTGCGCGACCTGCTCGTCACCAGGGGGATCTTGAACTCGTCGCTGGTGCACCCGCGCGAAGTGTTCCGCGGCGCCATCGCGGAGGCCGCGGCGGGGATCATCGTGGTCCACAACCACCCCTCCGGGGATCCGACGCCCTCGGCCGACGACCGCGCCGTCACGCGGCAGCTGGTCGAGGCGGGCCGGGTCCTCGATCTGCCCGTGTACGACCACGTGGTGGTGGGGGCCGACCGCTACCTGAGCTTCGCCGAGGCGGGCCTGTTGTGACCGTCGTCCCGATCCCCGCGATCCCGGGCCTCGCGGACGTCCTCGAGACCTACGCCGACCGGCTGGACCTCGACCTGCTGGACCGCGCGTGGCGGTTCAGCTCGGCGGCGCACCGCGGCCAGAAGCGCTGGTCGGGCGAGGACGCGGCCACGCACGGCGTCGCCGTCGCCCGCATCCTCATCGAGGCGCACCTCGACTCGACCTCGGCCGCGTGCGGCCTGCTGCACGACGTCATCGAGGACACCGACGTCTCGGTCGCGGACCTCGAGCGCGAGTTCGGGGCCGAGATCGCCACCATCGTGGACGGGCTCACCAAGATCTCGAGCCTCACCTTCCGCTCCACCGCCGAGGAGCAGGCGGAGAACTACCGCAAGCTGCTGCTCTCGGTCGCCAAGGACGCGCGGGTGGTGATCATCAAGCTGGCCGACCGGCTGCACAACATGCGCACGCTGGAGCACCTGCCGGAGGAGAAGCAGCACCGCATCGCGCTGGAGACGCGCGAGCTGTACGCGCCGCTGGCGCACCGCTTCGGGATGGCCGGCATCAAGGCGGAGCTGGAGGACCTGGCGTTCCGCTTCCTGGAGCCGGAGGAGTACGCCGCGCTGGCCAAGAAGGTCGCCTCGCAGCAGGCCGAGCGGGAGGAGCTGATCGAGCGGATGCGCGAGCCCCTCAAGCGCGAGCTGGAGCGCGCGGGCATCGCCGACGTCGAGGTCACCGGGCGGCCGAAGAACCTGTGGTCCATCCACCGGAAGATCCTGCGCCGCGACCTGCCGTACGAGGAGATCTACGACCTGATGGCGATCCGGGTGCTGGTGAACTCGGTGCCCGACTGCTACCACGCGCTCGGCGTGATCCACTCGCGCTGGACGCCGCTGCAGGAGCGCATCAAGGACCTCATCGCGCAGCCCAAGTCGAACGGCTACCAGTCGCTCCACACGACGGTCTTCGGCCCCAGCGGCCAGCTGTACGAGATCCAGATCCGCACGCGCGAGATGCACCACACGGCCGAGTACGGCATCGCCGCGCACTGGCTCTACAAGGAAGGCCGCTCCCGCGACGACCTGGACCGCCACCTGACCTGGTTCCGCCAGCTCCTGGACCACCAGCAGGAAGCGGTGACGCCGGACGAATTCATCGAGTTCCTGCGCATCGACCTGTACCAGGACGAGATCTTCGTCTTCACGCCGCACGGCGACGTCAAGCAGCTGCCCAAGGGGGCGACGCCGATCGACTTCGCGTTCGCGGTGCACACCGAGGTGGGCACCCACTGCCAGGGCGCGAAGATCAACGGCCGCATCGCGCCGCTGCACCGCGCGCTCAAGAACGGCGACGCGGTGGAGATCCTGACCTCGCCCAACGCGCGGCCCTCGCGCGACTGGCTGGCGCACGTCCGGACGGGCCGCGCGCGCCAGAAGCTGCGCCAGTGGGTCAAGCAGGAGGAGTACGACAGCTCGCTCGCGCTCGGCGAGGAGATCCTGGAGCGCGAGCTGAAGCGCCGCCACCTCGCGACGCCCGACGCCGCCGCCATGCGGCAGGCCGCCGAAGCCCTCTCGCTGCCCGACGAGGCGCACCTCAAGGAGGCGCTCGGGCGCGGCGACCGCCCGGTGCAGCACGTGCTCAAGGCGCTCTTCCCGGACCTCGGCGAGGAGGAGGCCCCGCCCCCCAAGCCCGGCGCCCTCGGCCGGCTCGTGCAGCGCATCCGCGTCGGCAAGGGCATCCGCATCCAGGGCGTGGACGGGCTGATGGTGCGCTACTCCCAGTGCTGTCAGCCGGTGCCCGGCGACGCGGTCACGGGCTACGTGACGCGCGGGCGCGGGATCTCGATCCACCGGGTGGACTGCCCGAACCTCCTCGCGCTCGACAACGAGCCCGAGCGGCGGATGGACCTCGACTGGCGCGAGATCGAGGGCGAGGTCTTCGCCGTCCGGCTCGACCTGCAGGGCGACGACCGGCGCGGGCTGTACGGGGACATCTGCACCGCGATCGCGCAGTCGGGCACCAACATCCGGAGCTGCGAGCTCACCAGCGGCGAGCTGGGGATGACGGGGCAGGTGATCGTGGAGGTGGAGAACCTGTCCCACCTCACCAAGGTCATGAAGGCCATCCGGAAGGTGAAGGGCGTGAGCGACGTGCGGCGTCGCGAGCGCCTGATCGCGTGACGGTCTTCACGCTCGAGGCGCCGTTCGAGCCCGCGGGCGACCAGCCGCAGGCCATCGAGTCGCTGGTCCGGGGCTTCACCTCGGGCGAGCGGTACCAGGTGCTGCTCGGCGTCACCGGCTCCGGCAAGACGATGACGATGGCCCACGTCGTCCGCCGGCTCGGCGTGCCCGCGCTGGTGCTCTCCCACAACAAGACGCTCGCGGCGCAGCTCTACGGCGAGCTGAAGTCGTTCTTCCCCTCGGACGCGGTGGAGTACTTCATCTCGTACTACGACTACTACCAGCCCGAGGCGTACGTCCCGCAGACCGACACGTACATCGAGAAGGACGCGTCCATCAACCAGGACATCGAGCGCCTGCGCCTGCGCGCGACCTCGAGCCTGGTGGAGCGCGACGACGTGGTGGCGGTGGCGACGGTGTCGGCGATCTACGGCCTCGGCGACCCGGTCGAGTACAAGGAGCAGATGCTGCGCCTCGCCAGGGGCGACGTCCTCGGCCGGCGCCCCATCCTCGAGCGGCTGGTCGCGATCCAGTACCAGCGCAACGACGTCGCCTTCGAGCCCGGGAACTTCCGGGTGCGCGGCGACGTGGTCGAGATCTTTCCGGCCTACGAGGAGCAGGCGGTGCGCCTCGAGCTCTCGGGCGACGTGGTCGAGCGCATCGTCAAGATCGATCCGCTGACCGGGAAGACCGTGGCGGAGCTCGCGCGCTGCGCCATCTACCCGGCGACGCACTTCGTCACGGACCGCGGCAACCTGGAGCGCGCCGTGGGCCTGATCCGCGCCGAGCTGGCCGAGCGGCTCGGCGTGCTCAAGGCGGCCGGGAAGCTCCTCGAGGCCCAGCGCCTGGAGTCGCGCACCCGCTTCGACGTGGAGATGATGCTGGAGGTCGGGACCTGCCACGGCATCGAGAACTACAGCCGCCACATCTCGGGCCGCGCGGCGGGCGAGCGGCCGGCGTGCCTGATGGACTTCTTCCCGAAGGACTTCCTGGTCATCGTGGACGAGTCGCACGTCACCGTCCCGCAAGTCGGCGCGATGTACGCGGGCGACCGCTCGCGCAAGGAGACGCTGGTCGAGTACGGCTTCCGGCTCCCCAGCGCGCTCGACAACCGGCCGCTCAGGTACGACGAGTTCCTCGCGCTCGCGCCGCGGGTGCTCTTCCTCTCGGCCACGCCCGGACCGGAGGAGCTGCGCCTGACGGGCGGCGCGGTGGTCGAGCAGCTGGTGCGGCCCACCGGGCTGGTGGACCCGGAGGTCGAGATCCGGAAGGTGGCGGGGCAGGTGGACGACCTGCTGAAGGAGATCCGCGCGCGCGAGCGGCGCGGCGAGCGCGTGCTCGTCACGACGCTCACCAAGCGGATGGCCGAGGACCTCACCGACTACCTCGCGCAGGTCGGCGTGCGGGTGCGCTACATGCACTCCGACATCGACGCCATCGAGCGGATGGACATCGTGCGCGGGCTCCGGCTCGGCGAGTTCGACGTCCTCGTGGGCATCAACCTGCTGCGCGAGGGCCTCGACCTGCCGGAGGTCTCGCTGGTCGCGATCCTCGACGCCGACCAGGAAGGCTTCCTGCGCTCGCGCACGTCGCTCATCCAGACCTGCGGCCGCGCCGCCCGCCACCTGGCGGGAAAGGCGATCATGTACGCCGACCGGATCACCGACTCGATGCGGGCGGCGCTGGACGAGATGAACCGCCGCCGCACCACGCAGCAGCGCTACAACGAGGAGCACGGCATCACGCCGCGCTCCATCGTCAAGTCGGTGGACGAGATCCGCTTCACGACGCGGGTGGCCGACGCGCGCGAGGACCCGCTGCCCCGGACGGAGGCGCTCTCCTTGGCCGGCAAGGCCGCCGCCGACTGGTCGTCGCTGGACGAGGCCGAGCGCGCCGCGCTGCTCAAGCAGCTCGAGGACGAGATGCGGCGCGCCGCCGACGACCTCGACTTCGAGCTGGCGGCACAGATCCGGGACCAGATCCTGGACCTGAAGGCGGCGGGGACCGGGGGGGCGGCACGGGGGCACGGGGGCACGGGAGAGGGCGAAACACCGAGGCGTGGGCGCACGGCGGACGACGAGCCCGGGGCGCCGGGCGGCGGCAGGCGGCGGGGGCGTGGGCGGCCGGCGCGTCGATGAGGCGGCGCTCGAGCGCTTCGGCGCGGAGCTGGCGGGCCGGCTCCGGCCGCCGCCGCCCGTCGTCGTCGCCATCGGCGGAGAGCTGGGCACCGGCAAGACGACACTGGTGCGGGCCATCGCCCGCGCCCTCGGCGTGCGCGAGCCGGTCACCAGTCCGACCTTCGCCCTGGTCCACCGCTACGCCGGCACCGGCGTCACCATCTACCACGTGGACGCCTACCGGCTGCGCCGCGCCGCGGACGCGGCCGACCTCGGGCTCGACGACATGCTCGCCGAGCCCGACAGCGTGGTGCTGATCGAGTGGCCGGAACGGCTGGGCCCGGCGATGCCGCCGGCCACGCTCCGCGTCGCGCTCGCCTACGCCGGCGACCCGCTGCTCCGCACGGTGGAGGTCGAGTGAGGCTGCTCCTGCCACCCCGCGTCCCGAGCGACTCGCAACCGCTCGCCACTCGGCGTCTCGCAACCGTCCCGTGAGCTCATCGCTGTTTCTCGCTCTGGACACCGCGACGGACGTGCCGTCGCTGGCGCTGGGGACCGCTGCCGATCCGGGTGAGGAGCAGCGGGTGCCTTCCCGGCGCGACCTGTCGCGGGAGATCGAGCGCGTGACGGCGGCGCTGCTCGCGCGCGGGCGCCTGGAGGTCGGCGGCCTGGCGGGCGTGATCGTGGCGGACGGGCCCGGCTCCTTCACCGGCCTTCGCATCGGCATCGCGTTCGCCAAGGGGCTCTGCCGCGCCGGCGGCCTGCCGCTCCTGGCCGCGCCCTCGATGCTCGGCGCCGCGTTCGCGGCGGGCGGCGGCGCCGGAAACGTCCTCGTCGAGTACGACGCGTTGCGCGGCGACGTCTACCGGGCCCTCTACCGATTCTCGCGTGGGGAGCGGGGCCCCGCCGTCGAGGTCGTGAGCCCGCCCGCCCTCGCGCCCGCCGGCTCGCCGCCGCCCGACGTGCCCGGCCGGATGCTCGCAGGGGCCGCGCACGCCTCCGCCGCGGCGCTCGTCCGGCTGCGCGCGGTCGCGGGCGGCCTGGCCGTGGTGGAGGAGCCGGACCGCTGGGAGCCGGCGTACGGCCGCCTGGCCGAAGCGGAGGTGCGGCGTCGCGCCGGCCAGCACTAGGCCGCTCGAGGCCCCCGACCTCGACGGCGTGGTGGCGATCGAGCGCGTCGCCTTCACGGACCCGTGGTCGCGGCGGGCCTTCCAGGAGCTGCTCGCGCAGCCGCACGTGCGCGCGAGGGTGGTCGAGGGGCCGGACGGCGTGGCCGGCTACGCCCTCGCCTCGGTGGTCGCCGACGAGGGCGAGATCCTGAACCTCGCGGTCGCGCCCGCGGCGCGGGGGCGTGGCCTGGGTCACATCCTGCTCGAGGCGCTGCTGGACATGTTTCGCCGCGAGGGCGCGGCGAGGGTCTTCCTCGAGGTCCGGGAGTCGAACGAGGCCGCGCTGCACCTCTACCGGTCGGCCGGGTTCCGTTCCCGTGCCACGCGCCGGGGCTACTACCGGAACCCGACCGAAAACGCCATCACGATGGTTCTAGATATGACCCCCTCGGACGCCACGAAAGGATGAGGTAACAGGTGCTTTCGGTTGACAAAACCCGTTGTGGCGCCTATACTTCCGGCCTGTCCGTGATACCCGATCCTGCCGCGGGGAGGGTGGCCAGGTGAGTCGCAGTCTCAACAAGGTCATGCTGATCGGTAATCTCGGGGCCGACCCGGAGGTCCGGAGCACCAGCAACGGCGCTCGGGTGGCGACGCTTTCGCTCGCCACGAGCCGGCAGTGGAACACGCAGGCCGGGGAGAAGCAGGAGAAGACGGAGTGGCACCGGTGCGTGGTGTGGAACTCGCGCGGCAGCGGGCTGGTGGACGTGGTCGAGAAGTACCTCAAGAAGGGTGACCGGGTCTATGTAGAGGGCCGGATCGAGTACCGGACCTGGCAGGACAAAGAGGGTCAGAAGCGCTACTCCACCGAGATCAACGTGCGGGACCTGGTGATGCTCTCGG
Source organism: Gemmatimonadales bacterium (assembly GCA_035541085.1). GTDB lineage: Bacteria > Gemmatimonadota > Gemmatimonadetes > Gemmatimonadales > JACORV01 > Fen-1245. Next base: position 6,686 of record DATKNX010000026.1, on the reverse strand, counting down.
GGCGTGGCGACGGCGGAGCGGGCGGTGGCGAGATGGGGCGCCGCGCGTCCGCGGGGGCGAGCAAGGGCGGCGCGGCCGGCGCCGAGCCGGCGGCCGGCGCAGCGACAGGCAAGGAAGAATCGTTCGAGGACTTCCCGGAGGCTCTCGATGAAGAAGACGACGATCTTCCGTTCTAGGCTCGGAATCCCGCTGGTGGCCGTCCTGGCCCTCGCGGGACTGGTGCTCCCGTCCCTCGGCGGCTCGATCGCGGCGGCGCAGCAGCCTCCGGCGCAGCCGGCGGCCGCGGCGCAGCCGGCCCGGCCGACGGCGCCCGTGCCGGCCTCGCACGTCGTCGAGAAGGGCGAGACGTTGTGGGGTCTCGCGCAGCAGTTCCTGGGCGATCCGCTCCTGTGGCCGGAGATCTACCGGCTCAACACCACGGTGATCGAGGATCCGCACTGGATCTTCCCCGGCGAGGAGCTGCACCTGATCGGCGGCGCGCAGACCGCGTCGGCCGCGCCCGCCGGTGCCGCGGCGCCGGCCGCGGAGTCGGCGGCCGCTCCGGCCGCGGTGGCGGTGGCGCCCGCCCCGGCCGAGGCGCAGCCGGCCCAGGCCGCGGCGCCCGGCGCCATCACGGTCTCGCCCACGGCCGTGGACACCGACACGTCGCGGGCGGCGCAGGGGCCGGTGCTGAACCCGGCGACGGGCCCCACGATCTTCTCGAACCAGGGCCACGTGGGCTCGTCGCAGGCGCTGCAGCGCCGCGAGCTGCACGCCTACCGCGCGGTGCGCTCGGGCGAGTACTACTCCGCCGGCTTCATCCTCGAGCCGGGCGAGCAGCTCACCTCGGGGATGCTGCTGGGCAATTCGGCCACGTCGTCCATCAGCCGGCTGACGACCACGAACAGCGCGATGCTCTACGGCACGGTCGTGGTCACGCCGCCGCCCGGCGACTCGCTCAAGCCGGGGGACCTGCTGCTCTCCTACGACACGCCGCGGGTGGTCGAGAACTACGGGACCGTGGTGCGTCCGACGGGCCTCCTCAAGGTGACGCGCGTCGGGGAGCCCGGCGACAACGCCATGGCGCAGGTCGTGGGCGTCTTCCAGTCCATCGACGGCGGGCAGAACGTGATGCGGGTGACGCCGTTCCAGTCGAAGCAGGGCGTGCGTCCCGACTCGGTGCCGGAGGGCAGCGGGGTGCAGGGGCAGGTGATCGACCTGCGCTCGCCGCGCGAGGTCGTGAACGAGCAGGACATGCTGTTCATCGACAAGGGGCTCGCCGACGGCGTGCACCTCGGCGACATCTTCCAGGTGAGCCGCACGGCGCCCCCGACGTCGGGCGTGGGCGAGATCGTCCAGAAGCAGGCCCAGATCCTGATCGTGTACGCCCGGGACCACAACGCCACCGGGCTCGTCATCCAGGTGGACCGGCCGGACATCCGGCCCGGGTCCACGGTGCGCCAGATTCGCCGGATGCCTTCGTGATCGCCGAACCCGCCGCGCAGGCGGGTTCGTCTTCTCGCCGGCCGTCGCCGGCCTAGCCCTTCCACGAGGTTTTGCAGGGCATGAGACGCCGAGTTCTCGTCACCGGGGGAGCGGGGTTCATCGGTTCCCACGTCGCCGACGCGTATCTCGCCGCCGGCTGTGACGTCACCGTCATCGACAATCTCTCGCACGGCCGCCCGCAGAACGTCCCCAAGGGGGCGGAGTTCAAGCAGCTGGACGTCGGCTCCGAGGAGGCGCGCGCGCTCGTCGCGGGCGGCGGCTTCGAGGTGATCGCGCACCTGGCGGCCCAGGTGGACGTGCGGGTGTCGGTGGCGGACCCGATCTTCGACGCCGAGGAGAACCTGCTCGCGCTCCTGAACCTCCTCGAGGGCGCCCGGGCGGGCGGCACGCGCCGCATCGTCTTTTCGTCGTCCGGGGGCGTGGTGTACGGCGAGCGCAAGCCTCCGCACGTCGAGACCACGGCCAAGCTGCCGCTCTCGCCCTACGGCGTGAGCAAGCTGGCGGCGGAGTTCTACCTGGTGGCCTACGGCCAGCTCTACGGCATCGAGGCCGTGGCGCTGCGCTACAGCAACGTGTACGGCCCGCGGCAGGACCCGCACGGCGAGGCCGGCGTGGTGGCGATCTTCGGCAGCCGGCTGCGGGGCGGGAAGGCGCTCACGATCTACGGCGACGGCAGCCAGACCCGCGACTACGTGTTCGTCGCGGACGTGGCGCGGGCCAACGTGCTGGCCGCCGACGCGGCGCTGCCCGCGCCCGACGGCACGGTGGACGCCCGCGCCTTCAACATCGGGACGGGCGTGGAGACGTCGGTGACGGCGCTCGCCCAGGCGATGATCGCCGCCGCCGGCTCGAGCGTGGGTCTCGACCACGCCCCGGCGCGCACGGGCGAGCTGGTGGCGAACGCGCTCACCACCACGAAGGCCGAGCGGGTGCTGGGGTGGAAGCCCCAGGTGGCCCTGGCCGAGGGCCTGCGCCGCACCTACGACTGGATCAAGGGGGACGGCGCGTGATGCTGCCGCAGGTCGGCGGCGCCGTCCCCACCACCGAGCTGGAGCTGATCGCCGTCTCCAGCTTCGCCACCAAGATCGTGCTGGGCGTCCTCGCGCTGTTCTCCGCCGTGTCGTGGTTCCTGATCTTCGCGAAGCTGTGGCAGTTCCGGCGCATCCGGCGCGCCTCGGACGAGTTCTTCGACGCCACCGAGCAGACCGGCACGCTGGCCGAGGCGCGCGAGGCGGTGGCGCGCCTGCGGGCGTCGCCGTTCACGCGCCTGTTCGTCGAGGGGCTCGGGTTCTTCGGCGAGGTGCGGCCGGGCGGCCTCGCGAAGGCGCCGGCCGCGGGCGGGGCCCTGACGCCCACGCAGCTCGAGGCGCTGCGGATGGTGCTCGACACGCAGGTGGACGCGGAGCACGACCAGCTCGGCCGCTACATCCCGTGGCTGGCGACCTTCGGGTCGGTGAGCCCGCTGATCGGCCTGCTGGGCACGGTGCTCGGCGTGATGGACGCCTTCATCGGCATCTCGGTGGGCGGGTCGGGGAACATCTCCGCCGTGGCGCCGGGCGTCGCGGAGGCGCTGGTGACCACGGTGGCCGGGCTCGCGGTCGCGATCCCGTCCGTCATCGCGTACAACATCTTCACGGCGCGGCAGAACTTCGTCGCGGCGGAGCTCGAGGGCTTCGGCCGCGAGCTGATCGTGACGCTGGCCCGGGAGGGCCGGTTGTAGGTGGCCGGGCGGCGCCGCGCGCGGGCCGCGTTCAACGCGGACATCAACGTCACGTCGCTGGTGGACGTGGCCTTCGTCCTCCTCATCATCTTCATGATCACGGCGCCCATGATGCAGGGCGGCGTGCAGGTGCAGCTGCCGCGCGCGGAGGCGCGCCCGCTCCAGCCGGAGCAGGGCGTCGTGGTCTCGGTGGACCGCCGCGGCCGGATCTACGTGGACCAGTCGGTGTTCTCGTACGAGGACTTCCGCGCGACCTTCCGCGGCCTGGTGGCGCGGCGCAAGCCGGCGGCGATCTACCTGCGCGCCGACGACGGCGTGCCGTACGGCGACGTGGTGCGCGTCCTGGCGGTGATCCGCGCCTCGGGCGTGCGCGACGTGGGCCTCGTGGCCGAAGAGGAGACACCGCCGAAGTGAAGGGGTTGAGGCACCGGGCGGCCCGCGAGCGGCTCGGGGCCCCCGGCATCGCGGGCTCGGCGGCGCTGCACCTGCTGGCCGCCGCCACCTTCCTGATCGCGGGCGGCGTGCACGCGCGCCCGCGGCTCCCGCCCGTCTACCGCGTGAACCTGGTCGCCGCGCTCGGCACGGCGCCCGCCGCGGCGGCGGCCGCGACGCCGGCGAGCGCGCCGGCGCCGCAGCCCAGGCCGCAGCCGCCGGCCGCTCGCACGCCGCCGCGCGCGCGCGCCGTCCCCGTCAAACCGCCCGCGAAGGCGGCGCCGGCCGTCGCCACCGGGCCCGCGGCGAAGCGCGCGCCGGCGCCGGCCACGCCGCCGCCCGCGACGAAGCCCGCCGCGCCGAGCGCCGCGCCCGCCGCACCTGCGACGGGGCCGGTCGGAAATCCGAACGGTTCGCCCGGTGGATCCGACGTCGCGACGATCAAGACCGAGGGGGTCGAATTCCCGTTCCCGGGGTATCTACACAACCTGGTCGCGCAGGTGTACCGGCGGTGGCGTCCGCCTCCGTCGAACGCCTTGCTGGAGGCCGAAGTCTTCTTCCTCGTCCATCGCGACGGCTCGGTGACCGGCCTGGTGTTCACCAAGCGCTCCGGCTCCTTCGCCTTCGATCTCGAGGCGCAGGGTGCCGTCGAGGCGGCGGCGCGGACCGGGGCCTTCGGCACCCTTCCGGCGGGTTACGGCCCCGACGTGCTGCCGGTCTCCTTTTACTTCAATCCGAGGAGCGCGCAGTGACCCGTGGGTGGTTCCTCGCGGCGATGGTGCTCGTGGCGGCTCCGGCGGCGGGGCGCGCCCAGGACACCACGGCGGCCGCGCCGGGCGTGCGCGTCGGGATCACGTACACGCCCGGCACGAGGCCGAACCTCGCCGTGCTGCCGGGCGCGTCCGGGGCGGTCCTCGACAGCGTGCGCGCCATCCTGCAGCGCGACCTCGACTACTCGGACCGGTTCGACGTGATGAGCCCGCCGGCGGGCGCGTCGGCCTCGGGCGACGCGCCCGACTACGCGGCGCTCACCGCGCTCGGCGCGGACCTCGCCGTCGCGGTCGTGCCGATGGCCGGCGCGCCGGGCGCGGCGGTCGAGGTCCAGCTCCACGACGTGCACGCCGGGACGGTCAAGGACCGCGCGGCCGTGCCGCTGCCCCCGGGCGGCGGCGAGGCCTTCCGGCAGGCCGTGCACCGCGCGGCCGACGAGGTCGTGCAGTGGGCCACGGGCTCGGCCGGCGTCGCCGCGACGACGATCGCCTTCGTGGCGGACGGCAAGCTGTGGCACGTGGATCCGGACGGCGAGGGCCGCGCGAGCATCCCCTCGGCCGGGCGCCCGGCGCTCTCGCCCGCGTGGTCGCGCGACGGGCGGACGCTGGCCTACACGGCGTTCGTGCCGATCGGCCGGCCGCTCGTGCTCCAGGACCTGGCGACGGGAGCGCGCGACATCGTGCCGGGGACGGAGTACGGCGTGAACATCACGCCCGAGTTCTCGCCCGACGGCCGCACCCTGGCGTACGCGCACGGCGACGAGAACGGCACCGACGTCTACCTGTACGACCTGCGGAGCAAGGCCGTGACGCGCCTGACGGTGGGGCGGTTCTACGACAACCTGTCGCCCACCTGGAGCCCGGACGGCGGCCGGCTCGCGTTCATCTCGACGCGCGCGGGGCTGCCGCAGCTGTACGTGATGTCGGCGGACGGGAGCAACCAGGAGGTGCTCGCGCACTTCGACTTCGGCTCCACGGGCCAGACGAACGGGCCCGAGTGGTCGCCCGACGGGCAGTCGGTGGCGTTCCACCGCGAGGTGCACGGCGTGCCGCAGATCTTCGTCCTGGATCTCGCGACGCGGGCCGTGCGGCAGATCACGGGCGACGGGCGGAACGAGGACGCGACGTGGGCGCCCGACAGCCGGCACCTGGCGTTCGTCTCGTCCCGCAGCGGGGTGCGGCAGCTGTGGATCGTGGACCTGGAGACCGGCCGGATGCGGCCGGTCGTGAACACGGAAGGAGCGCGGCTTCCCGCGTGGTCGCCGCGCCGTACATTCTTCTCGGAGGCGGGATGATGGGCAAGCTCACGACAGCGGCGGGAGCGGTCCTGGTGGCCTTCGCGGCGGCGTGCGCGAAGCCGCCGGCGCCGGCGGCGACGACGCCGGTCCCGGCCGCGTCCGCGCGGGCCGACTCGGCGGCGCGGGCGGCGGCCGATTCCGCGGCGCGGGCGGCGGCGCGGCGCGACTCGCTCGCGGCGGCCGCGCGCGCGGACTCGCTGGCCCGCGCCCGGGCGGCCGAGTCGCGCGCCGATTCGATGCGCCAGCTGGTGCAGCGCCAGAGCGCCGACACGGCGCCGGCGCTCACCGCGAGCGGCCTCGTCCCGGCCGACTCGGCGACGCTGAGCGACCCGATCCACTTCGACTACAACAAGGCCGACATCGCGGCCGCCGACCAGGCCCGGCTCGACCGGAAGCTCGCGCTCCTCGCGGCGCATCCCCGACTGGAGATCCGCATCGCCGGCAACTGCGACGAGCGGGGCTCCGACGAGTACAACCTCGCCTTGGGCGAGCGGCGCGCCGCGGCCGCGAAGCGCTACCTGGTGGCGCACGGCCTGGCCGCGGGCCGGGTGGACGTCGTCTCCTACGGCAAGGAGCACCCGCTCGACCCGGGGCACGGCGAGGACGCGTGGGCCCGGAACCGGCGGGACGACTTCGTGGTGAGCAAGGGGGCCAACTAGTGCGCTGCCGGATGCTCGCCGTCGCGCTCGCCGCCGCCACCGGCGGCTGCGCGCTGCGCAGCGACGTGACGAAGCTGCGCCTGCAGCTCGACGCGCAGGCGCAGGCCGCCGCGCGCACCGACTCGGCCACGCAGGCCAATCTCTCGGCCATCGCGCGGCTGGTGCAGGGCGTCCTGGACTCGCTGGCGGCCGAGGAGGCCGCGATCGCCAGCATGCGGGGCGACCTGCGGGTGGACCTCTACAACGTGCAGCAGCAGCTGGTGGCGGTGCAGGAGCTGACCGGCCAGAGCCAGCAGCGGCTCACCGAGCTGCGGGCGCAGCT
>DATKNX010000025.1:0-9499 GCA_035541085.1 Gemmatimonadales bacterium | reverse complement strand
GTCCGTGATCGTCATGTCGCGGTGCGCCTCGCGCATGGACCGGCCCGCGTAACGGCAGGGGCCGCCCGTCGCCTGGCAGATCTGGTCGGTCAGCTTGAGCTTGAGCGAGTCGAGGTCCACGCCCCGGAAGAACGCGTTGATCCGCCCGTCCGCCGCCACTCGGGAGAGGAAGTCGCCGACCACGGTGCGGATCGCGTCGCCGCCGCCGAGCCGCGCGTACAGGCTCGGGCCGGCACTGGCCGCGGCGGGCGCGGGCGGAGGGGGCGCGGGACGGCTGCAGGCGCCGCCGGCGAGGCCGGCGCCCAGGAGCAGGGCGGCCGCCGCCCTCAGAGGTCGAGGTCCTTCAGCACGTCCTCCGTCTCGTCCTCGCGGGGCCGGACGAGGACGAGGATCGCCGCCTGCGGCACCACGAGGTACTTCTTGTTCTCGAAGGTGATTTCGACCGCGGCCTTGCGGAAGAACAGCGCGTAGTCGCCCACGCGCGCCTGGATGGGCACGTACCGCGCGCCCTCGCGGGCGTGGATCTTCCACGGCTCGTCGTCGAGGCTGGCGGGCTCGGCCAAGGGCGTGCCGGGGCCCGTCGCGATGATGCGCCCGCCCTGCACCGCCAGCGCGTCGATGGCGGTCTGCGGGAGGTAGAGGCCCACCCGCGTGCGCTCCTCGCCCTCCTCGGGGGTCACCAGCACCCGGTCCCCCACGACGATCAGCCGCTTCGGCCCCTCCTCCATCGCGCGCCTCCGCGTCAGGCGTAGGTGACGGCGAACATCTCGTGCAGGTCCACCGAGAGCAGGCCGGCCCGCACCATCGGCTGGCCCTCGACGAGCTGCTCGGCTTCCTTCAGCGACTGGACGTCGTAGACCACGAGCCCGGCGGAGTGGTCGGCCAAGGGCCCGGAGACGAGGATCTCGCCGCTCCGCTGCAGGCTCGCGAGGTATTCCTTCTCGCGGTGCATCAGCACGTCGTCGCAGCGCGAGGTGAAGATCTCCGGCGCCACGCAGACCTTCACCCAGCCCATGATCATCTTGCGTTCGGTGGACATCTCGCGCCTAGCTTAGGGGCCACCTTGCGTGGCGCGCAAGGCAGCGGGGAATATTCAGGGTCGCCGGCCCGTCGTGAGCCGGCGCGCATCCCGAGGCAGCCATGGTGCCTGCATGACGGCGATCACCGCTTCACTCCCCCGCCTCAGACTCCCCTACGTTGCATCGACGATCGGCCGCAAGGTGGTGATGGCCGTCACCGGCCTGGTGCTCTTCGGCTTCGTGCTCGGCCACTTCGTCGGCAACCTGACGCTCTACCTGGGTCCCGAGGCGATCAATCACTACAGCGAGTTCCTCCACGGCTTCCTGCACGGCGGCGGCCTGTGGGTGGCGCGGGCGGTGCTGCTGACCAGCGCGGTGCTGCACGTGTGGAGCGCGACCTCGCTCACGCTGGAGTCGTGGGCCGCGCGGCCCAAGGGCTACCGGCGCTGGACGGCGAAGGACTCGACCTACGCGTCCCGCACGATGCGCTGGGGCGGCGTGATCCTGGCCGCGTTCATCGTCTTCCACCTGATGAACCTGACCTTCGGGAACGCCCATCCCGACTACGTCCGCGGCGACGTCTACCACAACGTGGTCGCGGCGTTCCAGGTGTGGCCGGTGTCGGTGTTCTACGTCGTGGCGATGGTGGCGCTGGGGCTCCACCTCGACCACGGCGTGTGGAGCATGTGCCAGACCCTCGGCCTGAGCCACCCGCGCTACAAGCGGTGGGCGCGGGGGGCGGCCCTGGGCTTCGCGCTGCTGATCGTGGCCGGCAACTGCTCCTTCCCGATCGCCGTGCTGGCGGGGTGGGTCCGATGAACCTCGACGCCAGGATCCCCGCGGGGCCGCTGAGCGAGAAGTGGTCGCGGCACAAGTTCGACCTCAAGCTCGTGAACCCGGCGAACAAGCGGAAGTACTCGGTCATCATGGTGGGCTCGGGTCTCGCCGGCGCGGGCGGCGCCGCCTCGCTCGCCGAGCTGGGCTACCGCGTCAAGTGCTTCTGCTACCAGGACAGCCCGCGGCGCGCGCACTCCATCGCGGCGCAGGGCGGCATCAACGCGGCCAAGAACTACCCCAACGACGGCGACAGCGTCTTCCGCCTCTTCTACGACACCGTCAAGGGCGGCGACTTCCGCGCGCGCGAGGCCAACGTGTACCGGCTCGCGGAGGTCTCGGTCAACATCATCGACCAGTGCGCGGCGCTGGGCGTGCCGTTCGCGCGGGAATACGGCGGCCTGCTGGACAACCGCTCGTTCGGCGGCGCGCAGGTCTCGCGCACGTTCTACGCCCGCGGCCAGACGGGCCAGCAGCTGCTGCTGGGGGCCTACCAGGCGCTGGAGCGCCAGATCGGCCGCGGCCAGGTCGAGATGTACCCGCGCCACGAGATGCAGGAGCTTGTCGTGGGGGACGGGCGCGCCCGCGGGGTCGTCGTGCGCGACATGGTGACGGGGGAAATCGAGACCCACCTGGCCGACGCGGTGTGCCTCGCGACCGGCGGCTACGGGAACGTGTTCTACCTCTCGACCAACGCGAAGGGCTGCAACACGACGGCGATCTGGCGCGCCTACAAGCACGGTGCGGGGTTCGCCAACCCGTGCTACACGCAGATCCACCCCACCTGCATCCCCGTGACCGGCGAGCACCAGTCGAAGCTCACGCTGATGAGCGAGTCGCTCCGGAACGACGGGCGGATCTGGGTGCCGAAGCGGCAGGGCGACCCGCGGCCGCCGAACGCGATCCCCGAGGGCGAGCGGGACTACTACCTCGAACGGAAGTACCCGAGCTACGGCAACCTCGCGCCGCGCGACATCTCCTCGCGCGCGGCCAAGCAGCTCTGCGACGCCGGCTACGGCGTCGGGCCGGGCGGCCAGGGCGTGTACCTCGATTTCTCCGAGGCCATCGGGCGGCTGGGCGAGGACGCGATCCGCGAGAAGTACGGCAACCTGTTCGAGATGTACGAGCGGATCACGGCCGAGGACCCGTACAAGGTGCCGATGCGCATCTTCCCCGCCTCGCACTACACGATGGGCGGGCTGTGGGTGGACTACGACCTGATGAGCACGATCCCTGGGCTGTTCGTCCTGGGCGAGGCGAACTTCTCGGACCACGGTGCCAACCGCCTCGGCGCGAGCGCGCTGATGCAGGGCCTGGCCGACGGTTACTTCGTCATCCCCTACACGATGGGCGACTACCTGGCCCGGACGCCGCGCACGGCCGTGGCCGCGGACCACCCGGCGGTGAAGGCGGCGGAGGCCGCCGTGCGGGAGCGCACGGCGCGGCTGCTCGCGGTCCCCGGCAAGCGCACGCCCACCTCCTTCTACCGGGAGCTCGGGAAGCTGCTGTGGGAGCAGTGCGGCATGGCGCGGAGCCGCGCGGGGCTCGAGCGCGCGCTCGCGCAGGTGCCGGCGCTGCGGGAGGAGTTCTGGCGCAACGTCACGGTGACGGGCGAGGCCGGCGAGCTGAACCAGTCGCTGGAGCTCGCCGGCCGGGTCGCCGACTTCCTCGAGCTGGGCGAGCTGCTGTGCCGCGACGCCCTGGCGCGGGAGGAGTCGTGCGGCTGCCACTTCCGCGAGGAGTACCAGACGGAGGACGGCGAGGCGAAGCGTGACGACGAGCGCTTCTGCCACGTGGCCGTGTGGGAGTACCAGGGGGCGGACCGGGCGCCGGCGCGCCACGAGGAGCCGCTGACCTACGAGACCGTGCACCTCGCCACGCGGAGCTACAAGTGATGCGCCTCGTGCTGCACGTCTGGCGGCAGAAGGGCCCGGACGCGCCCGGCCGGTTCGTCGCCTACGAGGCGGCGGACGTCAGCCCCGACATGTCGTTCCTCGAGATGCTCGACGTGGTCAACGAGGGGCTGATCGTGAAGGGCGAGGCGCCCATCGCGTTCGACCACGACTGCCGCGAGGGCATCTGCGGCGCGTGCGGGATGGTGATCAACGGCCGGCCGCACGGCCCGCGCGAGCGGACCACCACCTGCCAGCTGCACATGCGCAGCTTCAAGGACGGCGACGAGCTGTGGATCGAGCCGTGGCGGGCGCGCGCCTTCCCGGTGCTGCGCGACCTCATCGTGGACCGGAGCGCGTTCGACCGGATCATCGCCGCGGGCGGCTTCATCTCGGCGCCGATCGGCAGCGCGCCCGACGCCAACGCCGTCCCGGTGCCCAAGGAGAACGCGGATCTCTCGATGGACGCGGCGCAGTGCATCGGCTGCGGCGCCTGCGTCGCCGCGTGCCCGAACGCCTCAGCGATGCTGTTCACGGCCGCCAAGGTCTCGCACCTCGGGCTGCTGCCGCAGGGCCAGCCGGAGCGCTGGGAGCGCGCGCGGGGCATGGTCGAGCGGATGGACGCCGAGGGCTTCGGCAGCTGCACCAACCACGGGGAGTGCGAGGCCGCCTGCCCCAAGGGCATCAGCGTGCTGTTCATCGCACGGATGAATCGCGATTTCGTGCGGGCGCGGCTCACCGAGGGCCGGCGGATTGCCAAGGCGGGAGAGGGAGGAGCCTAGTTCCGAGAGAAGTTCCCAGACGCCGAAGTTGCCAGTGGTTCCCAGACGCGAGTGAAGAGAGGCCAGACTAGTTGTCAGGACTGGCAACTGGTCTGGCCCCTCACTGCTTCCGACTGGGAACCACTGGCAACTTGGCGTCTGGCAACTACTCTGACGACCGTTTTCGAAATACGGAATACCGGTCTTAGAGTTTGACCATCGCGATGGATTCCCTGACCGACTCCGCCGACTTCCCGAGCGCGACCCGCTCCTTGGGCGTCAGCTCAACCTCGAGGATCTGCTCGAGGCCCCTGGCGCCGAGCTTGCACGGCACGCCGAGAAAGATGCCGCGGTGGCCGTACTCGCCCTCCAGCCACGCCGCGCACGGCAGGATCCGCTTCTTGTCGAGGGCGATCGCTTCCACCATCTGCGCGGCGGCCGCCGACGGCGCGTAGAACGCGGAGCCCGTCTTGAGGTAGGCGACGATCTCGGCGCCGCCGTTCTTGGTGCGGTCCACCAGCTTCTCGATGGCGTCCGGGCGCATCAGCTGGCCGAGCGGGATGCCCGAGACGGTCGTGTAGCTCACGAGCGGCACCATCGTGTCGCCGTGGCCGCCGAGCACCATCGCCTGGATGTCCTCGACGCTCACGTCGAGCGCGTCGGCGATGAACGAGCGGTAGCGCGCCGTGTCGAGGACGCCGGCCATCCCGATCACGCGCTCCCGCGGCGCCCCGAGCGTCTCCTTCATCACGTAGCACATCGTGTCGAGCGGGTTCGACACGACGATCACGATGGCCCGCGGCGCGTGCTTCTTGATCTCGAGCGCGACCGACTTGACGATGTCCACGTTGGTGCGGAGCAGGTCCTCGCGGCTCATGCCCGGCCGCCGCGCGATGCCGGCCGTCACCACGAACAGGTCCGAGCCCGCGGCCGCCGCGTAGTCGTTGGAGCCCACGACCCGCGTGTCGAACCGCTCGATCGGCGCCGATTCCCACTGGTCGAGGCCCTTGCCCTGCGGGGTGCCCTCGATGACGTCCACCATCACGATCTCGCGTGCCAGCCGCTTCTCCGCCAGCCGCTGCGCGGTGGTCGCCCCGACGTTCCCCGCCCCGACCACGGTAATCTTGTTCACCGCTCGACTCCCGGCCGCTCCCCGCGGCTTGGTGTGGATGAGGTGGCGCCCGCCCGCAGGCCCCACATCGCGTGGTACAGCACGATGCCCACGGCCGTCGCCAGGTTGAGGCTTCGCACCGGGCCCGACATCGGAATGCGGAACACGCGTTCCGGGTGCTTCTCGCGGATCCTGAGCGGCATCCCCGCCGTCTCGTTGCCGAACACCAGGCACGCACCGTCGGGGACCGCCGCGTCCCACAGCGACCGCTCGCCGTGGGCCGAGAAGTACCAGCAGCGCTCGCGCGCGATCGCTTCGCGGAAGTGGCGCCACGTGGGGTGGAGCCAGACGTCCACGGCGTCCCAGTAGTCCAGGCCCGCCCGCCGCAGCTCGGCGTCGTCCAGGGCGAAGCCCAGCGGCTCGATCAGGTGCAGCGACGTCTCCGTCGCCGCGCAGAGCCGCGCGATGTTCCCCGTGTTCGGCGGGATCTGCGGCTCGATCAGCGCCACGTGGAGCGCCGCGCTACCCTCCCCCCCGCTGCCCGTCCACCCACCGCGCCTGCCCCGACGCGAACCGCTCCTTCTTCCAGATCGGGGCCCGGCGCTTCGTCTCCTCGATGAGGTACCGCGAGGCCGCGTAGGCGTCGGCCCGGTGCGGCGCGGCCGTCACGATGGCGACGCTCGCCTCGCCCAGGGCCACCAGCCCCACCCGGTGCCGCAGCGCGATCCGCACGCCGGGCCAGCGCTCCCGCGCCTCCGCGACGATGCGGCCCAGCTCGTCCTCCGCCATCGCGTCGTACGCCGAGTACTCGATCGCCTCGACGTCGCCGTCCTCGACCGAGCGGCGCACGGTGCCCAGGAAGGCGACCGTGCCGCCGGCGCCGGCGGACGCGACGTCGGCGAGGAGCTGGCCGACGTCGATCGGCTGGTCGGTCAGCCAGGGACTCATGGCCCACATAGTTACGAAGCGCGTCGGCGGCGGGCAAGCCTCGCGCGCGCCGTTCCGCCTAGCCGCCCGCGACGGGCGGGATGATGGCGACCTCGTCTCCGTCGGCGAGTGCGACGTCGCCCGCCGCGTAGCGCCGGTTCACGGCCACCGCCGGGCTCGGAGGCACCCGCGCGGCCCACGGCTCCCGCCGGACGGCCGCCAGCGCGTCCGCCGCCGTCGCGCCCGGCGCCAGCGAGAGCGCGAGGGCGTCGCGGCCGGCCGCCTCGGCGTACGAGGCGAAGAGGCGCACCGTGACCCGGATGGCGCCCGGCTCGCCCGGCGTCACGGCCCTTGCTCCGTGATGCCCCGGAAGACGGCGCGCGCCTCCGGCGAGGCCGCGGGGTCCGGCCGGAGCGCGACGCTGCGGACGACGCGGACGTGCACCGTCCCCGGGCGCGTCACGAGCCGGCCCGCGTGCCGGTACGTGAGCGAGACCGGGGTGCCGTCCGCGCCGGCGTAGCGGGTGCGGAACGCGAGCGGCCACAGCGGCGACGCGGTGGCCACGTCGCCGGCCTTGAGCAGGACGTCGCCCGGCACGATGCCCGCCTCGTCGGCGAGCGAGCCGGGCACCACGTCCGTCACCTCGACGCCGCCGGCCTCCTCCTTGCCCATCCCGACGCCCACCAGCGCCGTGCGCTCCTCGCGCCGCTCGACCGCGATGCCGCCCAGGGGCAGCACGCTGTCGTACGGCAGCGGCTCCCGACCGTGGATGAAGCGGCGGTAGAAGTCGTCCACGCCGGGATACCACGGGCGGACGACGTCGAGCAGGTCGCCGGTGGTGAAGCCGCGGCCGGCCCGCCAGTAGTCCGCGAGCAGCGCGCGCATCACGTCGTCGAGGGAGTGGCGGCCGGCGGTCGCGCGGCGGATCCCGATGTCCAGCATCAGGCCGAGCAGCGCGCCCTTGGGATAGTAGTACTGAGCCTCGTCCACGTACGTGGGGTGCATCCACGTGTCGACGCTCGCGTCCTCCACCGAGACGATCTCGGCCGCGTCCTCGACCTGCTGGACGTCCTCGTTGAGCCCGGCCACGAACTGCTCCGGCGTCCACAGGCCGCTGCGCGCGAGCGCGACGTCGGCGTAGTAGTCGGTCACGCCCTCCGACCACCACAGCAGGGGCGTGTACTCCGGGTGGGCGTACTCGTACGGCCACATCGCGGCGGGCCGGATGCGCTTCACGTTCCAGAGGTGGAAGAACTCGTGCGCCAGCAGCGGGAGCGTGAAGTCGCCCAGGATCCCGCGGCGGCGGTCCGCGGCGAAGAAGTCCATCGCGATGACATCGAGCTGCGAATTGTGGTGCTCCAGGCCGCCGGCCCAGTCCAGCTCGCCGGCGGGCGCGTACACCAGCACCGTGTACCCGGAGTCCACGGCGCCGCCCATGATCCGGTCCTCGGCCGATGCGATGAGCCGCAGCGCGCGGCCCACGGTGTCCCACACGGCGGGCGTCAGGGCCGAGTCCGGATGAATGGCCAGCCGGACGGGGCGGCCGTCCACGCTCACGCTGTCGTAGGCGAAGCGGCCGAGGAAGACCGGGCAGTCCACGAGGTCGTGGTAGCTCGAGGCGCGGTAGCGGCCGCGGCCCTCCGCCGGCGTGAGGCCGGTGGCGATCCTCCAGCCGGGCGGCACGTCGAGCGCGACGTCCGCCGGGAAGTCGAAGCCCTGCCCCACCGGGTAGAGGAACACGTTGGTGCCGTTGAACCAGGCGAAGCCGGGCTCGACGCGGCTCAGCTCGAGCGCCACGCTGTCGGGATCGGTCTCGAAGTCCACCGCCACGCGGCTCGCGCCGCGCGCGAGGATGCGCCACGTCTCCTTGTCGGCCTTGTTCCACTCCAGGGCCCGGCCGTCCGGCGCCGTGGCCGAGAACGTGTGCACGTACCGGGCGTAATCCATGATCTCGTACGAGCCCGGCGACCAGGCCGGCAGCGCGAGCAGCAGGGTGTCGCGCCCGGCGGCGTTGGGGAACTCGGCGTGCACGTGGAACGTCCGGTCGGCGCCGCCCACGCGGACGCGATACGAGATGCCCTGCGCCTGGAGGGCGCAGGGCATCAGGAACGCCGCGACGACGGCGCTGCGAGCTAGAACAGCACGCCCCCGGTGATCGCGAAGGCGCTCGAGCTCTGCAGCTCGAGGCGCAGCTGGGCGAACGGGGTGATCTTGCCGATGGGCTTGAACTGCGTGCCGCCGAACAGGTTCAGGCCGACGTTCGACGCGCTGGCCGAATAGCCTCCGACGCTGACGCTGCTGTGCGCGATCACGAGGCCCGCGCCGGCGTACGGCGCGATGGACTTCACGCTCGGAATGTCGAAGTGGTAGGCGCCGTTCACCGCCAGCTCCCAGTAGCTCGGGCTGACGCCGTACCCACTGCTCGGGAAGAAGTAGTCGAACGTGCCGAACGCGGAGAAAGCCTTCGCCCCGGGAATGAACTGGGCGAGGCCCACCTCCGCGCGCGCGCCGATGCCGAAACCGATGCTGTTGCTGGCCCAGGTCACTTCCGGCCCGAACTTCCACTGCGCGCGAGCCGGCTGTGCGGCCACGAGTGCGAGTGCGACGGCGCCGACGAGCGGAACGATGCGCATCCGGGTACCCACTTGTCCCCCTTGATGGTTGAGATCCGTCGGATGTTCTAGGCGTGACGACCCCGCCAATATAACTTGGCGCGTCGGTGACGGGAGGCACGATGCCGGTATTCGGTTCGTCTACCTCGCCCAGCGCGGCCGGCCGGATGCTGCTGGGGACGGCCACGATCGTCACGGCGCTCCTGGGTCTCGCGGGAGACGCGCGCTGGTTCGCCATGTCTGGAGCGCTCGGCGTCGCGTGGTGGGCCTGGGACTGGCTGTTCGAAAACGTCGTCGGCCCGCTCGGGAGCCTGTTCACGGGCGCCTTGACCGGCACGGCCGA
>DATKNX010000024.1:0-6621 GCA_035541085.1 Gemmatimonadales bacterium | reverse complement strand
GAGGACGTGGCGGCGCTGCGCGCGCTGCTGCCCGCGGGCGTGCGGATCGTCGCCAAGATCGAGAAGGACACGGCCCTGGGCGACCTGGAGCGCATCGCGGAGGCGAGCGACGCCGTGATGGTGGCGCGCGGCGACCTCGGCGTCGAGCTGCCGTTCGAGGAAGTGCCGCTCGCGCAGAAGCGCGTGATCCGGGTGGCCGTCACGCACCGGCGGCCCGTGATCACGGCCACGCAGATGCTCGAGTCCATGGTGCGCGAGCCGCGGCCGACGCGGGCCGAGGCGTCGGACGTGGCGAACGCGATCCTCGACGGGACCGACGCCGTGATGCTCTCGGAGGAGACCGCCATCGGCGCCTACCCGCGCGAGGCGGTCGAGGCGATGGACCGCATCGTCCGGGCGGTGGAAGGGGACCGCGGCTGGCGGGCGTGCCCGGAGTGGCTCGACCTCGCGCCGACCGCTCCGGCCCGGAGCGAGCACGCGGTGGCCGCGGCGGCGGTGGCGGCCGCGCGGATGCTGGGCGCCGCGCTCATCGTCACGTTCACGAAGAGCGGCTTCAGCGCGCGGATGGTCGCGGCCAACCGGCCGCCCGTCCCGGTGCTCGGCGTGACCGACACCGTCGGCACGTGCCGGCAGCTGGCGCTGGTGTGGGGCGTGATCCCGATGCGGTGCGAGGGGGCGCCGCGCTACGACGCGATGCTCGACGCCGCGCGCGGCCAGATCCTGGAGCGCGGCCTCGCGAAGCGCGGCGACCGGGTCGTGGTCACCGCGGGCGTCCCCTTCGACGTGCCCGGCACGACGAACCTCGTGAAGGTGGAGGAGGTGTAGCCGTGCGGCTCACCTTCCTCGGCACCGGCACCTCGTTCGGCGTGCCGCAGATCGGGTGCGGCTGCGCGGTGTGCACGTCCGCCGATCCGCGCGACCGCCGCAACCGCAGCGGCGCGGTGATCCAGGCCCGCGGGCGCACGCTGCTCGTGGACACGCCGCCCGAGCTGCGCGTGTCCCTGCTCGCGGCCGGGATCCGCTCGGTGGACGCGGTGCTCTACACCCACGACCACGCGGACCACATCCACGGCATCGACGACCTGCGCGCGCTCTCGGGGCACGGCCGCGGCCAGCTGCCGGTCTACGGCCCCGCCGACGCCCTCGAGCGCATGCGCGCGCGGTTCGACTACATCTTCGACCCGCACGCGCGTCCCATCCCGGGCTCCTCGCGGCCGGACGTCGTGGCGACCGCGCTCGAGCCGGGCGTGGAGGCGGAGATCGCCGGCGTCCGCGTGCTCCCGCTCCGCTTCGCGCACGGCCCGAGCACCGTGCTCGGGTACCGGTTCGGCCCGCTGGGGTATCTCACCGACGTGAAGGAGGTGCCGCGCGAGGAGCGCGCGGCGCTCGCCGGCCTCGAGGTGCTGGTCCTGAACGCCCTGTTCCACCGTCCGCATCCCACCCACCTCTCGATCCCCGAGGCGGTGGAGACGGCCCGCGCCCTCGGCGCGCGGCGCACCTACCTGACCCACCTGACGCACGAGACCTCTCACGCGGCGCTCCTCGCGGAGCTGCCGCCGGGCATCGAGCCCGCGTACGACGGTCTGGTGGTGGAGGTGCAGGGGTCCGCGGGGTAGGTCCCGGGTCGGACGTGGCGACTCGGGGGAGGCCGCGGCGTCAGACGGGCGTCGCCACCTCGCCGCCGGCCGGGGCCGCCTCGTACACCGGGAGCACCTGCAGCGCATCCATCGGCGCGGCGTCGACCGCTTCGTAGCGGATGCAGCGATAGTGGACGCCCGCGAACACGACGGACAGCGCGCACCAGGCGACGAGCCCCACGAGGACGGTCGGCATCGCCGCAGAAGCTAGGCGCCGCGCGCTCCGTGGGACATCGGTCATCGCCGCGCCGCGCGCGAGATTCCGCCGGCCCGTCGTGAGGCAAGCCCTACGCGGCGCCCGTCGGCCGTGGGGGCAGCACCTCGGGCAGCCCGGGGCGCACCTTGAACACCGTCTCCTTGCGGATCTGCACGGTGCCGGGCTTCGCGCCGGGCGGCTTGGTCACGTACCTCGCCCGCGTGCAGGAGACCGCGACCACGCCGCCGCTGCGCGCCTTGCTGTGGTAGGCCGCGATCGCGGCGACGCGCTCCAGCGTCGCGCGGTCCGGCTCGACGTTCGGGGCGGCCCGCAGGATCACGTGGCTGCCGGGCATCCCGCGGACGTGGAACCACCAGTCGTCCTGGTGGGCGAGCCGGATGCTGAGCCGGTCGTTGTCGGCGTCCGACAGGCCGACCAGCACCGTCCATTCGCCCCACTCGCCGGGCAGCCGGTACTCCTGCACGCGCGGCGGGCCCGCCTTGGGCGGCGCCAGCGTCAGCTCCCGGTCGGAACGATGGTCGCGCGCTCGACCATCAGCATCACCGTCGGCTCGGGGGCGCGGGTCCGGTGCTCGACGCCGCGCGGCACGACGATGCCGCGGCCCGGCGGCAGCTCCACGGTGCGGCCTTCGAGGTCCACCAGCAGCTTCCCGCTCACGACGTAGAAGAACTCGTCCTCCTCGTCGTGGTGGTGCCAGTGGTACTCGCCCCGCACCACGCCGAGGCGCACGACCGCGTCGTTCACGCGGCACAGCGTCTGGTTGTACCACGGGTGCCGGTTCGCGGCCACGAGCGCCGGGACGTCGACGATCTCGAGCGGCCCGTGCAGGATGTCGAGGTGCGTGTCGTACGGGGACGCGGCTTCGGCCATGGTCGGCTCGGCGGACGGGGTGGGCGTGAGCGCGGGCGCAGCGCAATCTCGCGGGGGCTCGGCGCGCTCCGCAACCGGCGCCCGCGCTTCACTCGACGCCTCCAACCGCCGCCCGCGTTTCTTTTGACGCCTCCGGCACGCGGGCCTACATTTCACCGCGCGACGTGTCGTGAACCTCGAGGACGGGAGTCGTCATGCAGGATATCGCCCGGAAGCTGCTGGAGCCCTACGCGGGTGCCGTGACCGTGGACGGGGCGGGGAAGGTGGCGGTGCCGCGCCCCGACGCGGTGGCCGGCCCGGCGACGGACAAGCTGGTCTGGAGCGCGGTGTTCGGCCCGGCGGCCGCGAAGGAGACGGCGCGCTGGCTGCTGTGGGAGATCGGGCAGGTGGTGGGCGTGCGGCCGGCCTCCATCCACGACCTCTACGTCGCGCGCGGCCGCGGCGCGGTGCACGGCTTCACCGTGCCCGCGATCAACATCCGCGGGCTGGCGTACGATTCGGCGCGGGCGCTGTTCCGGGCGGCCCGCGCGCTGCAGGCGGGCGCGTTCATCTGCGAGATCGCGCGCTCGGAGATGGCGTACACCGACCAGCGGCCGGCCGAGTACGTCGCGGTGCTGCTGGCGGCGGCGCTGCGCGAGGGCTTCCGCGGGCCGCTGTTCGTGCAGGGCGACCACTTCCAGGCCAACGCCAAGAAGTACGCCGCGGACCCGGAGGCCGAGATCGGCGCGATCAAGGCGCTGATCCGGGAGGCCGTGGCCGCGGGCTTCTACAACATCGACATCGACACCTCCACCCTCGTGGACCTCAAGCAGCCCACGCTCGACACCCAGCAGCGGGTGAACTACGAGCGCGCGGCGGAGCTGACGCAGGCCATCCGCCGGGAGCAGCCGGCGGGCGTCACCGTCTCGGTGGGCGTCGAGATCGGCGAGGTGGGCGGCAAGAACAGCACCATCGACGAGCAGCACGCCTTCATGGACGGGTACCAGAAGGCGCTGAAGGCGCGCGGCGCGGAGCTGGTGGGCACGTCCAAGATCAGCGTGCAGACCGGCACGAGCCACGGCGGCGTGGTGCTGCCCGACGGCTCCATCGCGGACGTGAGCATCGACTTCGAGACGCTGCGGCTGCTCTCGCGCGACGCGCGCGAGCGCTACGGGATGGCCGGCGCGGTGCAGCACGGCGCCTCGACGCTCCCCAACTCGGCGTTCGGGAAGTTCCCCGAGATCGAGACGGCGGAGATCCACCTCGCGACGGCGTTCCAGACGCTGCTGTTCGAGCACGCGGCGACGCCGGCGGCGTTCAAGGCGAAGCTGTACGACTGGCTGCGGACCAACGCGGCCAACGAGCGCAAGGCGGGCGAGACGGACGAGCAGTTCTTCTACAAGACCCGCAAGAAGGCGCTGGGCCCGTTCAAGCAGGAGTGGTGGGGCCTGCCGGAGGTCGTGCGCTCGGGGCTCGGCGCGGCGCTCGAGGAGCAGTTCGCGTTCCTGCTCACGGCCCTGAAGGTCAAGGACACGGCGGAGATGGTGGCGCGGCACGTGAAGGCGCCGGCCGTGCGGCGCGGCGAGCCGGCCGCGGCCGTGGCGGCGGCGCCCGACGACGCCGAAGCGGGCGAATAGGGAGCGATCATGGCGCGGCACGACGATGACGACGAGCCGGTGGCCGAGCGGCGCGGGTCGGTGGTGGTGCCCTTCCTGTGGGGCCTCGCGGTCGGGGCCGCCCTCGGGCTGCTGTTCGCGCCGATGAGCGGGGAGGAGCTGCGGGCGGACCTCCGCGCGCGCACCGGCAAGCTGAAAGACCTCGCCTCCCGCAAGGTGGACGAGCTCGAGGACATGGTCGCGGGCGGCTACGAGGAGGCGCGGGCGCGCGTCGAGGAGCGGCTCGACAGCGCCCGGCGCACCGTGAAGGAAGGGCGCCAGGCGGCCCGGGACGTGGTGGAGGCGGGGCGCGACGCCGCCCAGACCGCGCGCGAGGAGCTCGAGCGGCGGCTGGCCGACGCGCGCGAGGCCCGCCGGGCGGCGCGCCACGCGCCGCCTCCGGACGAGGAGCCGGGCGCGTAGCCGCGAGCGTCGCGGTGGACCGGCGCCGCCGCTGGATCTTCGTCTGGCATGACGTGCGCAACTTCCTCCGTCGCGTCTTCGAGGGCGCGATGGAAGCGAACGTGCCGTTCCTCGCCAGCGGCCTGACGTTCGACGCCCTGCTCGCCGCCATCCCCCTCGGCTTCGTGGTCCTCGCCCTCCTCGGCTACGTCGTCAACGCCCGCGCCGCCGCGATGCAGCTCGACGTCGCGGCGTACCTCCACCGCCTGCTGCCCAGCTACGGGCCGCAGGCCGGCGCCGACCCGTTCGCCCCGGTCGTCAAGCTCGCCGAGGGCATCGTGCACACCCGCGGCCGCCTGACCCTGGTGGGCCTCCCGCTGTTCGTGTGGTTCGCGACCCGGCTGTTCGGCTCGCTCCGGGCCGCGCTGTGCGAG
The DNA here is from genome assembly GCA_035541085.1 of Gemmatimonadales bacterium. Classification (GTDB taxonomy): domain Bacteria; phylum Gemmatimonadota; class Gemmatimonadetes; order Gemmatimonadales; family JACORV01; genus Fen-1245. The sequence continues at coordinate 1,427 of DATKNX010000024.1, read as the reverse complement.
GTGTTCGACAGCCGCGAGACGCGCTCGTACCTGCGCGGCAAGACGTACGACATCGCGCTGGTCTGCGCGGCCAGCGTCCTGCTCGCGGCCTACGCGCTCCTGACCGAGGGCCTGCTCGACGTCGAGGGCCACATCGGCTTCCTCGCGTTCTTCGGCGCCCAGCTCGCCGGCTTCGCGTTCCTGCTCGTGCTGTTCGTGATGATCTTCAAGTACGCGCCCTCGCACCGCGTGCGCTGGGACACGGCCCTGGTGGCCGCGGCGGCCTGCGCGGTGGGCTTCGAGGTGGCCAAGGAAGCGCTGAGCTTCTACTTCCGGCACTTCGTGCGGCCCGACCAGCTGGTGAGCGACCGCACCGTGGGCGCGATCATCCTGTTCGTGGGCTGGGTGTACTACATGACGTTCGTCTTCCTCGTGGGCGGCCAGATCGCGCAAGTGTACGAGCTGCGCCGCCGCCAGGCCGCGCAGCGGGCGGTCCTGCACTAGGAGCCGTCCGTGCGCCCATCGGTCCCGCCCGTGCCCCCGTGCCGCCGTACCCCCGTGCCCGCCAGGTACTCATGAGCGCCCCCATCGATCTCCGCTCCGACACCGTCACCCGTCCTTCGGCCGCGATGCGCCGCGCCATGGCCGACGCCGAGGTCGGCGACGACGTGCTCGATCACGACCCGACCACGCTCCGGCTCGAGGAGCGGATCGCGGAGCTGCTGGGCAAGGGGGCGGCGCTGTTCTTCCCGAGCGGCACCCAGGCCAACCAGACCGGCATCCGGCTGCTGACCCAGCCGGGCACCGAGCTGCTGCTCGAGGCCGGCGCGCACATCCTCACCTACGAGATCGCCGGCGTGGCGGCGAACTCGCTGGTGCAGGTGCGCCCCGTCCAGGCGCCGGACGGCGTGCTGACGGCCGACCTGCTGCGCGCCGCGCTGCGGCCCAGGTCGCCGCACTACCCGCGCGTCTCGGCGCTGGCGATCGAGAACACGCACAACGCCGCGGGTGGGAAGGTGATGCCGGTCGCCGTCGCGGACGGCATCGGGGCGCTGGCGCGCGAGACGGGACTGCCGCTGCACCTGGACGGCGCGCGCCTGTGGAACGCGGCGGCCGCCCTGGGCGTCCCGCCCGCGCGGCTCGCGGCCCCGGCGACGACGGTGATGGTGAGCCTCTCGAAGGGCCTCGGCTGCCCCATCGGCTCGTGCCTCGCCTTCCCGGCGGAGCGGCGCGAGGAAGTGTGGGAGATCCGCAAGCGCTTCGGCGGCGGGATGCGGCAGTCGGGCATCCTCACCGCGGCCGGCCTGTACGCGCTCGAGCACAACCTCGGCCGCCTGGCGGAGGATCACGCCAACGCCAAGCGCCTGGCCGACGGATTGGCCGGCCATCCCGCCGTGCGCCCGCTCGCGCCCGAGAGCAACATCGTGATGCTCGATCTCACCGCGCAC
>DATKNX010000023.1:0-4590 GCA_035541085.1 Gemmatimonadales bacterium | reverse complement strand
TAGACCTGGTGGCCCGCCGTGCTGCCGATGTTCACGACGTGGCCGGTGCCGCGCCGCACCATCAGCGGCAGCACGGCGCGCGTCACGTTCAAGAGGCCCTTGAGGTTGGTGTCGATCATCCGGTCCCAGTCGTCCGGATCGCCCTCCTGCAGCCGCGAGAGACCGGCCGCGAGGCCGGCGTTGTTGAGCAGGATGTCGGGCACCGCCCCCGCGGCCGCGAGCGCCTCGACCGCCGCGTTCACCGCCCCGCGGTCGCGGACGTCCACCGCCGCCACGTCGACCGTCACGCCGTGCTCGCGCGCCGCCGCCTTCGCCGCGGCGTCGAGGCGGTCCCGGCGCCGTGCCCACAGCACGAGGTTCGCGCCGTCGGCCGCGAAGCGGCGGGCGCAGGAGAGACCGATGCCCGAGCTGGCACCGGTCACGAGGGCGAGCTTGCCGCGGATCCGTGTCATGGCCTGAATGGTAGCCGGAGGGCGCGGCGGCCGGAACGTCGCGGCCCGCGGGCGGTACCACGGGGGTCCCCCGTTCCGGTTGCACCCGTCGCCGTGTCAGTGAGCAGGCGCCCCGCCGTCGCGGGGGGCCGTCACGCGCACGCAGGAGGGACCATGACATCGAGCCACGCGCCGGCCGCCGAGCCCTCCGCGGGCCCCGAGCGCCCCCTGGTGGTGGTGAGCAACCGCCTGCCCTTCCAGGTCGAGCGCGAGGCGGGGCAGGCCCGGCTCGCGCGCGCCCCCGGCGGCCTCGTGGCCGCGCTCGAGCCCGTGCTGCGCCGCCGCGGCGGCACGTGGGTCGGCTGGACCGGCGTGCCGCGCGAGGACGGGCGGCCGAGCGGCTACGCGCTCCCCGACACGGACGGCGTCGCCTACCGGCCCGTGCCGCTCAGCGCGAGCGAGGTCGCCCAGTACTACGGCGGCTTCTCGAACCGCACCCTGTGGCCGCTCTTCCACTACTTCCTCGGCCGGACGCAGATCGACGGCGGCACCTGGGCCGCGTACGAGCGGGTGAACGAGCGCTTCGCGGAGCTCGCGGCCGCCGCGCGGGCCGACGGGGGCCTCGTCTGGGTGCACGACTACCAGCTGCTGCGCGTGCCGCACCACCTGCGCCGCCTCGCGCCCGACGCGCGCATCGCCTTCTTCCTGCACATCCCCTTCCCGGCCACGGAGGTGTTCCGCGTGCTGCCGTGGGCGCGCCCGCTGCTCAGGGGGGCGCTCGCGTGCGACCTCGTCGGGCTTCACGTGCCCGCGTACGTCGGCCACTTCCTCACCAGCGCCGAGCGCCTCCTGGGCTGCGAGGTGGACCGGGCGGCCGGGACGGTGCGCTTCGAGGGCCGCGTGGTGTCGGTGCAGGCGCACCCCATCGGCATCGACGTCGCGCTGGTCGAGGCGCTGGCGCGGGGCGCGGCCCCCGGGCCGCGGCAGCGCGCCGACGACCGCGTGGCCGAGATCCTCGGCGTGGACCGCCTCGACTACACCAAGGGCATCCCCGAGCGGCTCGCGGCCGTGGAGCGGCTGCTCGAGCGCCACCCCGGCTACCGGCGCCGCGTGCGCTTCACCCAGCTGATGGTGCCCAGCCGCGAGCGGGTCGCGGAGTACGCCGAGCTGAAGCGCCAGATCGACGAGGCCGTGGGACGCATCAACGGCCGCTTCTCCGAGGCCGGCTGGTCACCGGTGCGCTACCTGGTGCGCTCGCTGCCCCCGGAGGAGCTGGTGCCGCTCTACCGCGGCGCCGACGTCGCGCTGCTCACGCCGCTCCGGGACGGGATGAACCTCGTCGCGAAGGAGTATGTCGCCGCGCAGCTGGAGAACGACGGCGTGCTGATCCTCTCCGAGATGGCGGGCGCGGCGGACGAGCTGCAGGAGGCGCTGCTCGTGAACCCGTTCGACCCGGACGCGGTGGCCGACGCGCTGCACCGCGCGCTGGGGATGTCGGAGGACGAGCGGCGCGCCCGCATGTCGGCGCTGCGCGACCGGGTGCGGAGCAACGACGTGCACGCCTGGGTGGATCGCTTCGTGGCCGCGGCGGAGCAGGCGTCGGACCGCGCGCGCGCGGTCGCGGCGTCGCCGGTCGAGGCCGTCGAGCGGCGGCTGGGGCCGTGGCTCGCCGCCCGGCCCGCGGTCGCGCTGTTCCTGGACTACGACGGCACGCTCACGCCGCGGGTGGCGAGCCCCGACGACGCGCGCCTCTCCGATCCCGCGCGGCAGGCGCTGGAGGAGGCCGCACGCGCGCCCAACCTCGACATCGCGATCGTCTCGGGCCGCGCGCTCGACGACCTCAAGGAGCGGGTCGGCATCGCCGGCTTCACGTACGTCGGGAACCACGGCTTCGAGATGGAGGGGCCGGGCCTGGCGTTCCGGCACGAGCGCACGGAGCGCAGCCTCGAGGCGATGCGCCAGGCCGCCGACGCCCTGGAGGCGCTCGCCGTGCCCGGCGCGCGCGTCGAGCCCAAGGGCGTGACGCTGAGCTACCACCTGCGCGCGGTGCCCGCGGACGCGCGCCCCGCGGCCGTGCAGCAGGCCGAGGCCGTGCTGCGCCGGCGCCGCCTGCGGGTCACCTTCGGCCACGATGTCGTCGAGGGGCGTCCCGCCCTCGACTGGCACAAGGGGCGCGCGGTGCTGCACGTGCTGGTGCACCGCCACGGGGCCGACTGGCCGGCGCGCGTGCGCGCGCTCTACGTGGGCGACGACGTCACCGACGAGGACGCGTTCCGCTCGCTGCGCGGCATCGGCCGCTCCATCTGCGTGGCCTCGAACCGCGTGCCGGTCGCGACGGCCTCCGACCTCGACCTGCCCGATCCCGACGCCGTGCTGCAGCTCGTGCGCTGGCTGGCCGCCGGCGGCTTCGCGCACGCCGCACCGTGAGCGGAACGCCCCCGGCGGGCGCCTACCCCGCCATCGGCGACCACGGCGTCATCGGCGACCTGCACACCGCGGCGCTCGTGAGCCGGACCGGCGCCATCGACTGGTGGTGCGCGCCGCGCTTCGATTCGCCGAGCATCTTCGGCGCGCTGCTCGACGCCGGACGCGGCGGCCACTGGACCGTGGCGCCGCGCGGTCCCTCGACCAGCGAGCAGCGCTACCTCCCCGCCACCAACGTGCTCGTGACCACGTTCCACACGGACAGCGGCGGCGTCGCGGCCCTCACCGACTTCATGCCGCTCCGCCAGGGCGGCGGCGCCGCCGAGATCCACCGCCGCGTGGCCTGCGCGCGCGGCGCCGTCGAGGTGGAGATCGTCTTCGCGCCGCGCTTCAACTACGGCGCGAGCCAGCCGCACCTCGTCCTGCGCCGCAACGGCGTGCTCGCCACCGACGCGGAGGACGACGTGGCCACGCTCGCCGCCCCCCCCGACGTCACCTGGCAGGTCGAGGACGGACGCGCCGTGGCGCGCCTCGCCCTCCAGGCCGGCGAGAGCGCGTGGTTCGTGCTGCGGCACGACGACGACGAGGTCCACGCCGTCACCTTCTACCAGTCGGACGCGAAGCTCGACGCGACCGCCCGGTGGTGGGACGCGTGGCTCGCCCAGCTCGCGTACCAGGGGCCCTACCGGCAGGAGGTGGAGCGCAGCGCCCTCGTCCTGAAGCTCTGCTGCTACGAGCCGAGCGGCGCGATCATCGGCGCGCCGACCACGTCGCTGCCCGAGAGCGCGGGCGGCGACCGGAACTGGGACTACCGCTTCGTGTGGCTCCGCGACGCCGCCTTCGTGCTCTACGGCCTCGAGCGGCTGGGCTTCGGCTCGGAGGTGGACGGATTCCTGCACTTCCTCAAGCGCGTCTCGCGGCGCGCCGACGGCCGCCACCTGCAGATCATGTTCGGCGTGGACGGCCGGCGCGACCTGCCCGAGGAGGTGCTCGCGGACCTCGAGGGCTACCGGGGCGCCCGGCCCGTGCGCGTCGGCAACGGCGCGGCGCGCCAGTTCCAGCTCGACATTTACGGCGAGCTGCTCGAGACCGTGGCGCTGTGGTACCGCCGCGGCCGCGTCACGGAGGGCCTGTGGAAGGTGCTGCACCAGCTCGTGGACTGGACCGCGGCGCACTGGCGCGAGCCGGACTACAGCATCTGGGAGGCCCGCCAGGAGCCGAAGCACTTCGTCTTCAGCAAGGTGATGGCGTGGGTCGCGCTGGACCGCGGCGCCCGCATCGCCGAGCGGCTGCAGCTCCCCGGCGACGTCGCGGCGTGGCGCCGCGAGGCGCGCGCGATCCGCGCCGAGGTCGCCGCGCGGGGATGGGACGCGGAGCGCCGCACCTTCGTGCAGGTCTACGGCGAGCCGCAGCTCGACGCCGCCGTCCTCATCATCCCCAACATCGGCTTCCTGCGGCGCGACGACCCGCGCGTGCGCAGCACGCTCGAGGCGGTGCGGCGCGAGCTCGCGTCGCCGTGCGAGGACCTCATCTACCGCTACCGCTCGCCCGACGGCCTGCCCGGATCCGAGGGCGCCTTCGTCGCGTGCAGCTTCTGGATGATCCAGAACCTCGCCCTGGTGGGCGAGTTCGCGGAGGCGGAGCGGCTGTTCAAGAACCTGCTGCGGCGCTCGAGCCCGCTGGGCCTGCTGGCGGAGGAGATCGACCCGACGTCGGGCGAGCAGCTGGGCAACTT
>DATKNX010000022.1:0-5268 GCA_035541085.1 Gemmatimonadales bacterium | reverse complement strand
ACCGTGCTCGACCGCGACGGCGGGGTCGAGGCGGTGGCTCTGACTTCCAAGGCGGCGGTGGCCGACGCCGTCTTGGATAGGGTGGTCGGCCGACTCGGAACAGAGAGGACCCCGTGAGAATCACCTTCACCTCGGAATCCGTGACCGAGGGCCATCCCGACAAGATGGCCGACCAGATTTCCGACGCGGTGCTCGACGCCCTGCTGGCCGGCGACCCCGGCAGCCGGGTGGCCTGCGAGACCCTGCTCACGACCGGCCTCGTGGTGGTGGCCGGCGAGGTCACCACCGAGACGTACGTGGACATCCCGGCCCTGGTCCGCCAGACCGTCTGCGACATCGGCTACGACAACGACGCCTACGGCTTCAACGGCAAGACCTGCGGCGTCATGGTGGCCCTCGACGAGCAGTCGCCCGACATCGGCCAGGGGGTGGACGCCGCCCTCGAGCTGCGCACCGGGGCCGGCGGCGAGGACGTCCTCAACGCTCAGGGTGCGGGCGACCAGGGGATGATGTTCGGCTACGCCTGCGACGAGACGAAGGAGCTGATGCCGCTCCCGATCCAGCTCGCGCACGCGCTCACGCACCGCCTCGCCGAGGTGCGCAAGAGCGGCAAGCTCCCGTGGCTCAGGCCCGACGGCAAGTCGCAGGTCACCGTCGAGTACGAGGACGACCGGCCCAAGCGGGTGCACACCGTGGTGGTCTCGACGCAGCACGCGCCGACGATCGGCAACGAGGAGCTGCGCGCCGAGGTCATCGAGCACGTGATCAAGCCGGTCGTGGGCGACTACCTCGCCGGCGAGAAGCCCATCTACCACATCAACCCGACCGGCCGCTTCGTCGTCGGCGGGCCGCAGGGCGACGCCGGCCTCACCGGCCGCAAGATCATCGTGGACACGTACGGCGGCTACGCGCGGCACGGCGGCGGCGCCTTCAGCGGGAAGGACCCGTCGAAGGTGGACCGCTCCGGCGCGTACGCGGCCCGCTGGGTGGCGAAGAACGTCGTCGCCTCCGGGCTCGCGCGCCGCTGCGAGGTGCAGGTCGCCTACGCCATCGGCGTGCGCGAGCCGGTCTCGCTGCTCGTGGACACCTTCGGCACGGGCGGCGTGCCCGACGCCGTGCTCGAGAAGGCGGTGCGCGAGCAGTTCGACCTGGTGCCGCGCGCGATCATCGAAGCCCTGGACCTGCGCAAGCCGCTCTACAAGGCCACCGCCGCCTACGGCCACTTCGGCCGCAAGCCGGTCAAGGCCTCGGTCGAGGAGCGGGAAGTGGAGCTGTTCACCTGGGAGCGCACGGACCGCGCCGCCGAGCTGGCCGAGACGGCCAAGCGGCTCGCGGGCTCCGCGCGCGCCGCGAGCCGCTAGGAGAGCGACGAAGATGACGATGGCCACCAAGCACGAGACCCACGACGTGAAGGACCTGGCCCTGGCCGAGGAGGGCCGCCGCCGGGTGGAGTGGGCCGAGCGCTCGATGCCGGTGCTGCGCCTGATCCGCGAGCGGTTCGCGAAGGAGCAGCCCCTCAAGGGCCGGCGCCTCAGCGCCTGCCTGCACGTCACCACCGAGACGGCGAACCTCGCCGTCACGCTGAAGGCGGGCGGCGCCGACGTGGCGCTGTGCGCGTCCAACCCGCTCTCGACGCAGGACGCCGCCGCGGCGCACCTCGTCAAGCACCACGGCATCGCGGTCTACGCCATCAAGGGCGAGGACCACGAGACCTACTACGACCACATCCGCGCCGCGCTCGCGCACCGGCCCGACGTCACGATGGACGACGGCGCCGACCTCGTGGGCTCGCTCCACATGATCGCGCTGGGCCGCCTCGACGACCTCGCGCCGCCGGTGCGGCGCTGGGTCGAGTCGCTCTCGAAGGACCAGCGCGCGGCGCTCGTCAAGGGCGTCATCGGCTCGACCGAGGAGACCACCACCGGCGTCATCCGCCTCAAGGCGATGGCGAAGGACCAGGTGCTGCAGTTCCCGGTCGTGGCCGTGAACGACTCCGAGACCAAGCACCTGTTCGACAACCGCTACGGCACGGGCCAGTCCACCGTGGACGGCATCGTGCGCGCCACCAACATCCTGCTCGCCGGCTCGACGGTCGTCGTGGCGGGCTACGGCTGGTGCGGGCGCGGCGTGGCGAGCCGGCTCCGGGGCGCGGGCGCCAACGTCATCGTGACCGAGGTGGACCCGGTCAAGGCGCTCGAGGCGCAGATGGACGGCTTCCGCGTGATGCCGATGGCCGCCGCGGCGCCGGAGGGCGACGTGTTCGTGACCCTCACGGGCGACGTGAACGTCGTCCGCGTGGAGCACATGCGCCGGATGAAGGACGGCGCGCTCGTCGCGAACAGCGGCCACTTCAACGTCGAGATCGACCTCGAGGGCCTCAAGAAGGCGGCCAAGGGCCCGCGGGCGGTGCGCGAGTTCGTGGACGAGTGGGTCCTGGACGGCAAGCGCGTCCACATTCTCGCCGAGGGGCGGCTCATCAACCTCGCCGCGGCCGAGGGGCATCCGGCGAGCGTGATGGACATGTCGTTCGCCAACCAGGCCCTCGGCGCCGAGTACCTGATCAAGCACGCGGCGAAGCTCTCGAAGGACGTGCACCGCGTGCCCGTGGAGATCGACAAGGAGATCGCGCGGCTCAAGCTGGCGGGGATGGGGATCGCGATCGACGTCCTCACGCCCGAGCAGGAGCGCTACCTCGCGTCGTGGGATCTTGGCACCTGAGCCGCAGGGCAAGGCGCTGGTCGAGGTGCGCGTCGCGCACCTCGGCCTCGACCGGAACACCAACGCCCCGGTCGTGGTCCTCCAGGAGAAGGACGGGCAGCGCGTGCTGCCCATCTGGATCGGCCCCGCGGAGGCGAGCGCGATCGCGATGGAGATGGCCGGCGTCAAGTTCAGCCGGCCGCTCACGCACGACCTGCTGAAGCAGGTGATCCTCGGCCTGGGCGGCGAGCTCAAGCGCGTGTTGATCACCGCCGTCAAGGAAAACACCTACTACGCCGAGCTGCACATCCACCGCAACGGCGACTGGGTGCAGGTGGACGCCCGGCCCTCCGACAGCATCGCCGTCGCCCTCAGGCTCAAGGCGCCGATCTTCACGCATCCCGACCTCCTCGACACCGCGCCGGTGAACACGATCGAGCCCACGAACGAGCAGGGCCCGCTCGACGCGGAGTCGCTGAAGACCTACCTGCAGAACCTCGATCCCGAGGATTTTGGCAAGTTCATGCCGTAGGCTGCCCGCGGCGGCGGCCCGCGGGCCGCTCGCCGTGATGGTCGTCGCGGCGCTCGCCTCGCTCGCGGCCGGCTCGGCGCGGGCGCAGCGGCCCGGTGCGGCCGCCCGCCGTCCGGCGGCGTCCGCATCGCCCCGCGCCGGGGCGCCGCGCCTGACTGCCCAGCCGGCTCCCGGCGCGCCGCTCGTCCTCGCGGGACGCGTGGTCCGGGTGCGCGGGCTCGACAGCGTGCCGCTGGTGGGCGCGCGGGTCGTGGCGCACCGCGTGGGCACCGACCGCGCCGGCCCGCTCGACTCGCTGGCGAGCGACGCGCGCGGCCGCTTCAGCTTCCGCGTCGCGCGCCCCGACACGGCCGCGATGTACGTGGTTTCGACGCGCTACGCGGGCATCGGCTACTTCTCGACGCCCTTCGCCCCGGGCGCGCGGGCCGGCGCCGACTCGATCGTGCTCCCCGTGTTCGACACCAGCAGCGCCGGCGCGCCGCTCGACGTGGCCGTGCGCCACGTCGTGGTCTCGGCGCCCGACTCGGCCGACGGCTCGCGCGACGTGCTCGACATCATCCAGGTGTCGAACCCCGGCACCACGACGCGCGTCGCGCGCGACTCCGCCCCCACGTGGCGGATGCTGCTGCCCCGCGGCATCGAGGCGTTCCGCGTGGGCGAGGGCGACGTGCCGGCGGACGCCGTGCGCAAGGTGGGCGACAGCCTCCTGGTGAGCGCGCCGTTCCCGCCCGGCGTCAAGCAGGTCGTGGCGATCTACGTCGTGCCTTCGGGGACGCTGGAGCTCCGCGTCCCGATCGACCAGCCCACCGCGCAGCTCGAGGTCCTGGTCGAGGACAGCCTGTCGAACGCGACCGGCGCGGCGCTCTCCTCCGGCAACCCGCTCCAGTTCGAGAACCGCACCTTCCGCCACTTCGCCTCGACCCGCGCGGTGCGCGGCGAGACGGCGGACATCACCTTCGGCGGGCCCAAGCGCCGCAACCTGACGTGGCTCGCCGTCGTGCTCTCGGCGCTGCTGCTCGCGGGCGGCGCGTTCGTGGCCGCGCGGCGCCGCGGGCCCGTGGCGGCTCCGCCGGCGCCCGCGCCGCAGGGCCCCGACGCGCTCGTGCGCCAGATCGTCGCCCTCGACGAGCGCTACGCCGGCCGCGAGCACGAGACGCCGGCCGCGGAGTGGGCCGGGTACCAGTCGCGGCGCGCCGCGCTCAAGGCCCAGGTCGCGGAGCGGCTTGCGCGGCGCTGAGCGGGCCGTGCTAGATTGCGTCGTCGTCACAACCGTCGTGCTTCGCGAACGGGGATCTCGGAAGCCGGTGTGAGTCCGGCGCGGCCCCGCCACTGTAACGGGTAGGGATTCGTCCCACCCTTCGCCCACACGCCACTGGCCGACGGCCGGGAAGGCGGGCGAGGGGGCCCGGAGCCAGGAGACCTCGCCGTTCGCGGTCAACCAACGGCCCTCGAGAGGGGGGGCGGTGGCCCGAATTCCGGCGTTGCTCCTCGTGGCCCTGGCCGCGTGCAGTCCGCGGCACGAGGCCGGCCGAGTCTCCATCAAGGACGATTGGGATCGCACCGTCGCGCTCGCCGCGCCGGCGCGCCGCGTCGTGTCGCTCTCGCCCGCCAGCACCGAGATCCTCTTCGCCATCGGCGCCGGTCCGCGCCTCGTGGGCCGCACGCGCTACGACGACTGGCCCGCGGCGGCGAAGGCGGTGCCGGTCGTGGGCGAGGGCATCGGCCCCAACGTCGAGGCGGTCGCGGCGCGCCGGCCCGACCTCGTCGTGCTGTACGCCTCCGCCGCCAACCGCGCCGCGCTCTCCGGCCTCACCGCGCTCGGCATCCCCGTCGCCGTCCTGAAGCTCGACGTCGCGTCCGACGTCGTGCGCGCGGCGCGGCGGCTCGGCGCGCTGACCGGCACCGCCGACGCGGCGGACTCGCTGGTCGCCGCGTTCGGCGACTCGCTCCGCGCCGTCGAGGCGCGGGACGCGCGCGCGCCGGCCCGCCGGCCGCGGCTCTACGTGGACGTGTGGGCCGACCCGCCGATGACCGTGGGG
>DATKNX010000021.1:0-8275 GCA_035541085.1 Gemmatimonadales bacterium | reverse complement strand
GGGCCCCGCACGCGCGGGGCGAGGACCCTTCCGACTCAGCCAGGAGCGGCTTCCGGACGTGGCAGGCGACGCCATCCAGATGATGGGCACGATCACCGACGTGCTCCCGAACACCACGTTCCGGGTCGAGCTCGAGAACGGGCACCAGATCCTCGCGTACGTGTCGGGCAAGATGCGCAAGAACTACATCCGGATCCTCCGCGGCGACCGGGTCGCGGTGGAGCTTTCCCCCTACGACCTGACCCGCGGCCGGATCACCTACCGCTACAAGTGACCTGCCGGGGGCCGTCCCCCGCCCGCATCGCGTGAACAAGCAACTCGGCGTCGTCTTCGCCGTCGTCTTCATCGACCTGCTGGGCTTCGGGATCGTGCTGCCGCTGCTGCCGACGTACGCGGCGCTGTTCCACGTATCGCCGGCGGCGATCGGCTTCCTCGTCACGAGCTTCTCGCTGCTCCAGCTCGTCGCCGTTCCGGTGTGGGGCGCGATCTCGGACCGGCTCGGGCGCCGGCCGGTGCTGATCGTCGGGCTCGTGGGCTCGACCGCGTCGTACGTCCTCTTCGCGGCCGCCCGCAGCTACTGGGCGCTCCTGGTCTCGCGAATCGTGGCGGGGGCGATGGGGGCCACGATCGGCGTCGCGCAGGCGTACATCGCCGACGTCACCGCGCCGGAGCGGCGCGCGCACGCGATGGGCGTCCTCGGCGCCGCCTTCGCGATGGGATTCATCCTCGGGCCCGCGCTCGGCGGTCTGCTCTCCACCCACAGCTACAGCAGTGCCGGCGTGGTGGCCGCGGCGCTGTGCGCCGCGAACGCGGTCGGTGCGCTCGTCTGGCTCCCGGAGACGGCGCGCCACGGGGCCGTGCGCCGCGCCGGGCGCGTGAGCCTCCGGTCGCTGGCCGCGCCGCTCGCGGCGAGCTTCCTCTTGACCGCGGCGTTCGCCGTGATCCACGTGACGCTGCCGCTGTTCGGGCGCGACGTGTGGCACGTCACGACGCGCCGGATGGGGATGATCTTCGCCTACATGGGCGTCGTGTCGGCTGTCGTGCAGGGCGGCCTGGTGGGGCGGTTGGCGCCGCGCCTGGGGGAGAAGCGGATCGCCGCCGCCGGAGGGCTGCTGCTGGCCGGCGGGCTGGCTCTCGTGCCGGTGGCGTCGGGGCCGTGGCTGCTGTACGCCGCCCTCGGCACGCTGGCCGCCGGCTCCGCGCTGGCCACGCCGAGCGTCTACGCGGTGGTGAGCCGGCGTGCGTCGCCCGCCCAGCAGGGCGCCGCCCTCGGCATCACGCAGACCGCGTCCACGCTCGGCCGGATCGCCGGCCCGACCGTGGCCGGCTTCCTCATCGGTGCGTCAGGGATGAGCGCGCCGTTCTGGGCGGGCGCGCTGCTCGGAGCGCTGGGGATGGTGGCGGCGCTGTGCCTGCCGCGCACCGGGGAGCCGCAAGCCGCCTAGCGCGGCTCGTGCCCGATCCGGCCCCAGCGGATCGCCGTCAGGAACGGGAGCGCGCGCCAGGAGTCGTGGTCGAACGAGTAATAGATGAAAAGCGGGCGCCCGCGGACCACGCCGCGCGGGACGAAGCCCCAGTAGCGCGAGTCGTACGAATTGTCCCGGTTGTCGCCCATCACGAAGAAGCTGTCGGGCGCCACCACCAGGGGCCCCCAGTTGTCCCGCGTCGGCTGGTACGTGTCGCGGCTGACGCTCGGCAGCAGATGCTTGATCTGCCACTCCCGCATCATCGGATCGCTGGGGTCCTCCAGCGAGTCCACGTGCTCGACGTACGGCTCCTTCTGGGCCACGCCGTCGCGGTAGAGCACGGCCTTCTTCATCTGGAGCGTGTCGCCGGGCAGTCCGATGAGGCGCTTGACGACCTTCACGCCGTCCTCGGTCTGCGAGTCGAACACCACGATGTCGCCCAGCCGCGGCTCGCGGAACGCGGGCAGGTGCGAGTGGATGAGCGGGATCTCGGCACCGTAGAGCGCCTTGTTCACGAACAGGAAGTCGCCCACCAGCAGGGTGCGCTCCATGCTGCTCGAGGGGATGCGGAACGCCTCGACGAGGAGTGTGCGCAGCACGAACCAGATCACCAGCGCGATGGCGAGCGACTTGATCCACTCCCACGTCTGGCGGCGCACCGTCCGCCGGGGCGGCGGCGCCGACTCGGGCTGCGGCTGCTTGGTCTTTGTCATGCCTTTCCTGTCTCCGCTCGCTCACAACTGGTAACCACTGGCCACCGGCAACTTGGCGTCCCGGAACCAGTCGTCAGGGTACCCAATCGGCGATGAAGAGGTTGGTCTCGTGCTCCTCGGTCCCGTGCCGGCCCGAGACCCAGATGAGCTGCTTGCCGTCGGGCGAGAACATCGGGAAGCTGTCGAAGCCCGGGTAGGTCGTCACCTGCTCGAGCCCCGTGCCGTCCAGGTTCACGGTGTACAGGTCGAAGTTGCCGCCGCGCGGGTCCTTGTAGTTCGACGCGAAGATGATCCGGCGGTCGTCGGGGGTGAAGTACGGTGCGAAGTTCGCGCCGCCCAGGTGCGTGACCTGGTGGCGATCGCTCCCGTCGGCGTTCATCACCCACAGCTCCATCTCGAGCGGTCGCACGAGGTGCCGGGCGTACAGGGCGCGGTACTGGGCCGAGTCGGCGGCCGTCGCCGGGTGGTAGGCGCGGTAGACGATCTTCGTGCCGTCGTGCGACCACCACGGCCCGCCGTCGTAGCCCAGCTCGTGCGTCAGCTGGCGCACGTGGCTGCCGTCGATGCGCATCGTGTAGATGTCGAGATCCCCGTGGCGCGTGGACGTGAAGACGACGGACCGGCCGTCGGGGGAGACCACCGATTCGGCGTTGTAGTCGTGGCTCCGCGTCAGGCGGCGGAGGTGCGCGCCGCTCGCGTCGGCGGTGTAGATGTCGAAGTCCTCCAGCGCCCAGACGTAGCCCTGCGAGTAGTCCGGGGGCTTCGGGCAGGCGGCGCCCACCGCCGAGGTGGAGGAGAACAGGACCTTGCGGTCGTGGTCGAAGAAATAGCCGCACGTCGTGCGGCCGCGCCCGTCGGACACGCGATGCACGTCGGCCCCGTCGACGTTCATCACGTACTCCTGGTCGCACGGGTGGTCGCCACGCGTGCTCTGGAAGACGATCTTCTTCCCGTCCGCCGAGAAGTACGCTTCGGCGTTCTGCCCGCCGAAGGTGAGCTGCCGGATGTTGGCGAGGTGCACCTCGCCCGACTCGGCCGCGACCGCGCGCCACACGGGCTGCTGGACGGGCTGCGTCTCCTGCGCGCGCGCCGCCGTGGCGAGCACGAGGACCGCGGCGCCCGCCGCTCGAATCAGGGTTCGGGGATACATGGAGCGAATCTTAACCGGCCGTTCGGACGGTCACCAAGTCCGGGCGCCGGAGCTCCCGCGGGCGGGGCCCGGGACGGCCGGCGAGACCGCCGGGCCCCGCCTCGCGCCGTTCACGGCCCGGCGCCCCCCGCCGTCCCGTAGACCCGCCGGTACCACGCGTAGTTCGCGTAGACGCTGCGGACGTAGTCGCGCGTTTCCGCTATCGGCAGCCGCTCGACGAACAGGTCCGGGTCCCCGAACTCCGGCCACGCGCGCCAGTGGACGAGGTGCTGCGGGCCCGCGTCGTAGCTGGCGATGAGCGCGTAGACCGGCAGCGCCTCGCGCGTCAGCCGATCGTGGAGGTAGCGCGCGCCCACGTGGAGGTTGAAATCCGGCACGTAGAGCAGCTCGGGATCCCACGGCCCGAGCCGCCGGCTCAGCTGCCGCGCCGTCACCGGCAGGACCTGGCTCAGGCCGCGCGCCCCCGCCCGCGAGCGCGCGCGCAGCTGGAACCGCGACTCCTGGCGCACGATGGCCGCGAGGAGCATCGGATCCACGCAGTGCTCTTCGGCTTCGGCCGTGATCTGGGCACGGTAGGGCAGGGGGAAGAGCGCCAGCGCGGTGCCGTGCGTGAGTGGCGCGCGGGCGAGCGCCGCGCCGCCGAGGAAGATCGCCTCCTGCGCAAAGCCCGCTTCCGTCGCAGCGGCGGCGGCCGCGTCCAGGAGCTGCGCGGAGGCGCTCGAGTCCCGGATCCACGCCAGCGCCTCGAGGCGCGCCTCCGGCTCGAAGCCCGCGGCCACCAGCAGGCGGATGCGGTCGGCCGCGCGCGTCGGAGAGAACGCCGCCGCCGGGAGCGGAGGCAGCGCCGAATCCGGCCCCACGGGGATCCGTTCGCCCAGCAGCTCGAGCGCGCGGACGCCGTAGTAGCCCGTGGGATCGCGGGCGGCGATGTCCCCGAGGCCCGCGGCGCCGGCGCTGTCGCCGCGCTCGAGCGCGAGGCGGGCGCTCCAGTACCGCGGCCCCGGCCCGAGACGATGCGCGGAATCGGCGGCGAGCACGGCGGCCAGATCCGCCGCCGCCGAGTCGGCGCGGCCGTCGGCGACCCACATCAGGGCCAGGCGATAGCGCGCGACGTCCCCCGCGGGACCCGGGAAGCGTGCCAGGATCCTGTAGTACCAGCGCTCCTCGGCGTCCGCGGTGCCGTCCGAGCGCTCGTGGTTGGCCAGGAGCAGCGCGGCGGCCGCGACGGTCGTGTCCGTCGCGCCCCCGGCGATGAGGCGCGAGACGAGGCTGTCGGCTTCGTTCCACTGCCCCTCGGCGCCGAGCAGCTGGGTCTCGGCGCGAGCGAGCACGGCCGGCGTCAGGACGGCCGAGCGCGCCACCAGCGTGCGAGCGCGCGCCAGCGCGGCCTGCGCCGCCGGGAAGCGGCGCCGCGCGGCGGTGACGGACGCGAGCTCCAGCCAGGCCACGAGGCTCGTGTCCTGCTGCCCGGTCAGGCGCACGAGGTACCGCTCGGCCGAGCGCAGGTCGCCGCGCGCCCGGTAGGCGCGCGCGATGCCCAGCAGCTCCGCCGGCGTCGGCGAGGGAAATTCCTCCTCGAGGACGTTGGCCGCGAGCAGCGCGGCGGGCCGGGCGGGGTCGGTGAGGAGCAGCGCGTCGATGCGCGCGCGCGCCACGTCCGCGTGCCCGAGCTGGACCTCGACGCGGGCCGCGTCGAGCACGTTGCCGTGGCGGAGGAAGAGGGCGAGCGCGCCGCGCAGGTTCCCGGCCGCGAGGCGCCGGCTGGCGATCAGTGCGTCGGCGCTCTCCCGGGCCCCGCGCGAGCGGGTGACGGAGACCGACGCGAAGGCCAGCGCGGTGTCGGGCTCGAGGGCGGCGCGATGAATGGCGAACCAGTCCGCGAGATCGGGCAGCGCCTGGGCGGCGCGGCGCCACGCCGTCTCGGCGGAGTCGGTGAGCCCCAGCTTCTCGAACGCGACGGCAAGACGCACCGCCGCCATCGCCCGGAGCGCCGGACGGACGGCTGCGAGGTCTGCCAGCTTGCGGTACCGGGCCGCCGCGGCGGCCCACCGCTCGCGCCGCTCGTCCTGGCGGCCCGCGGCGTACAGCAGGTCGGGCACCGTGTCGGCGCCGCTCACCCGCGCCAGCACGCTGTCCACTTCCGCCCAGCGCTCGAGCCCCTCGGCCACCCGGACGCGCAGCACCGCCTCGTGGACGCCCAGCGTCCGGCCGCGCGCGGGCAGCGGACCGAGCGCGCGCGACGCGTGCCAGAACCGGCCGCTCGCCACGAGGCTGTCGGGACCGGGCAACGGCGGGACCGCGCAGGAATCGGCGACGCGCGGCGCGGGCCGGACTGGCCGCACCGGGAGGAATGCCAGAGGCAGCGCCGCGGCCGCGATCGCCAGCGCGCGTCCCGCGATCACGCCGCGAGCCTCAGCGCCTGAGCAGGCGCACGCCACCCGCGCCTGCCACCACCGCGACGCGGGCCAAGCGGAGAAACAGGCCGTCCTCCACCACGCCCGTGCGCTTCGCCAGCGCGCGCGCGAGCGCGGCGGGATCGGCGATGCCGCGCGGGAACCGGCAATCCACGAGGTAGTTGCCGTTGTCCGTCACGACCGGCCCGCCGTCGGGTCCGCGCCGCAGCTCGGGGTGGGATCCGAGTTGCTCGAAGAACGGCAGCAGCGTGCTCCACCCGAACGGCACGACCTCGACCGGCACCGGCGCGCGCGTTCCCAGGCGCCGCACCAGCTTCGACTCGTCGGCGACGACGATGAAGCGCCGCGCGGCCTGCGCGACCAGCTTCTCGCGCAGCAGGGCCCCGCCCAGGCCCTTGATCAGGTCCAGGCGCGGACTCACCTCGTCGGCGCCGTCCACGGCGAGCGCGAGCGACGGGTGCTCGGCGAGCGTCGTCAGCGGGATGCCGGTCTCGCGGCACCGGCGCGCCGTGTCTTCCGAGGTCGGCACCGCCACCACGTCGCGCAGGGCGCCAGCGGCGATCCGCTCCGCGAGCAGCGCGAGCAGGGGGCGCACCGTGGACCCCGTGCCGAGGCCGATCGCCGTGCCGCTCGTCACGAACTCGAGCGCGCGCGCCGCGGCGGCGCGCTTCAGCTCTTCCGTGCCGGTCGCCTTCATGGATGGGAAGATGATGCCGGAGCCCGGCAGCCGTCGAGTCGGGCGTTCCGTCAGAACGCCGGCGGCGCCGCGCCCGTCGGGCCCCCGCGCCCGGAACCCGTCCCGCCGCCGCGGTTATATTGCTGCCACACCCAGCCAACGATGCCACGCGACCTGCCGCTCTCCAACGGAACCCTGCTCGTGGCGTTCGACCTCGAGTACCGGATCCGCGACGTCTACTTCCCGCACGTGGGGATGGAGAACCACGCGGTCGGGCACCCGTTCCGCGTGGGGGTGTGGACGGACGGCCGCTTCGGCTGGATGGACGCCGGCTGGCGGCCCGTGCTGCGCTACGCCGATCCCACCATGGTGAGTGACGTGACGGCCGCGAGCGAGCCGCTCGGGGTCGCGCTGCAGTTCACCGACGCCGTGGACTTCTACGAGAACGTGCTGGTGCGCCGGATCCGCGTCACGAACCGCGCCGCGGCCGCGCGCGAGATCCGGGTATTCCTGCACCACGACTTCCACCTCAAGGAGAACGACGTCGGCGACACGGCCCTCTACTCGCCGGAGACGCAGGCGCTGCTGCACTACAAGGACGACCGCTACTTCCTCATCAACTGCCTGGCCGGCGACACCGTGGGCGTCCAGCACTACGCCTGCGGGCAGAAGGAAGTGGGTGGCGCGGAGGGCACCTGGCGCGACGCCGAGGACGGCGTGCTGAGCGGCAACCCGATCGCCCAGGGCTCGGTGGACTCGACGCTCGGCGTGTCCCTCACGGTCGGGCCGGGTGCCACCGGCGAGTTCTACTACTGGATGGCCGCGGGCCGCGACTTCCGCGAGGTCAAGACCATCGACGCGGTGGTCCGCGACAAGTCGCCCGCCGAGCTGCTGCGACGCACCGCGCACTACTGGCAGCTGTGGGTGGCGCGGGAGCGGCGCGACTTCGCCGGCCTCCCCGCCGAGACGGTGGAGCGCTACCTGCAGAGCCTGATCATCATCCGCTCGCAGATCGACGCCGGGGGCGCCGTGCTCGCCGCGAACGACAGCGACATCGTGCGCTTCAACCGCGACACGTACTCCTATGCGTGGCCGCGCGACGGCGCGCTCGCGAGCGTGGCCCTGCTGCGCGCGGGCCAGCCCGTGCCGGCCGAGCGGTTCCTCGAGTTCTGCGCGCGCGTGATCTCGCCCGAGGGGTACGTCCGCCACAAGTACAATCCGGACGGCACGCTCGCCTCCTCGTGGCACGGCTACGTCCGCGACGGCAAGCCCGTGCTGCCCATCCAGGAGGACGAGACCGCCCTCGTGGTGTGGGCCCTGGGCGAGTACTTCGCCCGCCACCACCGCGTCGAGACGATCGCGCCCTTCTACCGGCCCCTCGTCACGCGCCCCGGCGACTTCCTGCTCGGCTACGTGGATCCGGGCACCGGGCTGCCGCTGCCCTCCTACGACCTGTGGGAGGAGCGGTGGGGCGTGCACCTCTTTACCGTGGCCGCCGTGATCGCGGGCCTCCGCGCGGCCGCGTGCCTCGCCCGCTCGTTCGGCGAAGCCGAGCGCGCCGCGCGCTACGAGGCGGGTGGCGAGCGCATGCTGCAGGCGATGCGGGCCGTGATGTGGAGCGCATCCGACGGGCGGTTCGTCCGGATGGTGACGCCCGGCCCGTCGGGGTACGCGCTCGACCGCACCATCGACACGAGCGTGCTCGGGGTCGCGGAGCTCGGCGTCCTGCCGGCCGACGACCCGCAGCTCGCCGCCACCGTGCAGCGGGTGGAGGAGCGCCTCCGCGTGCAGACGGAGGTGGGCGGCCTCGCGCGCTACGAGAACGACGCGTACCAGCAGGTCGAGAAGGGCGACAC
>DATKNX010000020.1:0-3053 GCA_035541085.1 Gemmatimonadales bacterium | reverse complement strand
GCCGGGCCTCGCCGACACCGGGAACCTGTTCGTGCCCTTCTTCACCACCAAGCCCGAGGGCTCGGGCATCGGCCTCGCGCTCTCGCGCCAGATCGCGGAGGCGCACGGCGGCACGCTGAGCCTCAGGAACCGCGGCGAGGGCATGGGCGCGGAGGCGAGGCTCCGGCTCCCCATCACGCGCGGCTGACGGCGGGGCCCGGTCGGCCGGCGCGCCCGTCGGCGGTCGTGAACCTACCTGCCGTCGTAGGCGCGCTGCAGGGCGGGGCCGTCGAGCTTCGACATCTTGAGCATCGCCTGCATCGCGCGCGCGGCGCCGGCGGCGTCCTTGCCGCCCACCGTCTTGAGGAGCACCGAGGGCACGATCTGCCACGACACGCCGAAGCGGTCCGTCAGCCAGCCGCAGGGCCCCGGCTTGCCGCCGCCCGCCGTCAGCTTCTCCCACAGCTCGTCCACCTCGTGCTGCGTGGCGCAGTCCACGAAGAGCGACATGCCCACCGTGAACGTGAACGACGGCCCGCCGTTCAGGGCCATGAACCGCTGGCCCTCCAGCTCGAACTCCATGGACATCACGGAGCCCTTGGGCCCCGGGCCGGCGTCGCCGTAGCGCTGCGTGCTCACGATCCTCGAGTTCTTGAAGATCGAGGTGTAGAGCTTCACCGCCTCCTCGCATTGGTCGTTGAAGCCCAGGAACGTCGTGATCTTCTGCGTCATGGTCGTGCGCTCCGATCTCGGGGCCGGGATGTCCCGCTCCACCAGTGTGTCGAACGACGTGTGTCGGAATCGAAGGAATCTCGCGACGCCCGCTCCCTCCATCCAGGCGTCGAACGAGGCCGGCGGGAATCGACAGAGCGGCGATGAGGCGGCGCCGTCGGGGGTCGCTCGACGATGGCAAACGAATGCCGGACAAGCGCTTGGCTCGTCCGGCATTCGTGCGCTCCTGCTACGACTGGCGAACTACCTGGTGAGCGGTGCCTCCACGGCGAGGGCCCGCACCGGCGGCGGCGCACCGGGCGCGTGCGCCGCGACGAGGACGCCGAGCAACTGCGACGCCGTGTCCGCTACCACGGCCTTGGGCAGGGCGACCGACAGGCTTCCGGCGGCCTCCTCGACGCGCGCGACTACGGAGGCCTTCCCGGCCGCCGCCGGGAAGAACGTCACCCAGGAGCCCGGTGCCGGGCCCGCCTTGAGCCCGGTGACGGCGAGCCGGATGCCGTCCGCCAGCCGCGTCGCCGCGAACGTGGCGCCCCGCTCGCGCATGGGGAGGAGCCGCGTGGCCGCCTCCGCCTCGGACCACGCGGCCGCGCGCGCCGGCGCGCCGCTCGTCACGGGCAGCGCGAGGGCGACGGTGCGCTTCTGCGGGACGCAGACCTCGCGGCAGATGCCCCAGCTCACGTCGGCCGTGAGCGCGACGCTGCCGCCCACGCCGGGCGCGGCGGCGAAGGTCGAGAAGACCACGACCGCGCCGCGGTAGATGTTGATGACGTCGGCCCCGGATTCCTCGGTCTCGGGGTAAGGCCACTCGCTCGTGCCGCCGCTCACGCCGGCGGGGAGCTGCCAGGCGAGCCTGGTGCCGAGGCCGCTCGCGCCCGGATTGATCCAGCCGATGTGCCAGCCGGCGGGCACGACGAGCCGCACGGCGACGCGGAAAGAGTCGCCGGGACGGACGGCGGTGAACTCGCTCAGCGCCGTGACCGGCACCTCGGGCGCCTGCGCCCGGGCGAGCGGCGGGAAGCCGGCCGCCCAGGCGGCGAGGAGGAGCGGCAGCGGCGCGCCCTTCACGGCGTCGGCGCCGCCTCCAGCGCCTTGCGCAGCGTCGGGAGCAGCGAATCGCCCCGCAGGTCGTCGTCCACGGCGAGGATCTTCCCGTCGCGACCGATCAGGGCCGCGCGCGGGATGAAGTTGATCTCGAGCTGGCGCATCTGGCCCGCGCCGAGCTGGGGGCCGGCGAAGGCGTGGAGCCACGGCATCTTCCAGTCGCCGGCGCGGAACTTCCGTACGTCGTCCACCGCGTTGTCCAGCGAGATGCTCAGCATCTCGAGCCCCCGCCCGGCGAGGCTGTCGTGCGCCGCCTGCAGGTACTTCATCTCGCCGACGCACGGCCCGCACCAGGTCGCCCAGAAGTCCACCAGGACGATCTTCCCGGCGAACGACGCCGGCGTGTAGGTCACGGTCGTGTCGTCGAGCGCACGCACGTGGAAGGCGGGAACGTCGGCGCCGACGCGCCACAGGCGGTTCGGCGCGAACATCGACTTGAGGAAGGAGAGGTCCGGCGCGTCCGGGTAACCGGTGACGAGCCGGTCGTAGAAGCCGTTGGCCTTCGGCATGTCGTGGAGCGCCTGCGCGATCATCACCCCCTGCGCGAGCGCCGCCGCCTTCACGCTCGCGTCGGGGTTCTCCGCGACGGCGCGCTCGATGTAGGCGAGCGTGAACCTCGCGGCGGCGGTGTCGAGGCCGCGGCGCGAGCTGTCCGACGCCGGCCTCGGGTGCGCGGCCGCCCAGGCGGTCATCATCCGCGACGGGGTGCCGAACTCGCCGAACGCCCACCAGGGCGAGGTCGTCGGGAGATCGCCGAGGATGCGCCGCGCCACCAGCGAGTCGAGCTTGCCGCCCTTGATGGTGGCATCGAGGATCTGCTGCTCGATCAGCTGGTGCAGGACGGGATCGCGCGTCTTCGGCAGCATGGCGGTCCGGCTCGCCAGGAACGGCGCCCAGTCGTAGTGCGAGCCGTGCTCGTGCCGCTTCGAGGCGGCGATCGCCGAATCCTGCCAGTGGTCGTTCTGCGTCTGCCACTCATCCCAGAGGGCGGCGATGCGCCCCGGCTCGCCGGACGCGTCGCGGAAGGTCACCCGGCCCGCGGCGGTGTCGCTCGTCCGGTCGAGCTTGGCGGGATCGAGGACGATCTCGGCGTGACCGCCGTGCGCGGTGATGACCGAGCGGTAGTCGCCTCCCTCGTCGTACGCCCAGCGATCGGAGGCCGTGCCGTTGATGCTCCGGTTGCCCGATGCCTCGAGCCCCATCAGCTCGTAGGCCACGCTGTCGGCCGCGCTGTCCAC
>DATKNX010000019.1:0-2459 GCA_035541085.1 Gemmatimonadales bacterium | reverse complement strand
CCCATCTGGATCTCCTGCGGCACGTCCCAGCGCTGCTCGTCCAGCTCCGCGAGCAGCGCCCGCATCGCCCGGCGGCTGCGCCGGCCGAGGTCGAAGAGCTGGTCCACGTCGTCCGTCGGGACCGCGCCCACGTCGCTCGGCGGGACGCCGCGGATCCGGTCCACGTAGCGCTGCTCCGCGCCGAAGATGTGCCGCACCATCTCGCCCACGTTGTTGACGCGGCCGTCGCCGTTGGGCCCGAGGCCGACGGCGAAGGGCGCGGTGCCCTGGGTGCGGAACCACGCCTCCCACTGGGCGCGGTCCCACTCGGTGTACGCGAGCAGGTGGCTGAAGTCGAACTTGTAGGCCATGGTGCCTCACCCATCGAGTGTGACGTGACGCGGCGGCCGGCCGGCCGCCCAAGCCTGTGCCTTCCCGAGTCCCGTCGCCCTACCGGCGGCGGGAGCCGGCGCGCGTCGTGTCGGAATCGCGCGAGGCCGCCAGGATCCTGAGGTCCTGGACCAGGCTGCCGGGATTGCCGACGTGGCGGAAATCGACGAACACCCAGCGGCGGCCCACGAACCGGACCTCGGCAATGACGTCGGGCTCGACCTGCGGCGGGCGGTCGTTGCACATGCCGTTGACGGCGGCGAGAACGGTGTCGCCGCGCCGGGAGGTCCCCGTCACCTGGTACGGGTCGCAGGGATCCTGCGTGTCGAGGAACGGATCCCAGTCGAGGCCCACGACTTCCGACGGGTTCGCGCGCGAGGCCGCGTTGTCGAGCCGCATCGCGGCGACCAGGGCCGGCGCGAACCAGCCGGGGCTGTCCGCCACCGCGTCCTCGTAGCGCTCGCCGACCTGCTTGTACCACCCGTAGAACGACTGGACGAAGGCGGCCGCCGCCTGCGCCGCGGAGTCGGGCGCGGGCACGCCGAGCGTCGTGTCGCGGCCCGCAGACGTGGTCGTCGCCGCGGTCGTCTCGGAGGCGGCGGGCGGCGACGCCCGATGGCACGCCGCCAGTGCGGCCAGAGCGACGCACCCGGCGCGGCATGCCCTCGATCCCAGGTTGAATATACGACTCCTTCCGCCGGGCTCGGCGCGCTTCGCCGTCGGCTCGAGGAGGACGGCGGTGGCGGTCCGCGGGCGCGTGCGCATCTCGCGCATGCACTCATCAGTGATCATCGGCCTGCTCCTCGAGCACTCTCTTCCAGCCGGCGAGGCCGGCCCCGGTCGGCACCCGCCGCAGCAGCTGGAGGATGCGGGCGTTCGGCATGCCGCACGGCGGCGCCGGCCACCGCTCGCCCGGCCGGTAGCCGATGCGCGCGTACTCCGCCGCGAAATCCGCGTCCGTGGACGTCTCGGGCATGCGCGCTCCGCGATTCGAGGGGTGCGGCCGACGTGCGGGAGGGGCCCCGGCGTCAGACGGCCTGGCGGGCCGCCTCCGCCAGCCAGGCGCAGGCCGAGTCCTCGGACGTGAACGCCGCCACGTGCTGCGGGGCGTCGGCCGCGAACGCCACCAGGTCGCTCGCGGTCACGTGACCGGCCGTCGTGCTCAGCAAAGCGACCCGGCCGTTGAAGCGCGCCCGGATCTGGTGGATCAACGCGGCGATGGCGGGGATCTCGGACGCCGACGGCGGATTCTCCACCGCGCGGACGTCGATCAGCACGCCCGCGTCGCGCGCGAGCTGCGGGTCGCCGAGCATGCGGTCGATGCACGCGACGCGCTCGTGCATCATCACCCGTCCGGATCCCACGAGCACCACCGGATCGGCGTCCGTGCCGCCGCGATAGTCAAACGCCATCGCCCGTCCCCTTCCCGGCTCCGGGCTCGCGCGGAGCGGTGTCCGCCCCCGATGCGCCCGCGATCTCGAACACCCGGTCCGCGGGCGAGACCGGCGGCGGCGTCCAGCCGGCCGGCAGGCCGAGCCACGCGAGCGCGGCCGCGCGGTCGCGGAAGACCTGGAGCTCGTCCTCGGCGTCGACCCGCAGCATCTCGTGCATCCGCGCGAACCCGAACGCGATGTCGCTGGCCACCAGCACCGCCCGGCGCGCGTGCCGGCCGAACGGATTCAGCCCGGCGACCCGGCGCAAACCCGCCGGCGTCAGCCGCGGCTCCGTCACGTCCACCAGGTCCTGGAGTTGCCGGAAGTCCGGCGCGAAGCGCGCATCGGCCTTGAGGGCCCGCGAGTGCGCCTCGAACTCCTCGTCACACACCACCCCCCAGGCGCGGCTGTACACGACCCGGTTCGCGAGGTCCAACCGGTAGGTGGTGGGCACGGCCTCAACATACGGCGCGCCCGGAACGGCCACCAGTTACGACGGTTCCCGCGTTGCGCTTCGCGCGGCCGCGTTGTCGGGCACGACGTTGACGCACCGGTGGCGGGCGGGAGAACTCCCGGCTACGCGTCGCCCCGCGGCGCCGCGTGCCGGCTGGCGCGCCACATGGCCCAGGCCAGGAGCGCGATGCCGGTGTCGATCGC
>DATKNX010000018.1:0-12423 GCA_035541085.1 Gemmatimonadales bacterium | reverse complement strand
GGCGCCGTGCTCGCGGACCAGCACTTCAACCCGGTCAATCCGGAAGCCCACTATCGCACGACGGGACCCGAGATCTGGGAGCAGACCGGCGGCAAGGTCACCCACTTCGTCTGCTCGCCGGGCACGGGCGGCACGGTGTCGGGCGTCGGCCGCTACCTGAAGGAGAAGAACCCCGCGGTCCGCGTCATCGCGCCGGACCCGGTGGGCTCCATCTACAAGGAGTACGCGGCGAGCCACACGAAGGGCGAGGGGTTCCCGTACAAGGTGGAGGGCGTGGGCGGCGACAAGATCCCCACCTCGCTCCACTTCGACGTCGTGGACGAGTGGATCACCGTGAGCGACCGCGAGGCGTTCCGCATGGCGCGGCGCCTCACCCGGGAGGAAGGCCTGTTCGTCGGCGGCTCGACCGGCATGAACGTGCACGTCGCGATCGACGTGGCCCGCCGGTTGAACGACCCGGCCGCGCTGGTGGTGACGGTGCTGTCCGACACGGGCGAGCGCTACCTGTCGAAGCTCTATGACGACGCCTGGATGCGCGAGAACCAACTGCTCGACTCGGAGACCGTCACCGTCGAGGCGCTGATGACGCAGCGCCCGGGCGAGATCCCGCCCCTGGTTTCGGTGGCGCCTTCGGCCAGCGTCCGGCAGGCGCTCAACCTGATGAGCACGTACGGCATCTCGCAGGTGCCGGTGATCTCCGGCGACGATTGCGTCGGGTCGGTCACGGAGGGTCCGGTCATCGCGCGGGCGCTGGGCGACGCGAAGCTCCTCGAGCGCTCGGTCGGCGAGGTGATGCAGCCGCCGTTCCCGGTCGTGGACGCCACCTTGCCCTTCGAGCGGCTCAACACGCTGCTGTCGCACGAGACGCAGGCGGCGCTCGTGCGCAAGGACGGCCGGCTCGTCGGGCTGGTGACGCGCTACGACGTGCTGCGCCAGGTAGCGGGAATCCGATGAAAGTCGCGGTGCTCACCGGCGGCACGTCCGCCGAGCGCGACGTCGCGCTGGCCTCCGGCCTCCAGATCGCGGCGGCGCTGCGCTCCCTGCAGCACACCGTCCACGTCGTGGATCTCGCGTCGGGCTTCGTGCCGCCCGAGCACGAGGCCGCGCTCCTGCCGGAGGGCGTCGGCCGCGAGCCGCCGCCGCCGGAGCGGCTCCGCGAGCTGGAGCGCGGTATGCTCTCGGCCGGCCTGGGCGAGCTGCCCGCCATCCGCGACGCCGACGTCGTCTTCATCGCGCTGCACGGCGGCCAGGGCGAGGACGGCACCCTGCAGGCGGTGCTCGACGTCATCGGCGTGCCCTACACCGGCAGCGGGCACCTCGCCTCCGCGCTCGCGATGGACAAGGACCTTTCCAAGCGCGTCGTGCGCGACTCGGGCCTCGCGGTCCCCGCCTGGCTGATGGCGCCCGCCAAGGAGGACGCCATCGCGCGCGAGGTAGGCTATCCCGCCGTCGTCAAACCATCCAAGCAGGGCTCCTCGGTCGGGCTCACCCTGGTCAAGCGCCCGGCGGAGCTCGCGGCCGCCGTGGAGCTGGCCGCCCGGTTCGACGACGAGGTGATGATCGAGCAGTTCGTCGGTGGCCCGGAGCTCACGGTGGGCATCCTCGGCGACGAGGCGCTGCCGGTGATCGAGATCCGGCCCCGGCACGAGATGTTCGACTACGAGTGCAAGTACCAGCCCGGGATGTCCGAGGAGATCTGCCCCGCCCCGATCGATCCGGCGCTGGCCGCCCGCACGCAGGATGCGGCCCGCCGCGCGCATCGCGCCCTCAAGCTGGCCGGCTACAGTCGCGTCGATTTCCGCGTCGGCGCCGACGGCACCCTGTTCTTCCTCGAGGCCAACACCCTGCCCGGCATGACCGCCGCCAGCCTGATCCCCAAGGCGGCCCGGGCGGCGGGCCTGGGCTTTCCGGCGTTCACCGAGACGGTGTGCCGGCTGGCCCTCGCGCGCCACGGAACAAAGCGTTAGCCCGAGGGATACCGTTCAGGATATGCGTTACGACGCCTCGCCGTTCTTCCTGACCCGTTGGGTCCGGCGGCTCCTCGTCGCGAACGGCATCGTCTACCTGCTCCAGCTCACCGTCTTCACGAGCCCGTGGCTCGTGGAGACGTTCGGGTTCAGGCCGGCGGCGGTGCTCCGCCATCCGTGGAGCGTGCTGACGTACGCGTTCCTGCACGGCGACTTCCTGCACATCTTCTTCAACATGCTCGCGCTCTTCATGTTCGGTCCGATGGTGGAGGACCGCCTGGGGGGCACGCGCTTCGCGCGGCTATACGCGATCTCGGCCTTGGGCGGCGCGGCCCTCAGCCTAGCGCTGCTGCCCCTGACGGGCGATTCCGTGATCATCGGCGCTTCGGGCGCGATCTTCGGCGTGATGCTCGCCTTCGTCTTCGAATGGCCGGACGCGCCAATCTACGTGTTCCCGCTGCCGGTGCCGGTCAAGGCCAAGTGGCTGGTCATGTTCTTCGCCGCGGTGAACATCCTCCCACTCGTCCTGCAGGTGCACGACGGCGTCGCCCACCTCGCGCACCTCGGCGGCTTCGCCGCCGCGTTCCTCTACCTGCGGGGCGGCACGCTCCTCGCCGGCGCCCGCCGCCGCACCCCGGTGACCTCGAGCGCGGCCGTGCTCGTGCACCCCTCCGCCTTCCAGACGGCGCGCCGCGCCGGACCGTTCGGCGGGCGGCGCCGCAGCGCCGACGCCAGGGCGCTCGAAGAGGTCAACCGCGTCCTGGACAAGATCTCGGCCGGCGGGCTGTCGAGCCTGACGGCCGAGGAACGGCGCTTCCTCGACGAGATGAGCAAGCGGTTCAAGCAGGAGCACTGACGTGATCCGTGCGGCACGGGGGGACCTCACCACCTATGCCGGCGGCGCCATCGTCAACGCGGCCAACAACCACCTCGTCCTCGGCGCAGGCGTGGCCGGCGCCATCCGCCGGCACGGCGGGCCTTCCATCCAGGCGGAGTGCGACCGCCACGGCCCGATCCGGGTGGGCGAGGCCGCCATCACCGGCGCCGGGTCGCTCCCGTGCGCGCACGTCATCCACGCCGCCGCGATGGGCGACGAGCGCGTGAGCGAGCGCTCGATTCGCGACGCGACCCGCGCCAGCCTCCGCCTGGCGGCGGCCCACGGCATCCACGACGTCGCGTTCCCCGTCCTGGGCACGGGCGTCGGCGGCTTCCCGTTCCGGCGTGCCGTCGAGATCATGGTCGAGGCCGTGCGCGGGACGGACACGGGCCCGGCGCCGATCGACGTCGTCCTCTACGGCTACACGGCCGAGGACGCCGCGGTCATCGAGGAGGTGCTGCGACGCTCCTCCTGACCGCCGCCCTGCTGGCGCTCCAGCAGGTGCCGCTCGACCGCGCACCTCAGCTGGCCCGCGCGGAGTCGCTCTTCGACGCCGGCGCGCTGCCCCCCGCGCGCGACCTCGCCGAGCAGCTCGCGTTCGCGAGCCCCGACGATCCCGCGCCGCTGATCCTGCTCGGCCGCATCTGGCTCGAGTGGCCCATCTTCGGGCGCTATCGCGCCGAGTCCCTCCTCGCGCGCGCCGGCGACCTCCTGCCCGAGAACCCCGAGCCGTTCTACTACCTCGGCCAGGTTGGCCTGACGCTCGGCGGCGACGACGGCGAGGGCATCGCGCGCAACGGGCTGGTGCGCGCCATCGCGCTGAACCCCGACTACCGCGACGCCTGGGAGTTGTGGACCACGCTGTACCGGAACAACGCCCAGCGGGTGGACATGATCGGCGCGCTGGAGCGCCACGCCGGCATCTACTCGGTGGACGTGCGCCGCGCCGAGCTGCTGCTGGAGCTCCGCCGCTACGCGGCGGCGGTGCCCCTCCTGGATTCCCTCGGCACGGCTTCGCGCGGGGATCCCGTCCCGCGCGCGCTGCTCGCGCAGGCGTGGTACGAGCAGGGTTTCGACCGCGAAGGGGAGGCTGCCTACGACGAGGCGCTCGCCCGCGCGGCGGCCGACACCGGCAGCCTGCTCTGGCTCCAGATCCGCGGCATCGCGACGCCGGACGAGCGGGACGCGTACGCCAGGCTGGACCCGGGCGACCGCGAGGCGTTCCTGCGCCTGTTCTGGGAGAGCCGCAATCCGGACCTCGGCGACTCGGTCAACGCCCGCATCGGCGAGCACTTCCGCCGCCTCGCCGTGGCGCACCGGATGTTCGCGCTGCTCCACCCCATGGCTCGCTGGCATCACTCGCGCCTCTACCGCACCCTGCTGGGCGGCGAAGGCGTGCCCGCGAACGACGCGCAGCTTCGCACGGTGCGCGCCGAGATCGCCTCCGTGCGCCAGCCGCGGGTCGCCGACCCGGCGGTGGTCGCGGGCTTCATCCCGCGGGTGGACGACTCCACGCAGACGACCGAGAACTTCCGGGAGGGCCTCGACGACCGCGGCCGCATCTTCGTGCGCTACGGCGCGCCCACGCAGCGCTTCTTCTGGAGCATCGACGCCGAGACCTGGCGCTACGACCTGCCGACGGGCTCGTTCGAGGTCACCTTCGTGCGCCGCACGTCCGAGGGCGGCGGCGACGAGATCATCACGCCGGTGGTGGCCGGCGAAGCGGAGGCGGCGGCCTACCTCCTCCGCACCGACCGGTCGGGCCTGCCGGCGAACCTGGAGATCGCCTTCTGGCCCGCCGAGTTCCGCCGCGGCATCGGGCGCGCCACCGAGGCCGTGCTCTTCCCGGACAGCGCCGCCACCATCGCGGTCCTGTACGGCGCCGACGGCCGGGAGGCGGCCCGCGATTCCGCCATCAACGGTCCGCTGCATCTGGTGGCGCCTCCCGGCCGCTACGTGCTCGCGCTCGACGCGGAGCGCGACGGCAAGCTGGGCAGGTTCCGCGGCTCGATTCCGCTCACGCGCTTCACCATGGACTCGCTCGCCGTCTCCAGCCTCCTCGTCGCCGGCGGCGACGTCGGGCCGGAGCGCGCGCAGCTCGAGGCCGCCGCGCCGGACCGCCTGCGGCTTCCGGCCGGCCGCGCGCTGCGCGTCTATGCGGAGGTCTACGGGCTCGGCCGGGATTCGGGCACGACGCGCTACGACGCCGTATACCGCTTCGAGCGCGTGCGCACGGGCCTGCTGCGGTTCCTCTCGCCCACGCACGTGACCAGCATCGCCTTCCGACGCGTCCAGAGCGCGGCCGATCCGGCGATCGAGACGCTGGTCGTGGATCCCGGCCGCCTGCCGCACGGCCACTACCGTCTCACGCTCGAAGTGCACGACGCCATCCTCGACGCGCGCGCCGCGAGCGCGACCCTGGAGTTCGACCTGCACTAGCGCTCTTGTCCGGCGCGCCCGCTCGCGTCAAATTGGGGCGGCCGACACGATGATCATCAACCTCATTCCCGAGTTCCTCGCCGTACACGCGTCCTCCGGGCGTGAGGCCGCCTACCAGTCGTACCTCGATCGCCATCGGCCGGTGCTGGCGTCCTACTGGCACAACTTCGTGCTCGACCTCGATTCGCCGCACGCCGCGGAGGTCGTCGCGCGCGCGCTGGCGGCCGACCGGACCGACCTGCGCAACCTGCTCGCCTCGATGGACGTGGAGCGCCTGGCCGCCGACGCCCTCGACCGGGCCGGGACGGTCCTCGAGCTGGACGAGGACGTGGACGTCTACCTGACCGTGGGCGTGGGGGCCGCCAACGCGGCCGAGCTGGTCGTCGGCGGCCGCGGCGTCGTGATCGTGTGCGTCGAGCACTTCACCGGCCAGCCGAACCCCGAGACCTACGGGCTCGGGCTCTCGCCGCAGCTGATGCCGCTGTGGATCGCCCACGAGGTGGCGCACACGGTGCGCTACACGTCGTCCACCAGCCGCTCCGAGCTCCGGCGCCTGGTGGCCGAGGCCGGCGGGACGTACGACTACTGGGACACGGGCAGCCGCGCGACGCTGCGCGAGCTGCTCCTCAACGAGGGCGTGGCGGTCCACGCCGCCCGCGCGGCGGCGCCGGACTTCGGCGACGAGGAGTACTTCGGCTTCACCCGCCGGCAGTACCGGCGGATGCGGGAGCTGGAGTCGTTCCTGTTCCGGGCGGCCGAGCCCGACCTCGACCGCACGGGCCTCGGCCTCCGGCTGCGCTACCTCAGCGGCGGGATGAGCCCCGCCGCGCGCCTGGTGCAGGGCCGCGTGCTGCCCGAGCGGTCCGGGTACTACATCGGCGCGCGCATGACCGAGGCGCTCGTAGCCGAGCGGGGCGTGGCGTCCGCCGCGCGCTCCTCGGCCGCCGAGTTCTCCGCGGCGGCCGGCCGCCAGGCCGCCGACCGGGCGGTGGGGGCGTGAGCCAGCCGGGCGTCGAGCGGCGCGTCAACCGCGAGCTGCGCGAGGTGCTGGACGAGCTGGTCGAGCACGTGCGCTACGTCGCCCGCAACGTCCAGACGATGAGCAAGCAGGACCTGGAGTACGCCGAGGAGCGCCTCGAGTGGCTGGCCGACGAGGTCTGGCGCGCCGCCACGGAGGCGCAGGAGGGGCGCTAGGTCAGCGCCTTGCGGCGCGCCATCTCCCTGATGCGCGCCCGGTTGATGAGGTACTGCTGCGGCAGGCTCACCAGGTTCGACACCGCGTAATACAGGTTCAGCCCCGACGCGAAGTTCAGGAACAGCACCGTCATCATGATCGGCATGACGGTCGTCATCATCTTCGCCTGCGGGTTGGGCGGCATCCCCATCTGGCCCAGCCGCGACAGCGCGTACATCGAGCCGCCCATCACCAGCGGGATGATGTAGGTCGGATCCCGAAGCGACAGGTCCGGCAGCCACAGGAACGCCGCGCCCCGGAACGCGATCGTGTTGGCGAACACGAAGAACAGGGCCAGCAGGATCGGGAACGGCAGCAGCATCGGCAGGCAGCTGCCGAACGGGTTCACCTTGTGCTCGCGGTACAGCTTCATCATCTCCTGCTGCAGCCGCTGCGGATCTTCCTTGTGCCGTGTCTGGATGTCCTTCATGAGCGGCTGGATGGCCTGCATCGCCACCGAGCTCATCATCGCCTTCTGGTTCAGCGGCCACAGCGCCAGCCGGATCGCGAGGCCGAACAGGATCAGCACCCAGCCGTACGCCAGCGACAGCCGCTGGTGCAGCCACAGCAGCAGCTGCGTGATCCAGACCGACACCGGCATCACGATGGGTTTGAAGATCCAGCCGTAGGTCGACGCCTTGTCGAGATCGCGCCCCAGCCGGCGTAGCTGCCGGTACTCCTGCGGGCCCAGATAGAGCGAGTAGCGGAACCTGCCGTCGGGTCCCACGGGCAGCGTGGCCCACGTCACCGCGGTCGTCTGGTA
Organism: Gemmatimonadales bacterium; assembly: GCA_035541085.1. GTDB lineage: Bacteria > Gemmatimonadota > Gemmatimonadetes > Gemmatimonadales > JACORV01 > Fen-1245. The sequence continues at coordinate 5,143 of DATKNX010000018.1, read as the reverse complement.
CCGGCCGCTCATCGGCCCGCCGGTCGCGACCGCGCCGCCGAAGAGCTGGGAGCTGTCGGCCGACATCACCGCGCCGATGAAGTACTTCGACTTCACCGCCACCCAGTCGAACGGGCCGTCGAGTGCCGCGGTCTGCCCGGGCTTCAGCTTCGAGAACGCCAGGCTCACCGGCTCGGTCCGGCGGCCCACCACGGCGTACCCGCGGTAGTTCCCGAGGCTGTCGGCTTCGACGTTGGCGAAGCCCGAGCCGAGCCCCACGAGGAGCAGCGCGCCCTGGCCGCCGAGTCCTTCCACCTCGCCGTTGACGTCGAGCAGGTAGTCGGCACCGGCGCGCGCGGCGACGGTCATCTGGAGACCGACCGCCCCGCTGTGGCCGCGGAACGTCGCCCCCTCGGCGGTGCTCTCCATCGAGAACGACACCGAGTCGAGCGCGAGCGTGTCGCGGCCGATCACGAGCTGCGGCGCGAGCATCCGGTCGCCCGGTCGCAGCAGCTCCACCGGCTTGCCCTTGCCCGGGCCGGCGTAGGACTGGTAGCGCGGGAACTCCGCGCCGGAGATGGCGGCGCCCAGGCTGGTGAGCGTGTAGCGCGCCCCGGCGGTGACGACCGTGGTCGTCTCGGCGGGCACTGCCGCGACGGGCGCGGCCGAGCGCGAGGGTGCGGGCGGCACGGTGCGCGGGGCGCGCGCCGCGGCCCGGGTCGTCTCGGCCGCCGGCACCGCGGCGTGGGTCGTGTCCGCCGAGCCGGGGGTGGGCCGCCGAGTGGACTTGAAGAACAGCGACGGCACCACCGCGACCACGATCATGAGCAGGATGGCGATGACGAGTCGGCGTTCCATGGTCAAGGCACCGGGTCGTAGCCGCCGCGGGCGAACGGGTGGCAGCGCAGGATGCGCCGCATTCCCATCCATCCGCCGCGCAGCGCGCCGTAGCGCTCGACGGCTTCGAGGGTATAGGCCGAGCAGCTCGGCTGGTAGCGGCACGCCGAGGGCAGGAGCGGCGAGAGCGTCACCTGGTAGCCGCGGATCATCAGAACGGCGACGCGGGCGAAGATGGACACAGGGTCCCTACGATCTCGGCGCGCAAATGGTCGAAGCGGGCGTCGTACGCGGCCGGCCGGGCGCGGACCGCCACCTCCGCCGGCTCCGCCAGCGCCGGCAGCACCGCCCGGCGGACGATCTCCCGGAGGCGCCGGCGCAGCCGGTTGCGCTGGACTGCCGTGTGCCCGTATCGCGCCACGATCACCGCCAAGCGTGAATGCTCAAGAGGGGAAGGCCGAATGAACAGATCGAGATGATCCGTTCGGCGGCGCTTCCCCTCGGTCAACAGCGCGCGCAGTTCCGCGGCGCGCCCAATCCGGAACGACTTCGGCAGTCGTTCGCTCGTCAACCGCCCCGATGCTTGGACGGTATGCGGACAGTGAGGCGCTTGCGCCCCTTCTTGCGGCGTGCCGACAGCACGGCGCGGCCCCAGCGCGTCTTCATCCGGTGCCGGAACCCGTGCTTGTTCAAGCGCTTGCGATTGTGCGGACGATACGTCGGTCCCACGTTTCTAGCCTCCGGAAAGCCGCGAAACGTACACGGCTTCGAGGCCGCCGGTCAAGGTTGACTTTTCCACATACGGGGCGTACGTTCGGTCGCCCTTTGAGACCTTCCGCTTAACTCCGACCTCGGTTTGATGGAGCTTTCGGTAAAGGAAACCTGGAACCGCCTCCTCGACCAGGCACGTGGGCGTCTGCCGGAGCCCACGATCCGATCCTGGCTGGAGCCGGTCGAGCCCATCGGCCTCGAGAACGGTACGCTCGTTCTCGCCGCGCCCGATGAGTTCGCGGCCGACTGGAACAAGTCCAACTACGCCCCGCTGCTCTCCGACCTCTCGACCCAAGTGGTGGGCCGGCGCCTGGAGATGTCGTTCCGGGTGATGGAGGAGCGTTCCCGCCGGCCGCAGATGGACTTCTTCGTCGCCTCGCCGGCCACCGCCCCCGCGGCGGTCGCCAAGGCACCGGCCTGGTCCATGCCGCTCAACGAGCGGTACACCTTCGGCACGTTCGTCATCGGCAAGTCGAACGAGCTGGCGGCTGCCGCCGCCCACGCGGTGGCGGAGGCGCCGGGCAAGGCCTACAACCCGCTGTTCATCTACGGCGCGACCGGCCTCGGGAAGACGCACCTGATGCAGGCCATCGCGCACGCCGTGCTGGAGCGCTCGCCGCAGACCCGGGCCGTGTACATGAGCGGCGAGCAGTTCACCAACGAGGTGATCGAGCACATCCACGGCCAGAAGATGCCGGAGTTCCGGCGCCGCTATCGCAACGACCTGGACCTCCTGCTCCTCGACGACGTGCATTTCCTGGAGCGGAAGGAGTCCACGCAGGAGGAGTTCTTCCACACCTTCAACGCGCTGTACGAGGCCGGCAAGCAGATCGTCCTCACGAGCGACCGCTCGCCGAAGGAGCTGCCTGGCCTCGAGGTGCGGCTGGTGTCGCGGTTCGACTGGGGCATGGTCGCCGACATTGGCCAGCCCGACCTCGAGCACCGCACGGCCATCCTCCGCAAGAAAGCGGAACAGGACCACCTCGAGCTGACGATCCCGGACGACGTGCTCCAGTTCATCGCCGAGCACGTGCGGAGCTCGGTGCGCGAGCTCGAGGGCTGCATCATCAAGCTGCTCCTGTTCGCGTCGCTGAAGCACCGCGAGATCACCATCGAGCTGGCCCGCGAGGCCCTGTCCGACAAGATCAAGCCCGCGGAGGAAGTGGACGCCGCGGCGGTGGGCCGGCGCGGCGGTCCCTCAATCGACCGCGTGCAGGAGGTGGTCGCCCGGCGCTGGGGCGTCACGCCCGAGGGGCTGCGCTCGAAGGCGCGCACGAAGCGGCTGACGGTGCCGCGCCAGGTCGCCATGTACCTCGCCCGCGACCTGCTCGGGATGCAGCTCGTCGAGATCGGACAGGCGTTCGGCGGACGCGATCACTCGACAGTGATTCACAGTCTCGACAAGGTGTCGAGACAGCTCGCACGCGATCACAGCTTCCGCGATCGCGTCACACAGGCGCGCACGGAGTTGTCCGCAGTCTGAGTTGTGTCGAGCGTGGTGAACGTGTGCGCTCGCTGTGGGTAGGTGTTGGTAGTTGTGGACGCCGGTGGTGTTCGGGTGGCAAGTCGCCGATCTTCAACACGGCCGCGCTGGTGCTCGGCGACGCAACCTGATGACGAGGCGCGCGATAGCGGTGACGGCGAACAGTTCCACATGCTCTACGGTTACTACTAGTCTTTTCTTAATAGGTAAGAAGTAGGCTTCGGGACTCGCATCCGATGAGGATTGGATGAAGTTCACCATCACGCGAGAGAAGCTCCAGGAAGGCCTCCTGGCCGTCGTCTCCAGCATTCCGACCAAGACGACGCTCCCGGTGCTCTCCAACATCCTGATCGAGGCCACCAAGGAAGGCATTCGCCTTTCGGGTACCGACCTCGACATCGCGGTGTCCACCACCGTGCCGGCGGAGGTGGACGAGGAGGGGGCGCTGACCCTTCCCGCCAAGAAGTTGTCGGAGATCGCGCGGGAGCTGCCCGGCTCGCCGGTGCGCGTCACCTCGGCCGGCGAACAGCGTGCCCAGGTCGAGTGCGGCAAGAGCAAGTTCCGCCTGCTGGGCCTGCCGCGCGACGAGTTCCCGTCGTTCCCGGCGGTGAAGTTCGACGGGGCGTGGAAGGCGCCGGCCAAGGACCTGCACAAGCTCATCGGCCACGTGGCGTTCGCGGTCTCGACCGAGGAAAGCCGGCCGATCCTGAACGGCGTCCTGTGGGAGCTGCGCAAGGACCGGATGCGGATGGTCGCGACGAACGGCCACCGGCTGGCACGGATGGAGGTGCCGCTCGGGGGGGCGGCGGCCTCGCAGGCCGATCTGATCGTGCCGCCCAAGGCGCTGGAGCAGATCCGCCGGCTGTTCGCCGAGGACGTGGACGTCGAGATCGGCAAGAGCGAGAACCACCTCGGTTTCCGCAGCGGCGGGACGCAGGTGTACACGCGGCTCATCGAGGGCCCGTACCCGAACTACGAGCAGGTGATCCCGCGGGAGAACGACAAGTTCGCGACGGTGGACAAGGTGGCGATGGCGGCGGCGCTGCGGCGGATGAGCATCGTCGCGAGCGACCAGACGCACCGGATCCGCCTCGCGTTCGGCGGCGGGATGCTGAAGTTCAGCGTGCAGACGCCGGACCTCGGCGAGGCGCAGGACGAGATGGCGGTGACCTACGAGGGCGACGCCCTCGAGATCGGCTTCAACGCCGCCTACCTGCTGGAGCTGCTGAAGTACATGCCCACCGACGAAGTGCGCTTCACGCTCAAGGCGCCGGAGCGGGCGGCCACGGCCGAGCCCGTCGGCTGGGACGACCCGGCCTCGTTCGTGTGCCTGGTCATGCCCCTGAGGTTGATCGACTAACGCGGCCCGGGCGCCGGAGGCGTCCCGGTCGGCGGTCCGGCCGCCGTGTCCCGAGGTAGCGGGGGCGCGGCGGCCGAGTCGTTCGGAGCCGGGATCGTGTCCGGTCGCGCCGTGTCGGCCGGAACGAGCGTGTCGGGCACGAGGAGGAGCGGCGGAACCGTGTCCTCCGTCTCCTCGGGCGGCACGACCACGGGCGCGCCGCCGAGCTTGAGCAGGATGAGCTGCTCGCGCCACCGGGTCCGGCCAGGGCGGTACGAGGGATTGGACGTGAGCGGATGCGGCAGCGTGGCCACGAGGAGCGCCGCATCCTCGGCCGAGAGACGGTGGGCGGGCTCGCCGAAATAGCGCTCGCTGGCGGCCTCGACGCCCCAGAGGTTGGGGCCGAACTCCGCCACGTTGAGGTACAGCGCCATGATCCGGGACTTGTCGAGCACCCACTCCAGCCGGTAGGCGACCACCGCTTCCTTGAGCTTGCGCAGCGGGTTGCGCGAAGGGGACAGGTACAGGTTCTTCGCCAGCTGCTGCGTGATCGTGCTCGCGCCGCGCAGCCTGTCCCGGCGCTCCCACGCATGGGCGAGCGCGCGCCACAGCTCGGCGCGGTCCCCGGCGTCGGCCCACCGGAAGGTCGCGCGCCGGTAGCCCAGGGCCTGGCGCACGGCGTAGTAGTCGATCCCGTGATGCTGGTAGAACGCCTCATCCTCGCCCGCCACCGC
>DATKNX010000017.1:0-26872 GCA_035541085.1 Gemmatimonadales bacterium | reverse complement strand
CACTACTACCGCGCCCACCTCGGCACCGACTTCGCGGCCGACTACGGCACGCCGGTGCGGGTCGTGGGCGACGGCGTGGTGACCTTCGCGGGCCGCGAGGGCGGCTACGGCAACCTGATCATCGTGCGGCATCCGCGCGGGCTCGAGACGCGGTACGGCCACCTGTCCGGGTTCGCCGACGGCATTCACCCCGGCGCGCGGGTGGACCAGAACGAGGTCATCGGCTACGTGGGCAGCAGCGGCCTCTCGACGGGCCCGCACCTCCACTTCGAGGTCCGGCAGAACGGGCGGGCCCTCAACCCGCTGCACCAGCTGGGCGGCGCCGCGCCCGGCGCGCCCATCGCGGCCGACCGCCAGGCCGCGTTCGACCGGGAGCGGCAGCGCCTGCTGCAGCTCCTCGAGCCTCCCGCGCCGACCGTCATCGCGAGCGTGCCGCGCACCTGAGGCGCGGGGGAGGTCAGGTTCTTCTTCTCGCCTCCTCACCTCCTCGCCTTGCGCCCGAGTCGCGGGGGAGGTCGTGCTCGGTTTCTCACCTCCTCACCTCGTCACCTTCATCACCTTCTCACCTCCCCGTATAGTTCGACGTGGACCTGTATCCCGCCATCGACGTCAGTGCCGGGCGGGTCGTGCGCGTGCGCCGCGACGATCCCACCTCGGCCGTTGTCTACCCGCACGACCCCCTGGAGCTGGCCGCCCGCTACGCCCGCGAGGGCGCGCGCTGGGTGCACGTCGTGGACCTCGACCGCGTGTTCGGCACGGGCGAGGCCGCCGCGCTCGTCGCCGAGCTGGCCCGCCGGGTGCCGGCGCGCGTGCAGGCGGGCGGCGGCGTGACGACGGCGGAGGCGGCGGCCTCGGTGCTGGCCTGCGGCGTGGCGCGGGTGATCGTCCACGCGCGGGCGGCGCTCGCGCCGGGCGGCCTCGCGGCGGTGGCGCGCGCGTGCGGCGGCGCGAAGGTCGCGTTGGCCCTCGACGCGCGGCAGGGCGTCGTGGATCTCGAGCCCGGCGGGCGGCGCCCGGTGCTCGATCTGGCGCGCGAGGCGGTCGCCGCCGGCATCCGCACGGTGGTGCTGACGGACCTCGCGCGCGAGGGGCGGCTGGGCGGCGCCGACGCCGTCGGCGCGACCGCCCTGGCGCGCGATGCCGGCGTGGACGTGATCGTCTCGGGCGGTGTCGGCTCGCTCGCGGAGCTGGCGGCGATGCGCGCGGCGGGCGTGAGCGGCGCGATCGTCGGCCGCGCGCTGCTCGACGGGCGGTTCACGCTGTCCGAGGCGCTGGCGTGCTCGTCGTCGCCGTAGGCCTCGCGACCGTCGCGGCCGCGCTCGCGCTCTACCTGCTGGTGGAGCGCGCGGGCGCGGCCGGTCTCCCGCTCGCCGCGCTCCGGGCCGTGGCTTGGGGCTCGCTCGCCGTGCTGCTCCTCGATCCCGGATGCCGGCGCGCCGGCGCGGGCTCGGCGCCGGTCGTGCTGCTCGACCACTCGCTCTCGATGAGCGACCCCGGCGATCCGGCGGGTGCGGGCGGCGCGCGCTGGCGGGCCGCGCTCGACACCGCGCGGGCCGTCGCGGGCCGGGGCGGACGCATCCTGCTCTTCGGTGCGGAGCCGGCGGGGCTCGCGGCCGGCGCCCGGCCCGACGCGCCCGCGAGCCGGCTCCTCCCTGCGTGGCGCGAGGCCGCGGCCCTCGGCGGGCCCGTGACGGTGGTGACGGACGGCGAGGTGGACGACGCCGCCGACCTGCCGCCCGACTTCGTCCGCACGGCGCGCGTGGTCGTGCTGCCGCGGCCGGAGCGCGCCGACGCGGGCGTGGCGGGCCTCGACCTCCCGCTCGCGCTCAGGGCCGGCGACACGGCGACGGCGGCCGTGGTGCTCGTGGCGGCGGGCACGGCGCCGACGGACACGGCGGTGCTCGAGCTGCGCGAGGGGCCCCGCGTCGTCGCGCGCGAGCGCGTCGCGCTGGGCGCGGGCGGGAGCTTCCGGCGCGAGCTGAAGTTCGTGCCGGCCGCACCGCCCGCCGGGAGCGAGCGCCTCGAGCGCCGCTACGAGGCGCGGGTGAGCGGCGTGGCCGACGACGCCGAGCCGCGCGACGACGCGCGGGCGACGCTGGCCGAGGTCTCGCGCACCGGCGCCGTGACCGTGCTCTCCGACAGTCCCGACTGGGACTTCCGCACCCTGGTGACGGCGCTCGGCCAGACGGCCGGCGTGCCCGTGAGCGCCTTCGTGCGGATCGCGCCCGGCTCGCCGTGGCGGGACGCGCGCACCCTCAAGCCCGTCGCGCCGGACGCGGTGGACGCCGCCACGCGCGACGCCTCGCTGGTCGTGGTGCACGGCACCGCGCAAGGCGTGGCGGCCCTGGCGGGCCTCGCGCGGCGCGCGCTGTGGCGCTGGACGGCGGCGCGCGGCGAGACGGTGGACGGCGACTGGTACGCGGGCGCGGGCGAGACCCCCTCGCCCGTGGGCGCGGCGCTGGCAGGCGCGCCGGCCGACAGCCTGCCGCCGCTCGAGGCGCTGGCCGAGCAGCCGGCCGACACGGGCGAGTGGACGGCCGTCGCGGCGCGGCTCGCGCGCCGCGGGCGCGCGTGGCCCGTCGTCGTCGGCGCCGAGCGCGGCGACCGCCGCGTCGTGCGCGTCCTCGGCGCCGGCCTCTGGCGCTGGGCGAGCAAGGGCGGCGTCGCGGCGGAGGCCTACCGCTCGCTGGTGGCCGCGCTCACCGACTGGCTGCTGGCCGAGCCCGCGGGCCGGACGAAGGCCCTGGCGGCGCGCCGCGATTCGTTGAACCGCGGGCTCGACGAGCTGCTGCCCAGGCCGCGCACCCTGGCCAGCCGGCCGGGCGCGCGCGTGGCGGCGGCGGGCGAGAGGGAGCCGGTGCGGCGGAGCGCGTGGATCTACGCCGTGGCGGTGGGAGCGCTGATGATGGAGTGGATCGCGAGGAGAAGAAGGGGAATGCCCTGACGGGGCGCCTCGAGAGGAGGCAGCTTAGTGACGGGTCTGTGGTCGCGCATCAAACGTCTCGCCATAACCGATGTCGGCGCGCTGCTGCGGGGCCTGGGCAGGGCCGAGCTCGACGCCTTCGAGCGCGAGCTGATCGAGGCCGACCTCGGCGTCGCCGCCGCGGAGGACCTCGTGGCGGAGGTCGGCGACCGCGTGCGGCGCGGCAAGCTCAAGAGCGCCGAGGAGGTGCGGGCCGCGCTCGAGGAGCGCCTCGTCGCGATGCTCTCGGCGCCCGCGCGGCCGCCGGGCGCGCCGGAACCCGGGGCCGTGGCGCGCGCGGAGCCGGGCCCCACCGTGATCCTGATGGTCGGCGTCAACGGGACCGGCAAGACGACCGCGACCGCGAAGCTCGCCCACCGGCTCGCCCGCGAGGGCCGCCAGGTGCTCCTCGTGGCCGCCGACACGTATCGCGCGGGCGCGGTGCAGCAGCTCGAGACGTGGGCGCAGGCCATCGCCGTCCCGTGCGTGAAGGGCGCCTCCGGCGGCGACCCGGCCGCCGTCGTGTTCGACGCCATCGAGGCGGCGCGCGGCCGCGGGCTCGACACGGTGATCGTGGACACGGCGGGCCGGCTCCACACGCAGGACGACCTGATGAAGGAGCTACAGAAGGTGGCGCGCGTCGCCGGCCGCCGACTGCCGGGCGCGCCGCACGAGACGCTCCTGGTGGTGGATGGCTCGACCGGTCAGAACGCGGTGCAGCAGGGCAAGGTCTTCAAGGCGGCGCTGCCGCTGACCGGCGTGTTCGTCACGAAGCTCGACGGCACGGGCCGTGGCGGCACCGTGGTCGCGCTCGCGCGCGATCTCGGCCTGCCCGTCCGCTTCCTCGGCGTCGGCGAGGGCGCCGCGGACCTCGAGGTGTTCGAGCCCGTCGCCTACGCGCGGAGACTCCTGGGTGACTGAGGACGAGCGGGCACACGGGCGCGGGGGCACCGGGGCACGGGACGGCGCCGCCGCCGTCCGCGCGCGGCCAACGGGCCCGGCCCTCCGCCTCGACATCCCGGTCCAGTTCCTCAAGGGCGTGGGCGAGCGCCGGGCCGAGCTGCTCGCGCGCATCGGCATCGCCACCGCGCGAGACCTCCTCTACCACATCCCGTTCCGCTATCTCGACGCCACGCAGATCACGCCCATCGCGCGCGCGCGGAGCGCGCGCGTCGGCGCCGAGGTCACCGTGGTGGGCCGCGTGATCTCGACGGGCGTCCTGCCCACGCGCCGCGGCCTGCGCGTCTTCCAGTGCGTGCTGCAGGACGCCTCCGGCCTCGTCGAGTGCGGCTGGCCCGGCCGGCCCTTCCTCGAGCGGTCCATCACGAAGGGCCAGCTGCTGCTCGCCACCGGGCCCGTGCGTCACTTCCACGGCAAGCAGCTGCAGCCGCGCGAGTGGGTCGTGCTGGCCGAGGAGGACGAGGAGCCGCGCGGCCAGGTGCTGCCGGTCTACCGCGTGACCGAAGGGCTCACCGTGCGCCAGCTGCGCGCGCTGGTGGACCGGCACCTCGAGGGCCTGCTGGCCAACGTGGTCGAGGAGCTGCCCGCGGCCTGGCGCACCGCCGCCGGCGTGGGCGCGCTGCCCGACGCGCTGCGGCAGGTGCACCGGCCCGACAGCCCGGAGGCCGCCGAGGCCGGCCGCCGCCGCCTCGCCTTCGAGGAGCTGATGCTGTTCCAGCTCGTCCTGGCGCGCGCGCGCTGGCTCGCCAAGCAGTCGCGCGCCGGCATCCGCTTCGAGGTGCGGCGCGAGTTCACCACGCAGCTCCGCAAGCACCTGCCGTTCGACCTGACGGCCGCGCAGAAGCGCTGCATCAAGGAGATCGTCGCCGACCAGACCGCGCCGGTCAGGATGAACCGGCTGCTCCAGGGCGACGTCGGCTCGGGCAAGACCGTGGTCGCGCTGTTCGCGATGCTGGTCGCCGCCGAGAACGGCTTCCAGGCGGCGCTGATGGCGCCCACCGAGCTGCTGGCCGAGCAGCACGCGGCGACGCTGACGCGCCTCCTCGCCCCGCTGGGCGTGATGCCCGAGCTGCTGGTGGGCCGGATGTCGGCCGGCGAGAAGGCGGAGGTGCGCGACCGGCTCGCCACGGGCGCTTCTCGGCTCGTCGTCGGCACCCACGCCCTCATCCAGGGCGAGGTCGCGTTCCACCGCCTCGGGCTCGTCGTGATCGACGAGCAGCACCGCTTCGGCGTGGCGCAGCGCGCGCTCCTGGCCGAGAAGAACGCCGCGCAGGGCCCCGACGTGCTCCTCCTCTCGGCGACGCCGATCCCGCGCACGCTCGCGCTCGCCCTCTACGGCGACCTCGACGTCTCGCGCCTCGACGAGATGCCGCCGGGCCGCAAGCCCGTGCGCACCGCCATCCGCGACGACCGCGCCCGCGCCCGGGTGTACGACTTCGTCCGCAAGGAAGTCCGCGAGGGCCACCAGGCCTACATCATCTACCCGGTCATCGACGAGACCGAGAAGCTCGACGTCAAGGCGGCCACGAAGATGGCCGAGCACCTCGGCAAGGAGATCTTCCCGGACCTCGCGGTGGGCCTCGTGCACGGCCGCGTTCCGCCCGAGGACCGCGACCGCGTGATGCGGCGCTTCCGGGCGGGCGAGATCCAGGTGCTGGTGGCCACGACGGTGATCGAGGTCGGCATCGACGTCCCCAACGCGACCGTGATGCTGATCGAGCACCCCGACCGCTTCGGCCTCGCGCAGCTGCACCAGCTGCGCGGGCGCATCGGCCGCGGCGCCGCGGCGAGCCACTGCGTCCTGATGGTGGCGGACGTGGGCGGCGATCCGGCGTCGGCCGCGCGACAGCGCCTCGAGAGGTTTGCGGCCACGACCGACGGCTTCGCCATCGCCGAGCTGGACATGGCCGAGCGCGGCCACGGCGAACTGGTGGGCGCGCGGCAGGCGGGGCCGGTGGAGTTCCGCTACGCCGACTGGTCGAAGGACGGCGACCTGCTGAGCCTGGCGCATCGGCTGGCGCGCGACGTCATCGCCGCCGATCCAACGCTGAGCGCGCGCGGCCTGCGGCCGGTGGTGGCGCAGATCGGCCGCCGCTTCGAGCGCGGGTTGGAGCTGTTCCGGGCGATTCCGGGGTAGGCCTCAGTCGACAGGCTGGGCGCCGCCGCCGGCGCCGGGTCGCGGCCGGTCCGCGTGGCTAGACCAGCGGCTCCTGCTGCGTGCTGCAGTGGATCGTCCCGAGGCCCAGGACGAAGTCGGTGGAGTGGATCCCCACGACCTTCCGCTTCGGAAACAGCCCGGCGAGGATGCCGAGTGCGACGCGGTCGTTCGGGTCGTTGAACGTCGGTACGAGCACGGCGCCGGTGCCGACGTAGAAGTTCGCGTAACTGGCAGGGAGCCGTTCGCCGTTGAAGACGACGGGCTGCGGCATCGGCAGGCGCACGACCTCGAGCCGCCGGCCGCGCGCGTCCCGCGCCGCCTCGAGCCGCTCGGCCGCCTCGTGGAGCGGGCGCCAGTTCGGGTCGGCCCGTTTCGTCTCCTCGGCGAGCGCCACGACGCCGGGCGCGACGAACCGAGCGAAGTCGTCCACGTGGCCGCCGGTGTCGTCGCCGGCGATGCCCGTGCCCAGCCAGATGACCTTCTCCGCGCCCAGGAACTCGCGCAGCACCGCCTCGGTGCCCGCGCGTCCGAGGGCGCGGTTCCTGGCCTGCTTGCCCCTGAGCAGGCACTGCTCCGTCGCGAGCAGCGTGCCCTGGCCGTCCACGTCGATCGCGCCGCCCTCGAGCACGACCCGCATCGTCTTGCCGCGAGCCGCGGCCCGCGGGTGGAAGACGGGCACGTCGAGCCAGCGCGCGATCTTCCGTCCGGCCGCCTCGTCGGCGGCGTGGTTGGGGTAGCGCGCCCAGCCGTTGAAGCGCCACTTCACCGCCGCCAGCTCGCGCCGCCCGCCGCGCCGGCGCACCACGCCCAAGGGCAGGAAGTCGCGGGTCCACGACCGGTCGGTGCGCGCAGGCACGAAGTCCACGCGGCTCAGCGAGACGCCCGAGACCGAGAGCGCGCGCGAGGCGCGGGTGCGCTCGGCGCGGTTCCGCACGATGAGGCGGATGCGCTCCGCCTCCTGGAGGTGGCGCGCCATCTCCGCCATCACCCACGGCACCGCCTCGAACTTGCCCGGCCAGTCGGTGGGCTCGTGCGGCCACGCCAGCCACGTGGCCGCGTGCGGCTCCCACTCGGCCGGCATCCGGTAGCCGAGGCTGAACGGCGTCGCGGCGGAAGGCGTGCGCACGGGCGAGGGCATCAGCCCGCCGCGCCGAAGCGCGCGGTGATGCCGGAATAGGCGTCGATGCGGCGGTCGCGCAGGAACGGCCAGTTGCGCCGCACCGTCTCCTGCTGCGCGAGGTCCACGGACACGACCAGCGTCTCCTCGCCCTCGCCGGCCTCGGCGAGCACCACACCGAAGGGATCGGCCACGAACGAGTGGCCCCAGAAGTCGAGCCCCCCGCCCGCCGGCCCCTCGTGGCCCACGCGGTTGACGGCGACGACGAACACGCCGTTGGCGATGGCGTGCGAGCGCTGGATGGTCTGCCACGCGGCGAGCTGCGCCGCGCCGAATTCCGCCTTCTCCTTCGGGTGCCAGCCGATGGCCGTGGGATAGCAGAGGATCTGCGCGCCGCCCAGGGCCACCAGCCGCGCCGCCTCCGGGTACCACTGGTCCCAGCAGATCAGCGGCCCCAGGGCCGCGTGCGGCGTCGGCACGGTGACGAAGCCGAGGTCGCCGGGCGTGAAGTAGTACTTCTCGTAGTACAGCGGGTCGTCGGGGATGTGCATCTTGCGGTACATTCCCAGCGTCTCACCCCCCGGCCCGAGCACCACGAGGCTGTTGTGGTAGACGCCGGCCGCGCGCTGCTCGAAGACCGGCGTCACGACCACCACGCCGTGCCGCTTGGCCTCCTCGGCGACGGCCTCAGTCGTGGGGCCCGGCACCGGCTCGGCCAGCTCGAAGAGGGCCGGGTCCTCGACCTGGCAGAAGTAGGGCGAGGCGAACAGCTCGGGCAGGCAGACGATCTGCGCCCCCCGGCCGGCGGCCTCCGCGATGGCGCGGCGGGCCTTGGCGACGTTGGCGGCCTTCCCGTGGCCCATCGCCATCTGGACGAGCCCGATCTTCACGGTGTGCGGCGGCATGCCGCCGAAGCTAGCAGGGGAGCCGGGCACGGACTAGGGCGCCGCGCCCGCCGGCGGCGACGGAACTTCTCCGCCGTCGCGCCGTATTCGGAGTATCCGGACACACAGGAGTCGCTCATGGCCGACGCGAAGAACGTACCCGCCGTGCTGCCCATCGCCGAGCGCGGCTACGCCCACCCCGAGGTGCTCGTCGCGACCGACTGGGTGGCGGAGCACCTCAAGGACGCCACCGTCCGCATCGTCGAGTCCGACGAAGACGTGCTGCTCTACGAAACGGGTCACATCCCCGGCGCGGTGAAGATCGACTGGGTCGCGGACCTGAACGATCCCGTCCAGCGCGACTACGTGGACCGCGACCGGTTCGCGAAGCTGCTGCGCTCGCGCGGCATCAACGACGACACGACCGTCGTCTTCTACGGCGACAAGAACAACTGGTGGGCGACCTACGCGTTCTGGGTCTTCCGCCTGTTCGGCTTCAGGAACCTCAAGGTGATGGACGGCGGCCGGCAGCGCTGGTCCGACGAGGGGCGGCCGCTGGTGACCGAGGTGGCACGCCACGCCGAGGGCAACGTGAAGGTCGGCGAGCGGAACGACCGCGCGATCCGCGCCTTCCGCGAAGACGTGCTGGCGCACGTGCAGGCGCACCACAAGCTGGTGGACGTCAGGAGCCCCGAGGAATACCGCGGCGAGCGGATGCACATGCCCGAGTACCCGAACGAGGGCGCGCTCCGCGGCGGGCACATCCCCGGCGCGAAGAGCATCCCGTGGGGCCGCGCGGTGAACCCCGACACGCACTGCTTCCGCCCCGCCGCCGAGCTGCGGACCATCTACCAGCAGGAGAACGGGCTGGACAAGAACGACGACATCGTCGCGTACTGCCGCATCGGCGAGCGCTCGTCCCACACGTGGTTCACGCTCAAGTACCTGCTCGGCTACGCCAAGGTCCGCAATTACGACGGCAGCTGGACGGAGTGGGGGAACTTGGTCAAGGCACCAGTGGAGAAGCCGTGAGATTTCAGAGGAGTTGCCAGACGCCAAGTTGCCAGGGGTTACCAGACGCGAGTCGTCGAGCCGCCCGGTGAGGACTCAGCTCCGTGGACCGTGAAACGCGCATAGCCTGGCTCGTGGATCACTTCCAGCATCCCCGGCATCGCGGCGCGATGCCGGACGCCGACGTGCGGATGCCGGGCGGCAATCCCGGCTGCGGGGACGTGCTCACCGCCTACCTCAAGGCGGACGAGAACACCGGCCGCGTCGCCGCGCTCACCTTCGAAGGCGAGGGCTGCACGCTGAGCCAGGCCGCGGCCTCGATCCTCGCCGAGCGCGTCAACAAGCAGCGCCCGACGTTCGAGGAAGTCGCCAGCCTCACCTACGAGGAGATGATGGAGCTCCTCGGCCGCGACCTCGTCAGCTCGCGGCCCCGCTGCGCCACGCTGGCCCTGGGGACCCTCAAGGCCGCGGTGAAGCGCCTCACGATGGACCGGCAGCTCAAGGCGGCGGGCCGGAGCGAGGCCGAGATCCGCGCGCTGCGCGGCGAGGAGCCGCCGCAGGACGAGGGCGGCCTGGTCTTCGGCGACCGGGCCGCCGGGGCGGCCGCGCCCGCCGGCCCCAACCGCCCGCGCGATCCGCTCGGCGGCGCCTAGCGCCGGGTCCGCGCTATATTGTCGCCCCGTTCGGCCCGACGGATCCCGAGAGCGACGGAGCGATCCCATGAGCGCATCGCGTGTGGTGCGGGTGGCCGCCGTGCAGGCCAGCCCCGCCTGGCTCGATCTCCCCAAGACACTGGCCCGGCTCGACGACTGGACGCGGCGCGCCGCCAAGGACGGCGCGCAGGTCATCGCGTTCGGCGAGTCGTGGGTGCCCGGATACCCCGCGTGGGTGGACGGCGCGCCGGAGGCGGCGCTGTGGGGGCACGCCGGAGGCCGCGCGCTGTTCTCGCGCCTCGCGGAGAACGCGGTCGAGGTGCCGGGCAAGGCGACCGAGACGATGGGCGCCCTCGCCCGCGAGCTGGGCGTCACGCTCGTCGTCGGCGTGCACGAGCGCGCCGGCCGCACGCTCTACAACGCGCTGCTCTTCTTCGGGCCCGACGGCGCGCTGGTCAACCACCACCGCAAGCTGATGCCCACCTACTCGGAGCGCCTGGTCTGGGGGCAGGGCGACGGCGCGGGCCTCAAGGCCGTCACGACGGGTCCGGCCAGGGTGGGCGGCCTCGTCTGCTGGGAGCACTGGATGCCGCTCGCCCGGCAGGCGATGCACGACGCGGGCGAGGACGTGCACGTGGCCGCGTGGCCGGGCGTTCAGGAGATGCACCAGGTGGCCTCGCGCTCTTACGCGTTCGAGGGGCGCTGCTTCGTCGTCGCCGTGGGCAGCATCCTCCGGCTCGCGGATTGGCCCGTTGAGCTGCCGCCGGCCGAGCAGTACGCGGAGGATCCGAGCGGCCTCGCCCTGAAGGGCGGGAGCGCCATCATCGCGCCGAGCGGGCGCTATCTCGCCGGCCCCGTCTACGACACCGAGGCCGTCGTCGCGGCGGACTGCGATCTCGGCGAGATCACGAAGGAGGCGATGGTGCTGGACGTCAGCGGCCACTACAGCCGCCCGGACGTGCTCGAGTTCAGGCTCCACGGTCAGCGGCTGCGGGCGTAGGAGCGCAGGGGCCGCGAGGCGGGACCGAGCCGGCGGCACCGGGTTGGAACCCTGAGCCCGCTTCCTTACTATTAATCACCATGAACCCACTCAACATTGTGCGGCAGCCGGCGGCCGCGAGCCAGACGATGTACGACGAGGCCTTCGTCACCCCGATGCGCCAGGAGCTGGTGAGCATCGGCTTCCAGGAGATGCGCACGCCGGAGGAAGTGGACGCGCAGCTCGCGCACCAGACCGGCACCACGCTGGTCGTCGTGAACTCCATCTGCGGGTGCGCGGCGGGCCGGGCCCGGCCGGGCGTCGCCCTCGCGCTCCAGCACGCGGTGAAGCCGCAGCACCTGACGACCGTGTTCGCGGGCCAGGATCGGCCGGCCACGGAGCGAGCACGGAGCTACTTCGCGCCGGAGCCGCCCAGCTCGCCGCAGATCGCGCTGTTCAAGGACGGCAAGATGGTCTACATGATGCAGCGGCGCGCGATCGAGGGAAGGGACGCGCCGGAGATCGCCGCGGATCTGGTGCAGGCGTTCGAGAAGTACTGCTGAGATGAACGGCGGGGAGGTGATGAAGGTGATGCAGGTGATGATGTGATGAGGTGATGACGGTCGCGCGGCTCAGCATCACTTCATCACCCCATCACCTCATCACCTCCCCGTCAGAATCCTGACCGGCACCCTCCAGCCGATCCTCGTTTCACCAAGCCGGGAGTCCACGAGGAGCCCCGAGTAGGGAATGTTCGGCGGCTCGCTCTGGTGCTTCAGCTCGAGGACGAACAGCACCGCGCTGCCCACGGCCGCCAGCTGGCCCGCGACGATCCACACGCGGGCCGAGCGGTCGTCGCGCACCACCTGCCGGTACGTGGCCTCCGCGAAGCCGTCTTCGTAGTGGCCGTCGGGCCCGATGGTGCAGGTGACGTTCGCGCAGTAGTGCACGAGGTCCGCGTAGGCGTTGTTGCCCGCGTTGTGCTGGTGCACGCCGATGCCGGTCGCCGCCACGGCCACGAGCGCCGCGCCCCACTTGCCCCACCTGATGCCCGGCGGCGTGCGGTAGGGCGCCTGCTCGAGGGCCGGGTCGGCGGGCTGCCGCGCGGCGGGAGCGGGGGCGGGCACGGCGGGGGGCGGCGCGGCCGGAGCCGCGGCGGTGTCGCTCTGCGCCAGGGCCGGACGCACGAGCGCCGCGAGCAGCAGCCCGGCGGCACCGACCGTCGTCGCCCACCGGGGGCGCCGCAGCCCGCCGGCGCCGCTCACCGGAACGCCACCACGTCGCCCCGCTCCGAGACCGCGACCAGGAACGGCCCCGCGGCGATCACGGGCTGCACGACGGGCGGGTGGACCTTCGCGGTCCAGCGCCGCTCGCCGGCGGACGTCACCAGCGCGACGTCGCCGCCGACGCTCACGACCAGCGCGCCGCCGGCGACCGGCGTGGGCGCGGCGCGCGCGACGAGGCCGAGCGCGATGCGGAAGGCCTGGTCGGGCGCCGCGAGCGGCACCCACCACAGGTCGCCGGCCCCGGTGAGGACGAACGCCGTGTCCCGCTGCACCGCCACCGCGCCGATCACCTCGCTGCCCACGTCGAGGCTCCAGCGCACCGCGAGCGTCGCGGTGTCGCAGGCCTCGAGGCGCCCGCGCGTCGTCCCCAGCACGATCACGCTGTCCGCCAGGGCCGGAGCGGCGAGCACGGTGCCCGGCGTGGGACGGCGCGCGCGCACGACGCCCGTGGAGCGGTCGAGCAGGTAGAGCGAGTCGGCCGCGGTCGCGACGACGACGCCGCCCGCGAGCGCCAGGGGCGCGGCGCGCACGCCGCCCGCGAGCTGGGTGCGCCACCGCTCGCCGCCGCCCGCGGTCGAGAGCGCGGCCACCTCGCCGCCCACCGTGCCCGCGTACAGCTGGTCGTTCCGGACGGCGATGGGCGCGGCGACGTCGCCGAGCCTCCGGGTCCACACGACCTTGCCGTCCTCGAGGTTCAGCGCGCGCACCGCGCCCTCGGCGGTCTGCGTCGCGAAGTAGACGCGGTCGTAGTCCACCAGCGGCCCGCTCCCGATGTTCTCCCCGAAGCGGCGGCGCCAGACGATCCGGCCGGTGGCGCGCTCGAGCACCGTGAGCTGGCGGTCCACCTGCGAGAGCACGACGAGGCTCTCCGTCACGGCGGGCGCGCCGACGACGCCGCGCCCCACGTCCGTGCGCCACAGCGGCGCCGGCTTCGCGGCGAGCGTGTCGGGCGCCGCGCTCGCGCGCCGCGCGGAGCCGAGATACGCGGTCCAGCGCCATTCCTGCGACGGCGGCGCGGCGCGGAACGCGGTCGTGCACGCGTTGACGGCGAGAACGGCGGCGGCTAGACTCAGCCGCCAAGCGCCATGCCGACCCGCCAGGACATCGCCACGCTCCCCGCCGCCGTCGGCTCCACCGTCGCCGTGGCCGGCTGGGTCGTCACGACCCGCTCCTCCGGCAAGATCGCCTTCGTCGTGATCCGCGACGGCTCGGGCTACCTGCAGGGCGTCCTCGCCAGGGCCGAGGTGCCCGACGAGGTCTGGCAGCGCTTCGCCGCGCTCACCCAGGAGACCTGCGTGCGCCTCGCCGGCGAGGTGCGCGCCGACAAGCGCTCGCCCGGCGGCGTCGAGCTCGCGGTCCGCGAGGTCGAGATCCTCGGTCCCAGCGTGGACTTTCCCATCACGCCCAAAGAGCACGGGACGCCGTTCCTCCTCGATCACCGCCACCTCTGGCTCCGCAGCCGGCGCCAGGTGGCCATCATGAAGGTCCGCCACGAGATCATCCAGGGCATCCGCGACTTCTTCCACGAGCGCGGCTTCTTCCTCGTGGACACGCCGATCCTCACCGGGAGCATCGGCGAGTCGGGCGGCACGCTCTTCAGCACCGAGTACTTCGACCTCGGCAACGCGTACCTCGCCCAGACGGGCCAGCTGTACGTCGAGACCGCGTGCGCGGCGCTCGGCAAGGTGTACTGCTTCGGGCCCACGTTCCGCGCCGAGAAGTCGAAGACGCGCCGGCACCTCACCGAGTTCTGGATGGTCGAGCCCGAGGTCGCCTTCAACGACTCCGACGCCAACATGCGCCTCCAGGAGGAGTTCATCGCGGCCATCGTCGCGCGCGTCCTGGACCGGCGCGCCGAGGAGCTGAAGGACCTCGAGCGCGACACGTCGAAGCTCGCGAGCGTCGTCGCGCCGTTCCCCCGCGTCTCGTACACCGAGGCCGTCGAGCTCCTCAAGGCGAAGGGCTCCTCCGTCACGTGGGGCCAGGACCTCGGCGCCGAGGACGAGACGCTGCTCGCCGAGGGCAAAGACCGGCCGGTGTTCGTCTACAACTACCCGCGCGCCGCCAAGGCGTTCTACATGAAGGAGAACCCGGCCGACCCGCGCACGGTGCTGTGCGACGACTGCCTCGCCCCCGAGGGCTACGGCGAGATCATCGGCGGCAGCCAGCGCGAGGACGACCACGACCGGCTCCTCGCCCGCATCCGCGAGCAGGGCCTCCCGGAGAAGGCGTACGGCTGGTACCTCGACCTCCGGAAGTACGGCACGTTCGTCCACTCGGGCTTCGGCCTCGGCGTCGAGCGCACCGTGGCCTGGATCTGCGGCCTCGAGCACATCCGCGAGGCCATCGCCTACCCGCGCACCATCTACCGCATCACGCCGTAGGGCGGTCCGGCCGCCCGGCTCCCGTCCGGCGGCCGCGCCGGGTCACGCCGTAGCTTCGCCCGCCTTCACCTCGTCCCACAAGCGGTCGAGCGCCGCCAGGTCGGCGCGGCCCAGCTCCACGCCCCGCGCCTCGGCCATCCCCTCGAGCGCCCGGAAGCGGCGGGCGAACTTCTCGGTCGCGTGCCGCAGCGCGTTCGACGGGTGCACGCCGGCCTTGCGCGCCACGTTGACGGCCGCGAACAGCACGTCGCCGATCTCCTCCGCCGGATTCTCGCGCGTCTCGCGCACCTCCTCCGCGAGCTTCTCGAGCGGACCCGCCACGTCGCTCCAGTCGAAGCCGACGGCGGCGGCGCGCTCCTGGTAGCGGAACGCGCGCTCGAGCTCGGGGAGGCCCGGCGGCAGGTGGCCGAGGTGCCCGAAGGGCTCGCCGCGCGCCGCGTGCTCCGCGCGGCGCTCGTCGGCCTTGATGCGCTCCCACGTGGGCTTCGCCTCGCCCGCGAAGAGGTGCGGGTGGCGCCGCTTCATCTTGGTCGTCAGCCGCTCGGCCACGTCGCCGAACGTGAACGCCCCGCGCTCCTCGGCGATCACGAGCTGGAAGCAGAGGTGGAGCACGAGGTCGCCGAGCTCCGAGGCGATCCGCGCGTCGTCGTCCTCCGCCAGCGCCTCGTCCAGCTCGGCCACCTCCTCGCGCAGGTAGGGGCGCAGCGTCTCCCGCGTCTGCGCGGCGTCCCAGTCGCACCGCCGGCGCAGGTCCCGCAGCAGGTCCAGACAGGCCCCAAATGCCTTGTCGTCTTGCATTTAGCCTCCCGGCCGGGTACGGTACTCAGTTTGTGATGCGAGAGCAAACGGCCCCGCGCGACCGCACCTGGATCGAGGTGGATCTCGAGGCCCTCGTGGCCAACGCCCGCACCGTGTGCGAGCGTGCTCCGGGCAGCCGGCTGCTGCCCATCGTGAAGGCGGACGCGTACGGCCTCGGCGCCGTCCCGGTGGCGCGCGCGCTGGAGCGCGCGGACCCGTGGGGCTTCGCCGTGGCCACGGCGCACGAAGGGCGCGAGCTGCGCGCGGCGGGCGTCGGGCGGCCCATCCTCGTGATGGGGCCGCAGCCGGGTGCGCTGGACCTGGTGGCGGAGCACGCGCTGACGCCGGCGCTGGGCAGCGTCGAGCAGATCGCGGCGTGGGTCGCCCTGGCGCCCGGCCGGCCGTTCCACGTCGAGGTGGACACGGGGATGGGCCGGTGGGGGCTGCCGTGGCGCTCGTTCGCCGCCGCTTCGGCGCGCTTCCGGGACGAGCCGGGCTTCGAGGGGCTGTTCACGCACTTCCACTCGCCGGGCGAGGCGCCCGCGTCGGTCGCGGAGCAGTGGGAGCGCTTCCAGGCGGCGCTCGCCAGCCTCCCCAGGCGGCCGCGGCTGGTGCACGCCGCCAACAGCGCCGCGCTGCTGGACCACCCCGCGACGGCCGGCGACCTCGTGCGGCCGGGCATCTTCCTCTACGGGGGGCGCGCGGGATCGCACGTGCCGCGTCGCGTGGTCTCGTGGCGGGCGCGCGTGCTCGCGACGCGCTGGCTCGAGGCCGGCGACACGGTGAGCTACGCCGCGACCTGGCGCGCCGCCGCGCGGTGCGCGGTGGCCACCCTCGCGGCGGGCTACGCCGACGGCCTGCCGCGGTCGCTGTCGAACGTGGGGGCCGCCCTGGTGGGCGGCCGGCGGCTCCGTTTCGCGGGGAGGGTGACGATGGACTTCACGATGGTGGACGCGGGCGATCGGCCGCCGGAGCCGGGCTCCGTCGCGACCCTGGTCGGGAGCGACGGCGCGGAGGCCATCGAGCTGGACGACGTCGCGGCCGCGGCGGGCACCATCAGCTACGAGATCCTCACGGGCCTGGGGCGGCGCGTGGCGCGGGTCTACGCGTGAGCCGGTTCTTCCTCATCGTCCTCGACGGCCTCGGCTGCGGCGAGGCGCGCGACGCCGCGGCCTACGGCGACGTGGGCAGCGACACGCTCGGCAACGTGGCCCGCGCGGTCGGCGGCCTGAAGGTGCCGGTCCTCGAGAGCCTGGGCCTCGGGTGCATCCGCCCGCTCGAGGGCGTGGCCGCCGTGGCGCGGCCGCGCGCCGCGTACGGCCTGATGCGCCCCGTGAGTGCGGGGAAGGACAGCACGACCGGGCACTGGGAGCTGTGCGGGCTGCCGGTGACCAAGGCGTTCCCGACCTACCCGCGCGGCTTCCCCGCGGCCGTGATCGAGGAGTTCGCGCGCCGCACGGGCCGCGGCGTCCTCGGCAACAAGACGGCCTCGGGCACCGCGATCATCGACGAGCTGGGCCCGCGGCACCTCGAGACCGGCGACTGGATCGTCTACACCTCGGCCGACTCGGTCTTCCAGGTCGCCGCGCACGAGGCCACGATCCCGCTCGCCGAGCTGTACGCGGCCTGCCAGACGGCCCGCGCCATGCTGACCGGCGAGCACGGCGTCTCGCGCGTCATCGCGCGCCCGTTCGTCGGCACCCCGGGCGCCTTCGAGCGCACCGGCCACCGCAGGGACTTCTCGCTCCAGCCGATCGGCCCCACGCTGCTCGACGTGCTGGCCGAGCACGGCGTCCCGCGGCACGGCATCGGGAAGGTGGACGACCTGTTCGCGGGCCGGAACATCACCTCCACGCACACGCCGACGAATCCCGAAGCGTACCGCCTTATTCGGGACGCGCTGCAGCGTGTAGATTCCGGGCTCGTGTTCGTGAACGTGATCGAGTTCGACCAGAGCTGGGGGCACCGGAACGACGTGAGCGGGTTCCACCGGGGGCTGCTGGAGCTGGACCGCGAGCTGGGCACGCTGCTGCCGCTCCTCAGGGGCCGCGACGTGCTGGCGCTCACGGCCGACCACGGCAACGACCCGACGTCGACGTCCACGGACCACGCGCGCGAGAACGTGCCGCTCCTGGTCTGCGGCCCGGAGGTGCGGCCGGTGCCGCTCGGCGAGCGCGCCAGCTTCGCCGACCTGGGCCAGACGGCCGCCGACTACTTCGGCGTCGGGCCGCTCGGCGCGGGCACGTCGTTCCTGCGGGAGGTGCTGGCGTGAGCGATCCGCTGGTTGAGGCCGCGCGCGCGGCGATGGCCCGCGCCTACGCGCCCTACTCGCGCTTCCGCGTCGGCGCCGCGCTCGAGGCCGCGGACGGCACCGTCTTCGCGGGCTGCAACGTCGAGAACGCGTCGTACGGCGCCTGCTTCTGCGCCGAGCGCACGGCCCTGGTCTCGGCCGTCGCGGCCGGGCACCGCGCGTTCCGGCGCATCGCCATCGCGAGCGACGCCGCCGCGCCGGTGGCGCCGTGCGGCCTGTGCCGCCAGATGCTGGCCGAGTTCGGCACCGACCTCGCGATCGTCTCGGTGGGCGCCCGGGGCGGCGTGGCCAACTGGCGCCTCGACGCCCTGCTGCCGAGCGCCTTCACCTCCAAGGACCTCAAGGACCTCCGGGAGGGCGTATGAAGATGGGCCGCGTGGTGGGGTCGGTGGTGGCGACCCGCAAGGACCCGTCGCTCGTGGGCGCCAAGCTCCTCGTCGTGGAGAACCTGTCGCCCGAGATGAAGAGCGAGGGCGGCTACGTGGTGGCGGTGGACGCCGTGGGCGCGGGCGCGAGCGAGGTGGTGCTCTACGCCTCCGGCTCCTCGGCGCGCCAGACCGGTCCGACCAAGGACCGGCCGGTGGACGCGGTGATCATGGCGATCGTTGACAGCTTCGAGGCGAACGGGAAGAATGTCCGCCTGGCGTAGCGCCGTCTTCGTCACCGGGCTCGCGGCCGCCGCCGCGATGGGGTGCCAGGAGAAGGTCACGACCCCAAGCCGCTGCCCGGCGCTCTGCCCGGCGTCCAAGGTCGAGCTGGCCGACACGCTCCTCGCGCTCGCCGACACCGCCGACACCAGCGTGCGCGGGTTCGTCCTGATCCGCGAGGCCACCTACCTCCTGGCGTCCACGCTGGACTCGCTCCAGGCCGTCACGCTGATCCGCTTCTCGGCCCACGACACGATGTGGACCGTGTCGGGGACGAATCTCGACAGCCTCTACGTCGGGACGCAGGACAGCCTGGTGCTGACGCTGAGTCTCGCGCAGCGCGACACGACGGTGAAGAACCTGCGCATGGTCATCTGGCGCCTCCCGGCGCAGTTCGACACCGGCGCCACCTACCAGTCCGTCCAGCCGTTCCTGGCCGACTCGACGCTGATCGACACGGTGGCGATCGCGGACACCGCGATCGCGGGGAGCCACACGTTCAACATCGCCGACAGCCTGCACATCCCGCCGGGCGACTCGGGCGTCGTGTCGCTGGCCATCGGCATCGTCGCGCCGTCCAAGACCGCGCTCACGTTCGGGTCGGGCAACCTCTCGACCGCGCCCCTGCTCACGACCTACGTGCACGCCCGGGCGCCGTTCGACACGGCGACCTCCCTGTTCTCGGTCTCCCCGTCCGTGGCGTTGTTCGTGCTGAACCCGGCGCCGGTGCAGCCGCCGCCGGGCATCCTGGCGGTGGGCGGGATTCCGACGGCGCGCACGCTGATGCGCCTGTCGCTGCCCAAGCTGGTCGTGGACTCCGCGTCGGTGGTGCGCGCCACGCTGCTCCTCAACACGGTGGGCGCCGTGGGCGGCTTCGCCGGCGACAGCTTCTACGTGGTCGCCGAGCCGGTGGTCCGCGACTACGGGGTGAAGTCGGTCCTGTGGCCCGACTCGGCCACGAGCGGCATCGTGCTCGTGCACCAGGGCCAGAGCGGGCAGATCCAGCTGGACATGGCGCCGATCCTGCGGTTCTGGGGCACCGCCCAGGGCGACTCCACGCCGCGGCTCATCATGCTGCGCGGGTACCCGGAGGGCTCCATCCTCGGCGCGGTGAACTTCGCGAGCCACACGGCCGGGGCGCTCGGTCCGCAGCTCGAGGTCACCTACGTGAAGCCTTACTCCTTCGGCGTGCCGTGATGCGCCGCGCGCCGGCGGTCCTCGCCGCGCTCCTGGCCTGCGCCGGCGCCTCGCGCGCCGCGGCGCAGGACTCGGTGTTCGGCATCCGGGGCCTCGGGCTCCTCGACCGCGGCGTGTCGGGAAAGAGCGCCGCCCTCGGCGGCGGGTTCGTCGTCTTCGACCCCTCGGCCGCCGTGAACCCCGCCTCGCTCGCCGGCTGGCACACGACGGCCGGCTGGGCCGTCGGCGCGGGCTCGTTCCGCAGCTTCGACTACGGCACCGGCACGTCGTCCCTGAGCGCGACGCGCTTCCCGGTCGTGGGCTTCGCCGGCGGCATCGGCGAGAAGGTGGTCGTCGCGATCACCGCGTCCGACTACCTGGACCGCAACTGGAGCGTCCAGCAGACCGACACGGTCTCCCCGCGCGGCACGCCGGTGGTCGCGAGCGACAACACGCAGAGCGCGGGCGGCGTGACGGACCTGCGGCTGGCGATGGCGTACCGGCTCCCCAACATCACGGTCGGCTTCGGCGCGCACGTCCTCACGGGCTCGACGAACACGTCGGTGAGCCGCCAGTTCCCGGACGACTCCGCGTTCGTGTCGTACACCCAGGCGCAGACCACGAACTACACGGGCTTCGGCTTCTCGGCCGGCGCGCTGGTGAGCCCGCTGCCCGGGCTCGTCACGGGCGCCAGCGTCCGGGTCAACGGCCGGCTCCGCGCCACGACGACCGACACCGCGGCCGACGTCCCGATGCCCGTCGAGGTGAACGCCGGCTTCTACGACCAGCCGCTCCCCGGCCTCGCCGTCGCGGGCACGGTGGGCTGGGCGAGCTGGAGCCGGGCCGCCGGCGCGCTCGCCGCGGCGGGGCAGGCGCGCTCGCGCGACGTGTGGAGCGTCGGGCTCGGCGTCGAGGTGGGCGTGCTGCGCCTGGGCCGCAGGCCGCTGCCGCTGCGGTTCGGCTACCGCTGGCGCCAGCTCCCGTTCCCGATCGGCGGCGACGCGACGACGCCGGGCCCGGCCCTGAGCGAGCACGCGGTCACCACCGGGCTCGGCTTCGACACCGCCGGCGGCCGCGCCACCGTGGACCTCGGGCTCGACATCGGCTCCCGCGCGGCCGGGACCCTGAGCGAGAGCTTCACGACCCTGTACGTGGGCCTCACGATCCGGCCGTGAGGGTCTACCTCCACACGTTCGGCTGCAAGGCCAACCAGTACGACAGCGAGGCCGTGCGCCAGCGTCTCGAGGACGCGGGCTGCGCGGTGGTGGACGCGCCGGAGGGCGCCGACGCCGCCGTCGTCAACTCGTGCGCCGTCACGCACGTGGGCGAGGCGAAGATGCGCGCGCTCGTGCGCCGCCTCGCGCGCCGCAGCCCGCAGATCCGCACCGTCGTGATGGGCTGCGCCGCGGCCCTGGACGACGGCCGCATCGCCGCCCTGCCCAACGTGGCCGCGGTGGTGCCCGGGCCCGACGGCGACGCGGTGGCCCGCTCGCTGGGCGTCGCCGCGCCCGCCGCGCCGGGCCTCCGCCGCTTCGCCTCGGGCTCGCGGGCCTGGCTCAAGATCCAGGACGGCTGCGACGAGCACTGCACCTTCTGCGCGACGGTCCTCGCCCGCGGCGAGGCGCGCTCGCGCGAGCCGGCCGAGCTGGTGGCCGAGGCCGCGCGGCTCGCCGGCGGCCACGCCGAAATCGTGCTCACGGGCGTGCACGTCGGCACCTGGGGCCGCGACCTCGGCGGGCGCTGGACGCTCTCGGCGCTCGTGGCGCTGCTCGTCGAGCGCGTGCCCGACGTGCGCTTCCGGCTCTCGTCGGTCGAGGCCACCGAGGCGGACGCGCCGCTGGTCGAGCTGATGGCGCGCGCGCCCGACCGCCTCGCCCCGCACCTGCACGCGCCGCTGCAGTCGGGCAGCGACCGCGTCCTCAAGCGGATGGGGCGGCACTGGTACACGGCCGCGTCGTACCGCGCGGCGGTCGAGCGGCTGGCCGAGCGCGTGGCGCCGCTCGGGCTCGGCGCCGACGTGATCACGGGCTTTCCCGGCGAGACGGCGGCCGACCACGCGGCCACGCTGCGGCTGATCGAGGACCTGCCGTTCACCTACCTGCACGTCTTCCCGTACTCGGAGCGCGAGGGCACGGCGGCGGCGCGGCTCGGACCGGCGGAGACGGCGGCGAGCCGCGGGCGCGGCGCGGAGCTGCGCGCGCTCGGCGAGGCCAAGGCCGCGGCCCACGTCGCGCGGCGCAACGGCTCCACGGCGGACCTCGTGATGGAATCGCGGCGCGGCGGCCTGCGGGAGGCGGTGACCGAGGACTACCTCGCCGCGCGCCTGCCGGCCGACGCGCCCTGGGCCCTCGGGC
Organism: Gemmatimonadales bacterium; assembly: GCA_035541085.1. Lineage (GTDB taxonomy): Bacteria > Gemmatimonadota > Gemmatimonadetes > Gemmatimonadales > JACORV01 > Fen-1245. Next base: position 5,192 of record DATKNX010000017.1, on the reverse strand, counting down.
GCGCCCGCGTCGCGGCCCGCCTCGTGGCGCGCGGCCCCGAGCTGCTGGCCGAGGCCGTGTGACGGCGCCCACCTTCTTCATCGAGACCTACGGCTGCCAGATGAACGCGGCCGACGCGCAGCTGATGACCGGCATCCTGCTCAAGGAAGGCTTCGCGCCGGCGCCGTCGGCCGAGGCGGCCGAGGTCGTGATCGTGAACACCTGCGCGGTGCGCGACCACGCCGAGCAGCGCGTCATCGGCCGGGTGGGCGAGCTCAAGCGCAGCAAGCGGCCGGGCGACGTGCTCGGCGTCGTGGGCTGCATGGCCCAGCGCCTCGGCGAGCGCCTGCTGGAGCGCGCCCCGCACGTGGACTTCGTCGCCGGGCCCGACGCCTACCGGCAGCTCCCGCAGCTGGTGGGCCGGGCGCGCGAGGGCGAGCGCGCCGCCGACACCGCGCTCCGGGCGACGGAGCACTACGAGGACGTCCTGCCCGAGCGCGCGACCGCGGCGTCGGCGTGGATCACGGTGCAGCGCGGCTGCGATTACCGGTGCACCTTCTGCATAGTTCCGATGACGCGCGGTCCGGAGCGGAGCCGGAAATTGGCCGACGTGGTGCGCGAGGCGCGGCAGGTCGCCGAGCGCGGCGTGTCGGAGGTGACGCTCCTTGGCCAGACAGTCAATTCGTACCACGACGGCGAGCACGACTTCGCCGACCTGCTGCGCGCCGTCGGTGCCGTGGACGGCATCCGACGCGTGCGCTTCACCAGCCCGCACCCGAACGATTTCACGGACCGCGTCGTCGCGGCGATGGCCGAGGTGCCGGCCGTGTGCGAGCACGTGCACCTGCCGGCGCAGAGCGGCTCGAGCGCGGTGCTGCGGCGGATGCTGCGCCGCTACACCCGCGAGGGCTACCTCGCCGTCGTGGACCGGCTGCGCGCCGCCGTCCCGGACCTCGCGATCACGACGGACCTCATCGTCGCTTTCCCGGGCGAGACGGAGGCGGACTTCGCCGCCACGCTCGCGCTCGTGGGCGAGGTCGGCTTCGACGACGCGTTCACCTTCCGGTTCAGCCCGCGCGAGGGCACCGCGGCCACGCGGCTCCCCGACGCGGTGCCCGACGAGGTGGCCGCCGAGCGGCTGGAGCGACTCATCGCCGAGGTGCGGCGCGTGGCGCGGGCCCGGAACGCCGGGCTGGTGGGCACGACGCACGAGGTCCTGGTCGAGCAGCGGGCGAAGCGCGGCGGCGCGCTCCAGGGCCGGACGCGCCAGCACCGGACGGCACTGGTGGACGGGCCGGAAGAGTGGATCGGGACGTACCGGACCGTGCGATTCACGGGAACCACGGGGGCGACCTTCAGCGCGGTGCCGGTCGAGCCGGCGCGCGAGGGGGCGGAGCGATGAAGAACGTGCTCGAAGCTGTGGTGATGAGGGAGTACGAGGCGTTGCTCCCGCGCGTGCCCGACGCCTGCGGCTGCCCGCAGTGCCGCGAGGACGTCCTCGTCTACGCCCTGAACCGGCTGCCCCCGCGCTACGTCGTGACGCCCTCCGGCGAGGTGATCTCGGAGGTCGAAGCCGAAGCGGAGCAGGGCGTCGCCGACGTCACGGTCGCCCTGATGGACGCGTTCAAGATCGTGGGCGAGGCGCCGAGACACACGCGGAGTCGCATCGCTCCCTGAGCTTCGCGGGCCGGCCGTAGGATGCCGGCCATCGTGTGGTGCGCGGTGGGCATCGTGGCCGGCGACGTCGCCGGCCTCGTGCTTTCCGGGGGCGGGTGGCTCCTGGCGCCCGCCCTCGCCGCCGGCGCGCTGCTGGCCTGGCGCCGGGGTCTGCGGGCCGCCGTGCTCCTCACCGCGGCGTCGGCAGGCGTCCTGTGGGGCGCCGCGGCCGCCTTCCGCGCGGCGCACGACTGCCGTTCCCGCTGGCGTGAGGGCGAGCGCGTCGCGGTGGTGCTGGAGCTGTGGGACGTCGCGGCGGCGGGCGCGGCCTCGCGCGCGACCGTGCGCTGGCCGAGCGCGTGCGCCGGCCGCCTCACGGTGGACTGGCCCGCGTGGTCCCACCCGCCCGACGCGGTCGCCGTGGTGGTGGGCACCTGGCACCGGGGCGCGCGGGCCCTCTCGCCCTGGCCGGTGCGCCCCGAGCGGCTCGGCCGCCTCGTCGTGCTGCGCGCGCGGCCGCTGGCCGAGCCCGCCGGCGCCCGCACGCGCACGCGGCTCGCCGCGGAGCGGCGAATCGCCGGCCTCTTCTCGCCGGGCCGCGCGCCGCTCGCCGCGGCGCTCACGGTCGGCGCGGGCGACCTCCTGGACCCGGACGTCCACCAGCGGTTCGCCCACGCTGGCCTCGCCCACATCCTCGCCATCTCCGGGCTCCACGTCGGCATCCTCGCGGGGGCGCTGCTCCTCGTGCTCCGGGCGGCGCGCGCGGGCGACGGCGCCTCGCGCGTCGGCGCCACGGCTCTCGTCGTCGCCTACGTCGGCCTGCTCGGCTGGCCGCCGCCCGCGGTGCGCGCCCTGGGCCTCGTCGCCCTGTGGTGCTGGGCCCGCGTGCGGCAGCGGCCGCTCGTGCCCTTCACGCCGCTCGCCGCCACGGCCGTGGGCGTCGTGCTGCTCGATCCGTTCGCCGTCACCGAGCCGGGGCCGTGGCTCTCCTTCGCGGGCGCCTGGGGGTGCGTGGCGGCGGCGCGCGCGTTCGCCGCGCTGCGGCGCGAGCGGTCGCTGCCCCGGAACCGGCGCGTCACCGCGCTGCTCTCGGCGGCCACGATCTCGGGGGGCGCCACGCTGGCCACGGCGCCCGTCAGCATCCTGGGCTTCGGGACGATGGCGCCGGCCGCGCTGCTCTCGAACGTGCTTGCGGTGCCGCTCGCGGGCTTCGTCGTGCCCACGCTCGCCCTCACCCTCGTGCTCGCGCCGCTGCTCCCGGCCGTGGCCGCGTGGACCGCCGGCGCCGCGAGCGCCGGCCTCGACGCGCTGAACGCCGTCGCGGGCTTTGCCGGCGCGCTGCCCCTGGCGTCCATCCCCTTCGAGCGCACCGTCCTGGCCGCGCTCGTGACGGGGGCCGTGGCGGTGGTCGTGCTGCGGCCGCTGCCGGGGGCCGGACGGGGCGCCGCCCGCCGCGCACTCCGCGGGCGCCTCGCCATCGGGGCGGCGCTCGCCGGCACGGCCGCCGTGTGGTGGCCCCTCGTGCCGGGCGGCGGCGCCTTTTACAGGCCGGGTTGGCTCGCGCTACATTTTCTGGCCGTCGGCGAGGGCGACGCCGCGTCGATCGCGACGCCGGGCGGGCGGTGGATCCAGATCGACGGCGGGCCGCGCACGCCGGGGTTCGACGCGGGCGCGGCGGTCGTGGCGCCGTTTCTCCGGCGGAGCGGCGTGGAGCGCCTGGCGCTCGTCGTGGCGTCGCACGGCGACGCCGACCACCTCGGCGGCCTGCCGGCGGTGATCCGGGCGTTCCGGCCGGCGCTGGTCCTGGAGCCGGGCGAGCCGCGCACGTCGGAGGGCTACCGCCGCTTCCTCGCGGCCGCGGCCCTGGCCGGCAGCCGCTGGCGACCGGCGCGCGCGGGCGACAGCCTCACGCTCGACGGGGTGCGGCTCAGGGTGTGGCATCCCGACAGCGCGTGGATGGAGCGGCGGCTGGAGCCGAACGAGAACTCGGTCGTGCTGACGCTCGACTACGGTGCGTTCCGCGCCGTCTTCCCGGGCGACGGCGGCCTCGCGATGGAAGGCGCGCCCGACGTCGCCGGCCGCATCCCGCCCGCGACGCTGCTCAAGGTGGGGCACCACGGGAGCCGGTCGGCCACTGGCCCCGCGTGGCTGGCCCAGCTGGCGCCGCGGCTCTGCGTCATCTCGGTCGGCCCGAACAAGTACGGCGAGCCGGACGCCGGCGTCGTGGCGGCCCTGGGCCGCGCCGGCTGCGACGTATTCCGGACCGACGCCGCCGGGGCCGTGACGGTGGAGACGGACGGCAGGGAAGTGCGCGTCCACGCCGGGGCGCGTGATACGTCGTTCATCCTCACGCGGGAGGAGCCGTGAAGTCGTCGCTGTCGCGCGTCATCACGATCGAGCGGTTCATCCTCGACCAGGAAGAGCTGCACCCCGAAGCCACGGGGGAGCTGTCGAATCTGCTCTACGACATCGCCCTCGCCGCCAAGATCATCAACAGCCACGTCCGCATGGCCGGCCTCGCCGACATCATCGGCAGCGCGGGGCTCATCAACGTGCAGGGCGAGGTGGTGCAGAAGCTCGACGAGTTCGCCAACGCCACGATGAAGCACGCGCTGCTCCGGACCGGCCGCGTGTGCCTGATCGGCTCCGAGGAGGACGAGCTCCCGATCCCGACGCCTCCGGGGCAGGCCGCGGGCAAGTACGTCGTGCTCTACGACCCGCTCGACGGCTCCAGCAACATCGACGTGAACGTCTCGATCGGCACCATCTTCTCCGTCCACAAGCGCCTCAGCCCGGACGGCGCGCCGGGCGTGCTCGCCGACTGCCTGCAGAAGGGCCGCCAGCAGGTGGCCGCGGGCTACATCCTCTACGGCTCCAGCACGATGATGGTCTACACCACCGGCCAGGGCGTGCACGGCTTCACGTACGATCCCTCGATCGGCGAGTTCCTGCTCTCGCACCCGAGCATCACCACGCCGCCGGCCGGCAAGTACTACAGCGTCAACGAGAGCTACTTCCCGCGCTGGTCGCAGCGCGTGCAGTCGCTGGTGAAGTGCTACAAGGGCCTCGACTGCGGCTACGAGCCGAAGAGCTGCCGCTACATCGGCTCGCTCGTGGCCGACTTCCACCGCAACCTCGTCGCCGGCGGCGTGTTCTGTTATCCGGCCGACACCAGGTCGCCGGCCGGCAAGCTGCGCCTGCTCTACGAGTGCTCGCCGCTGGCGATGCTGTGCGAGCAGGCGGGCGGCTACGCCTCCGACGGCGAGCGGGCCATCCTCGACATCGAGCCGACGGAGCTGCACCAGCGCTCGCCCCTGTTCGTCGGGAGCCGCGACGACGTGCGGCTCGCCGAGGAGATGCTGGCCGGCGCGGACGCGTGACGGAACGGCGCACCACTTCCGGCATCGAGGTCCGGCCCGCCTACGGGCCCGGCGACCTGCCGCCCGACCTCGCCGCGCGCCTCGGCGCGCCGGGCGCGTTCCCGTACACCCGCGGCATCCACGAGACGATGTACCGCGGCCGCCTCTGGACGATGCGGCAGTACGCGGGCTACGGCA
>DATKNX010000016.1:0-5039 GCA_035541085.1 Gemmatimonadales bacterium | reverse complement strand
CAGCCGCAGGTCACGTTCGTCCCCGACCAGGTGTCCATCCAGAGCCTCGGCGTGTACTACCGCCCGCTCGCCATCGTCCCCCTGTCGCCCCAGTGGAACGACGCCCGGGTGGACCAGCGCCAGCAGGCCTCGGCCATCTACCTGTTCGATCCGGCGATCCCGCTGTCGCAGACGTTCACCGCGTTCTACGGCGACCGGTACTCCGGCACCTTCGACAACGCGCTGAACCTGCTCCAGAGCGAGCGCGCCCGGGTCCTGGCGCGCGCCGCGCAGCAACCCCCGCCGCACTAGCGATGTCCGCCGCCCTGAGCCTCGCCGTCGGCGGCGGCGCGGTCGCGGCGCTTGCCGCCGTGCTGCTGCTGCGCGAGCGCCGCCACCGGCGGGGCCTGTTCCAGCTCGTCAGCCGCGGCAAGGAGGAGTGGGAGGCGACGTTCGACGCGATCTCCGAGGGCATCGCCCTCGTGACCGCGGCGGGCGTCATCCGCCGCTCCAACACGGCCTTCGCGGCCCTCGCCGGCCGCCCGGTCACCGCCGTGGTGGGCGCGCCGCTCGGCGAAGCCCTGCGCATCGAGGCCGGCCCGCTCGGCACGCTGCTCGCCGCGGCGGCCGCCGGCGGCCGCCCCGGCCCCGTCGTCCACCACTCCGAGGAGCAGCACCGCACGCTCCGCCTCGCCGCCTCCCCCGTCGCGCGCGCCGTGGACGGCGCGACCTTCGTCGTGGTGGTGGAGGACATCACGGAGCAGCAGGCGCTCGAGGCGCAGCTCATCCAGAGCGAGAAGATGGCGGCCGTGGGCACGCTGGTCTCCGGCATCGCGCACGAGCTGAACAACCCGCTCACCTCCATCGCCGGACTCTCGGAGTTCCTGCTGGAGCAGTCGGCGGCCGCCTCGACCGGCCGCGAGCACCTGCGCGTCATCAACGAGCAGGCGGAGCGGGCGGGCCACATCGTGCGCGACCTGCTGACCTTCGCCCGCAAGGGGCCGGCCACACGGACCCGCGTGGACCTGGGCGACGTGGCGCGGCGCTCCCTCGAGCTGATGGGCTACGAGATGAAGCGGCGCGGCATCACGTCCGACATCTCGATCGCCCCCGGGCTGCCGGAGGTGCTGGGCGACCGCCACCAGCTGCAGCAGGTCGCGCTCAATCTCATCGGCAACGCGGTGCACGCGGTGCGGGGGCTCGCCGACGGCGCGCCCCGCCGCGTGAGCCTGGACCTCAGGGCCGAGGCCGGACGGGTGGTCCTGCGCGTGACCGACAGCGGCCCCGGCATCAGCGACGACGTTCGCGCCCAGATGTTCAGCCCCTTCTTCACCACCAAGGCGCCGGGAGAAGGGACCGGCCTCGGGTTGTTCGTCTCCTACGGCATCGCCGAGGCGCACGGCGGCACGCTGACGGTCGAGTCGCGGTCGGGACCCGGCGCCACGCTGGCGCTCGCCCTTCCCCAGGCGCCGGAAGAGACCGCCGCCGGGCCGGGCTCGGCCGCCGCCGCCACTGCGTCGCGGCGCATCCTGGTCGTGGACGACGATCCGGTGGTCCGGCAGGTCGTGAGCGCGCTGTTCGCGCGGGAAGGGCACCGCGTCGATGCCGCGGTGAACGGGATCGAGGCGATGCGGCTCGCGAGCAGGGAACGCTACGACCTGGTGATCGCCGACCGGCTGGTGGCCGCCGGCGACCAGCCGATCGCCGCGGCGCTGGCGCACCTGCCCGGCGACCTGGGCGCCCGCCTGATCCTCTCGACCAGCGACGCGCGCCGCGACAGCGACGACCGCCTGGCGCCGGGCGCGAGGGTGCTCGTGAAGCCGTTCGACCTGCGGGAGCTCAGGAAAGCGGCAGAAGAGGTCTTTCGCACTGCAGATCAGTTGCCAGACGCCAAGTTGCCAGCGGTTCCCAGTTTGTAGCGGTCACACTTCAGCCCAGTGGACGGTAGCGGCGCCTGCAGTCTCACAGGATGCGCAGCACGTCCTCCGCTCCCCCGGCATCGCCCCCGCCGAAGAGCTGCAGCGCGTCGGCCAGCGCCCGCCGCTCCCGCGGCCAGAAGAAGCGCCGGCCCGCTTCCTCCGCCTCCACCCACTCCGCGCGGTCGTGTTCCTCCGAGGTCCGCACGGCGGCGTCGGCCGGCACCAGCGCGCAGAAGGCGGGGATCAGCGCCACCAGGTCGCGCCGGTGCAGGTAGAACGTCTCGACCCGGCTCAGGTTGTAGAGCCGTTCCGGCTCGAGCCCCGTCTCCTCCTTGAGCTCGCGCAGGGCGGCCGCGACCGGCGTCTCGCCCGCCACGACGTGCCCGTGCACCGACTCCCAGGTCCCCGGACTGCGGAGCCCCGGTGCCCGGCGCAGCAGCAGCACCTCGGGGCCGTGCTTCCGCCTCGGCCTCGCCGGTCCCGCCATGCCCTTCGACGCGTCGGGGAAGCGGAGCACGTACACGTCCACGATCTCGACGCGGACGTCCGTCACCGGCTCCGCTCCCCGGCGGGTCCCGCCGCCGCCACGCGCGGGTCGCGCTCGGCGGCGAGCGCGAGGGCGCGGGCCGCCGCGGCGTACGCCGCCTCCGTGACGGGCCGCGCGTGGACGCCGCGCAGCCGGTCGAGGTGGAGGGTGACCCGCGCGGCCTGCGTGAAGGCCTGCCAGAACTCCGGCGTCAGCGCGACGTCGTAGTCCCCCACCAGCTGCCACGCGGGCGGCGCGGCCTCGTACGCGAGCAGGCCCGCGCCCCGGAGATCGCACACGGCCCGGACCAGCGCCCCGCCCACGGGCACCGTCGCCTCCCCGACGCCCCGCGTCACCTCCCGCGCGCCCGCCGCCCGGCCGAACGCCTCGCCGAGCGCGGCGCCCGTGCCGGTCACGACCGCGTACGCGTCGGGCGCCGCGGCGCCCGCGACCTCGACGTCGAGATCGAAGCGGCCGTGCTCCGCGAACGACTCCAGCAGGCGGTCGAAGGTGGAGACGCCGGTCCGCACGCTCGCGCGCCCCCGCCCGTCCACGGCGAGTCGCACGACCAGCGTGGCCGCGGGAGCCCCGCGACGGACTTCGGCGGTTCGGCTCACCGCGGTGCCACGCGTCGGCCGATCAGGCGTTGGTGGACCGGCGCCGGCCCAGCACCGCGTCGAGCCGGGCCGACAGCGCGCGGGCGCGGAACGGCTTGGTGAGGAAATCGTCGGCGCCGAGCTCGAAGACGCGGACCTCGTTGTCCTCGTCGCCCTTCGCCGTCAGCACCACCACCGGGATGTCGGCGGTGGCCGGCCGCGAGCGCAGGTGCGACAGGACGCCGTAGCCGTCGAGGCCGGGGAGGTTGAGGTCGAGCACGATGACGTCCGGCCCCGTGCGGTCCACCTGGTCCAGGGCCTGCACGCCGTCCCGCGCTTCGGAGACGACGTACCCCTCGCGCTCCAGGAGGTCCTTCATCACGCGGCGCAGCGAGTCCTCGTCGTCCACGAGGAGCACCTTCCGCTTGAGCCGCGTGACCTTGGGGCCGGGCACGAGGTTGTCGAGCAGGTCGAACGTCCCCGGCGACTGCGGCTCCGCGCCCGGCTGCACGGCCGGCGCCGAGGCGCGGGCGGAGCCGGACGCCGCCGAGGCCGCGGGCGCCGCCACGACGGTCTCGCCGCCCTCCGTACCCTCCTCGGGCACGTCCACGACGCGCATCAGCTCGTCCAGGCTCGACTCGCCGCGGAGCACGTGCGCCAGCCCGCTCTCCCACAGCCCCTTCATCCCGCCGCCGCGCCCCGCCTCGGCGAGCTTGTCGGCGGTCGCGCCGGAGCCGATCAGGCGCTCCACCTCCGGCGAGACGGTGAGCACCTCGACGATCGAGAACCGGCCGCGGTAGCCCGTCATCGCGCAGTCGGAGCAGCCCACCGCCCGGTACAGCGGCGTGCCGCGGGGCACCCAGCGCTCGAGCTTCTCCGGCACCGACTCCACCCACACTTCCTTGCACGCCGGGCACAGCTTGCGCATCAGCCGCTGCGCGACCACGCCGCGGAGCGATGCGGCGATCTTGTACGGCTCGATCCCGATGTCGACCAGGCGCGTCACCGCGTTGGACGCGTCGTTGGTGTGCAGCGTCGAGAGCACGAGGTGGCCGGTCAGCGACGCCTGCACCGCGATCTGCGCCGTGTCGCGGTCGCGCACCTCGCCCACGAGCACCACGTCGGGGTCCTGGCGCAGGATGGACCTCAGGGCGTTGGCGAACGTGAGGCCGGCCTTCTCGTGCACCTGCACCTGCACGATGCCCTGGATGCGGTACTCGACCGGGTCCTCGACCGTCACGATGTTGGTCTTGCCGCTCTGGATGCTGCGGATCGCCGAGTAGAGCGTGGTCGTCTTGCCCGAGCCCGTCGGGCCCGTCACCAGGATGATGCCCTCGTGGTGGTCCAGCAACGCCTTGAAGGCCGACAGCTCGTCGGGGTTGAGCCCGAGCGCGTCGAGCGAGAGCACCGTGGCCCGCGAGTCGAGCACGCGGATCACGACCTTCTCGCCGAGCGACGCCGGCAGCGTGGAGACGCGCAGGTCCACCGGCACGCCGTTCACCGCCACGCGGGCGCGCCCGTCCTGCGGCCGCAGCCGGTCGGCGATGTCGAGGCTCGAGATGATCTTGATGCGCGAGATCAGCGGGAAGCCGGCGGCGCGCGGGATCTTCATCACCTGCCGCAGCACGCCGTCGATCCGGTAGCGGACGGCGAAGCCGCCCTCCTCCGGCTCGATGTGGATGTCGCTCGCCCGCGAGAGGATGCCTTCCGAGAGGATCAGGTCCACCAGCCGCACGACGGGCCGCTGCGAGGCCTCCTCGGCGCTGACCTGGAACTCGTCGGCGGGCGCCGCCTCCTCGAGCGTCTCGATCTCGCTCGAGCCTTCCATGCCCTCGAGCAGCTTGTCGATGACGTTTTCGGGCCGGTAGATCTCGTCGCTGAGCGCGGCGATCTTGCCCGGCGAGAGGAGCTGCATCCGCACCTCGCGCCCCGACGCGAAGGCCAGTCCCTTCTCCGCGTCCATGTCGAACGGATTGGCGGTCGCGACCTCGAGCAGCGAGTCGGTGGCCCGGAGCGGCA
>DATKNX010000015.1:0-7641 GCA_035541085.1 Gemmatimonadales bacterium | reverse complement strand
GACGCGGTCGTCGTGATGTTGCCGCTCGACGCGCTGCCGGCCGAACCCGTGTGCTGCGCCGATCCGTCCAGCGGACTGGTGGGATCCGCCCCGCGATACTCGGTGACGTAGGCCTCGAGGTACGGCGAGCTCCCGCTCAAGGTGACGGTGACGGTCTCGGTGCCGCCGCGGATGTTCCCCGCGTAGTACAGGCGCGTCTTGGCGCCCCCGGGCGTCACCACCTCGGAGCCAACCTGGGAGAACGCGTTCCCCTGATTGTCGCCGATGGAGGAAAAGGTCGTGGTGCCGAAGTCGAACCCGACGAGGATCAGGTCCCCCGCGCTCGTAGCGGCAGGCAGGGAGAGACTGACCGTGCGGGTCGCCACGGACGTGGCGTTACCCTGGACGTAACCGACGCCCGGGTTTCCCGGTGCGAGATCCGGACCCGGGATGGCCTCGGCGGTGATCGCGGAGGTCGCCGTCACACCGTCCACCGTCGCCGAGATCGTGACCGGTCCGCCGGCGTTCAGAGCCGTCACGACGCCGGCGGCACTCACCGATGCACGTGCCGAGTCCATCGACGCCCACACGACGGGTCGTTCCGGAAGCGGACCGCCCGTGGCGTCCAGCGCGGTGGCCGTGAGCTGCAGGCTGTCGCCGACGGGCACGCCGGCGCTGGACGGCACGAGCCTGATCGATGCGACGGGTGAGGTGGCGCTGTTGCGCACGGGGTACACCGAATCACCGCACGACACGCCGATGGCCGCCGCGAGCAGCGTCGCCGCGCTCGCGAGCAGTCCACCCATCAGCAGTCTGCCGTCACGCCGTTCGCCCACTCGGGTCCCCGCGCACGTGCATAAGGCCCGTCCGGCGTCGTGCCGGCGGGCGGTGGAGCCGTGTCCGTCGAATCTCGAAGAACGTCAAATGTACGTGGCGGGCGGGAGGCCCAACAGGTCTAAGACCGCCGGACCGTTGCGCTTACCGAGCCGGCGGTCAGGCACGCCGAGACCTGAGCTAACCTCTTTGCCTGTAAGGCCTTCCGCCTACACCCGGGGCCTGAAAACCGGCTTCAGCGGGCGGCCGACGAGGAATCCGTCGGGACCCTCGTCGAGGGCGCGACGGTAGGTGACCAGGGCCTCTGCCGCGGCCGCGATGGTCCGATCGATGTCTGCGTCAGTGTGGGAATAGCTGACGACGAACGAAGGTCCGATGATACCGCGTCGGATGAGCTCCTGCATGAACAGCGCGCGCAGCGGCTGCGAGGGGCGCCGGTCGCGATCGCGGGTCGCGAACACGAGGTTGCACGGCCGGCCGAGGATCTCCACGAAGCCGTCGAGACCGTTGGCGGCGATGGCCTGGTTGACTCCAGTCCGGAGCCGCTCCCCCTGCCGCCGAAGCGTCTCGATCACCGGCTCGGACTGATAGGTCTCGAGCGTGGCCACCGACGCCGCGAGCGCGTGCGTCTCGGCGCCGTGGGTCGTGGACAGGAGAAAGACGCGCTCGGCGGAGGTGTTGAGGCCGCCCAGCTCCATCAGCTCGCGCCGGCCGCAGAGGGCCGACAGCGCGAACCCGTTGGCGATGGCCTTTCCGAAACACGCCAGGTCGGGCCGGATCCCGTGCACTTTCTGGGCGCCGCCGATGTCCCAGCGGAACCCGGTGATGTTCTCGTCGAGTACCAGCAGCACGCCGTAGGCGTCGCACAGCCGGCGCACGCCGTCGTGGTAGCCGGGCTGCGGCGCCAGGGACGTTTCCGCCTCGAGTACCACGCACGAGATCCGGTCCTTGTGCTCCTGGAACAGCGCCTCGAGGCCGGGCAGATCGTTGAACTTGAAGGTCACGGTGAGCCGGCGGATCGCATCCGGGACTCCGGCCGGCATCGGCGTGGCCCCGATGAACCAGTCGTCGGTCGAGAAGAAGGGCTGGTCGGAGCAGATCGCGACGAGGTCGCGGCCCGTCGCGGCCCGCGCCAACTTCACGGCCGCCGTGGTGGCGTCGGAGCCGTTCTTCGTGAACTTGACCATGTCCGCGGTGCGCACGCAGTCCAGGAATCGCTCCGCGCACGCGACTTCGATGGGGCTCGGGCGGACGAAGTTGGAGCCGTGCTCCAGCTCGCGCCGCGCCGCCTCGACGACCCGGGGGAACGCGTGTCCCAGGGCGACCGCGCGCAGCCCCATCCCGTACTCGATGAACTCGTTGCCATCGGCGTCCCAGACGTGGCAGCCCTTCCCCCGGACGATGAACGGCGGCGCGGCAACGGGATACTGGTCGTCGCCCTTCGCGTAGGTGTGGGCACCGCCGGGAATCAGGCGGTGGGCGCGCTCCTGCAGGCGCCTGGTTTCGTCGGAGATGGCGGGGAAGCGGTCTGACTCGGCATGCGCCCGGCTCACTGGCATCCCTTGGATGAGGCTCGCTGGCACATAGTACCCAATGGCCGGGCGCTGGCAAGGTGGGTTAGCTTCCCCGCCGATGACCGATATGGCGGGGCGGAAAGCCGCGCTGACCGGGGTCGGGGCGAGGGGGTTCCTGCTCCTGTTCATCCCCCTGTTCCTGTGCGCTCTTCCGCTCGCGTTCCACCGATCCGGCGAGCCGCGCATCGGGTCGTACAGCGCGGCCTACTTCGCGATGCTGTGCGGCGTCGTCGCGCTCATCACGCTCGTCCCGGCGCTGGTCGGCCTCCGCTGCCGCAGGCGGGGCAGTCTCGCTCCCGCCCAGAACGGCCTGTTGCTGCTCGGCGGAACGGCGGCGGTGCTGGTCGCGGCCGAGATCGTGTCCCGAGTCGCGCACCCGGATGCCTTCTCCGCTTACACCAAGTGGGGCGACGCCCGCTCCGTGGAGTTCGGGTTCGAGCCGGGCCGCAATCTGCACTGGACCGCGGCCGGTGCCACGTACACCACCGACCGCTACGGCTTCCGGAGCAACGTCGGAGACCTGGGGAGGGAAGATCGCCCGCACCTCGGATCCGGGCGGGCGCGCATCTTCGTGCTGGGCGCCTCATCCGTCTTCGGGTACGGGCTCAACGACACGCAGACCTGGCCGTACCTGCTCGAGCAGCGGCTGCGCGAGCGCCTCCCGGGCGTCGATCCGTTGGTCGTGAACGCCGGCGCGAACGGCTACAACTCGCTGCAGAGCCTGCTGCGGTTCTACCTGCGCGTCCTGCCGCACGGCCCGACGCATCTCATCTACTACGAGGCGATCAACGACGTGCGCCCGGCGGTCCGGACCATCGACGACGCGCAGATCTCCGAGGCGATTCTTTTCTCGTCGACGCTGCACGACTACGTGGCGAAGGTGAACGGCGGCAAGAACTTCTACGCCCGGACCAATCTCGGCTACGCCCTCGGCAAGCTGCTCGACCGCTGGTTCCATCCTGCTGCCGATTCGAGCCACGACGATCCCTACGCCCGGCATCCCGAGATTCTCGCCAGGAACGGCGAGCAGATGGTCCGGAATCTCCAGACGCTCGCCGACATGTGCCGGCGCAATCACGTGCGGCTGGTGCTCCTGACCTTTCTCGCGGACTCGGCACGGCTGGTCCCGTCGTACCGCGCCATCGGGGTGTCGTACTACAACGCGCTGCTGCGCCGCCTGGCGCGCGAGGAGGGCGCCCAGCTCATCGACGTCGCGGGCGACTTCGCGGGCGTGCCGGACAAGCCCGCCTACTTCGCCGCGGACCACTATCATCCGTCCCCGCGCGGTGCCGACTACCTCGCGACGCACGTCGCGGACGCCCTCGTTCCGGAGCTCGCGACGTGGCACCGGTGACGGCCAGCCGACTCCCCGCCCACCATTTCACCGTGGACGTCGAGGAGCACTTCCAGGTCTCGGCGTTCGAGCCGTTCCTGCCGCGCGAGCGCTGGCCCGCGATGGAGAGCCGCGTCGTCGCGAACGTGGAGCGCCTGCTCGAGCTGCTGGCCGCGCACGGCGCCCGCGGCACGTTCTTCATCCTGGGCTGCGTGGCCGAGGCGCACCCCGAGGTCGTGCGGACCATCGCCCGCGCAGGGCACGAGGTCGCGTCCCACGGCTGGGATCACCGCCGCGTGACGCAGCAGACGCCGGCCGAGTTTCGCGAGTCGGTCCGCCGCACGAAGGCGTTCCTCGAATCCCTCACCGGAGCGCCGGTCCTGGGCTTCCGCGCGCCGAGCTACTCGATCGTGGCCGGCCGCGAGTGGGCGCTCGACGTGCTCGTGGAAGAAGGCTACGCCTACGACTCGAGCCTCTTCCCCGTCCGCCGGCCGGGCTACGGCTACGCCGCGGGGGCGCGGGACCCGCACTGGCTCGAGCGGGCCGCTGGGCGCCTCGCCGAGGTGCCGCCCGCCACCCTGCGGCTGGCGGGCGTCAACCTCCCGGCGGCGGGCGGCGCCTACTTCCGCCTCTTCCCGTACGGCCTGGTGCGGGCCGCGCTCAGGGACTGCGAGCGGCGCGGCGTGCCGGGCACGTTCTACCTGCACCCGTGGGAGATCGACCCGGACCAGCCGAGGTTGGAGGTGCCGGCGCTCACGCGGATCCGCCACTATGGGGGGCTGAGGCGCACGCGTCCGCGGCTCGAGCGGCTGCTGGCGGAATTCTCCTTCTCGTCCATCGCGCCGTCCTTCGGCTTGGGGCAGGCCCCGGCGCGCGACGCCGCGCCGCACGTCTCGAGGCCGGCGTGAGTCTCGCCGTCGGTCCCTTTCGAGGCTCGGTGGACGAGTGGAATGCCTTCGCGCGCTCCGCCCCCGGTTGGACCCATTTCCACCTGGCCGGATGGCGCGCGGTCGTCGAGCAGGTCCACGGCCACGAATGCCCCTACGTGTGCGCGCGCGACGAGGCCGGACGACTCGCCGGCGTGCTGCCGCTCGTGCGGGTCAGGAGCCGCCTGTTCGGGCACTACCTCGTGTCGATGCCATTCCTCAACTACGGCGGCCCGCTCGGCTCCGACGCCGCGGTCTCCGCACTGGTCGCACACGCGGTCGAGATGGCGCGCGAGGACGGCGCGAAGCTGCTCGAGCTGCGGAGCCGGCAGCCGCTGCCCGTGGACCTGCCCGTATCGCACCGCAAGATCACCGTGCTGCTGGACCTGCCGGCGGGCGACGCCGAGGCCCTGTTCGCCGGACTGAAGGCCAAGGTGCGCAGCCAGGTCCGCCGGCCCCAGAAGGAGGGCGTCACCGTCCGCTTCGGGCCGGAGCAGGTGGCGCCCTTCTTCGCCGTCTTCGCGCGCCACATGCGCGACCTCGGCACGCCCACGCAGCCCCGCCGGCTGTTCGACGCGATCGCCGCGACGTTCGGCGACGACGCGTGGTTCGGCTGCGCCTACCTCGGCGAGCGCGCGATCGCCTGCGGCTGCGGCTTCCGCTGGGCCGGCGAGTTCGAGATGACGTGGGCCTCGGCGCTGGTCGCCTACAACCAGATCGCGCCGAACATGCTGCTCTACTGGGCCTTCCTCGAGCGCGCCGCGAAGGAGGGCGTCGGGGTGTTCAACTTCGGGCGCTGCACGCCCGGCGGCGGCACGCACCGCTTCAAGCAGCAGTGGGGCGGACGCGACGAGCCGCTGCACTGGTACCAGCACGTTCCCGCGGGCGGCGCCGCCAAGACGCCGTCGCCCGACGACGAGGCCTACGCCTGGGGACCGCGGCTGTGGAAGCGGCTGCCGGTCGGCCTCGCGACCGCGCTCGGCCCCAGGATCGTGCGCGGAATCCCGTGACTTGGCGGCGGCAGCTTCCGGCGTATTCGCCGCTGCCGCTGGGCGCGGTGATGGCCGGGGCGGCCGGCCTCGCCTCGGGTACCGGCGCCGCGCGCGCCGGCGTCAAGGCGGTGCTCGCGCGCGCCATGCGCGGCGACGAGGTGCTGCTGACCGACGGCGGCACGGGCGCGCTCACGCTCGCCATCCGTGCGGCGTCGGGCCGGGCCGCCGGGGCGAGCGTGGCGCTGCCGGCCTACGGCTGCTACGACCTGGCCACCGCGGCCGACGGGGCCGGCGTGCCGGTCCTGCTGTACGACCTGGACACCGAGACGCTCGGACCGGACCCCGCGTCGCTGCGCGCCGCGCTGGCGCTTGGTGCGCGCGCGGTCGTCCTCGCCCACTGGTACGGCATTCCCGCGGACCCCGAGGCGGTGCGCGCCGCGACGCACGACGCGGGAGCGCTCCTGATCGAGGACGCCGCGCAGGCCGCGGGCGCGACCTGGCGCGGGACGCCGCTCGGGTCCTTCGGCGACCTCACGGTGTGCAGCTTCGGACGCGGCAAGGGGACGACGGCCGGGCGCGGAGGCGCGCTGCTGTCCCGGGGCGCGGCGGGCAACGCCGCGTTCGCGCGCGCCCGAGGCGACGTCCGGCGGGCGGTGCGCGGCCTCTTGGAGCTGGTGCGGCTCAAGGCCCAGTGGCTGCTGGGGCGGCCGGCGCTCTACGCGGTTCCCTCCGCGCTTCCCTTCCTCCGCCTCGGCGAGACGGTGTACCACCCGCCGGCGCCGGTCCGGGCCATGAGCGCCGTGGCGACGCGGACCCTCGCCCGCACGCTCCCACTCGCCGATCGGGAGACGCAGGTGCGGCGCGCGAATGCCGCGCGCCTGACGGCGTCCGTCGCACCCGGCCTCACGCCCGTCCGAGTGCCGGTTGGCGGCGTGGGAGGCTTCCTGCGCCTGCCGCTGCTCGCCGGCGCCCGGGCGCGCGCACGCGCCGCGGCCCCATCTGCCCGCGCGCTCGGCGTCATGCCCGGCTATCCGCTGGCGTTGTGCGATCTGCCCGGGTTCGCCGAGCGCGTCCTGAATCGGACCGAGGCGTTCCCCGGCGCACGCGATCTCGCCGAGCGCCTCGTGACGGCGCCGACGCACGGCATGCTGAGCGACGCCGACCTGGCGCGGCTCGAGCGATGGCTTGCGGAGCGAGAGACCTAGTCGGCTCGCATCGGCGACGGCGCGGCGGCCGGCAGCGCGGCCAGCGCGTCCACGCACCGCTCGATCCGATCGAAGCAGGAGCGGAAGGCGGTCAGCGGCTCGCCGTACGGATCGAGCACGTCACGCCGGCTGGTGCGGTGCGGATCGAGGTCGCCGAGCAGGTAGACGCGCGACGCGATGGCCGGATTCGCGACCAGCAGGCGGCGGCGTTGCCGCTGCTCCATCACCACGACCGCGTCGGCGCTCTCGAGCAGCTCGCTCGTCACGAGCCGGGACCGATGCCCGGCCAGGTCCACGCGACGTTCGGCCGCGACCGCGATCGCCTCCGCGGGTGAGGGACGGTCGGGGCCGAAGAAGCCCGCCGACTTCACCTCGACCTCGGCGGACAGGCGCTGACTGGCGAGCGCCGCCGCGTAGGCACTGCGACAGATGTTGCCGTAGCACACGAACAGCACCGACCGCGGGCCCCCCGCCGCCGCGAGGCGCCGCAGCGCCGAACGCCGGCGCCACGGGTGCAGCGCCCGCTCGGGAAGCCGGTACGCGGCCCGGGCGGCTCGATGCAGCCATGCACGCACCCGCTTGACCCGGCCGCCGATCCTGGCCGTCGCCCACGCCAGCGTCGCCCGCACGAACGGCCACGGATCGTCGAGACGCAGCTCGTCCCACCGCTGGCCCCGCCGCCACGTGAGGACGTCCCGCAGCACGCTCCACCGGCCCGGGCTCCCCGGCGGCATGTGCAGCGCCCCGGGTCCGGCGCGAAACACGGTGATCAGGTGGTCCACGTCGCCCCACCACCAG
>DATKNX010000014.1:0-12519 GCA_035541085.1 Gemmatimonadales bacterium | reverse complement strand
GGCTGCGGCGCCTGCGCGGCACCGCGCGAGGGTGCCAGGAGCGCGGCACCGGCCGCCAGCAGAGCCCAGGGGCTACGCATCGCGCACCTCCGCGACGGCGGCGGGCTTGGCCACGACGCCACGCAGGAAGATGTCGACCGAGGATTCCAGGTAGCGTTCAACGGGAAAGGCTTCCTTCTCGCAGGCGCGGAACGAGTGCTTCCAGATGGCGGCTATGAGGACGGGAGCAAGGATCATGCGCACGGCGAGATCGACGTCGAGCGGGCGGAAGGCCCCCTCGTCGATGCCCCGGCGCAGCACCCGGGCGAACGTCTGGCGCCCGCGCTGCACCACCTCGTCGAACCAGAACTGGGCCAGCTCCGGGAAGTTGGCCGCCTCCGACATCACGAGCTTGGGAAGGGCGCCCAACCCGGACGGTCCCATCGCCTCCCACCACTGGGTCACGAGGCGCCGCAGCAGGGCGTCGGGGTTCGCCGACGGGTCGTCGGCCATTTGCTCGGCCGTGGCCAGGATCGGCACGACGTTCTCCCGCACCACCGCCTTGAACAGCGCGTCCTTGCTCTCGAAGTAGATGTACAGGGTGCCCTTGGTGACCCCGGCGCGCCTGGCGACGTCCTCGAGCTTGGTGGCCGCGTAGCCGTGCTCCGCGAACGTCTGGAGGGCCGCGGCCAGTATCTCGCTCGGTCGTGCGTCCTTGCGGCGTTGCCAGCGCGGAGCGGGGTTCGTGAAGGGCACTGGGTCGTTCGACATGACCGTCTCTTCCTTCGTTAGTAACTGACTGGTTGGTAATTTCAATAGGGAGTGGCTCAGAGTCAATTGGGGCAGTCAGGCCAGAGCAAGTCGGAAGAGCTGGACTAACTGTATAATTGCTGTCGTCATGATGTATGTACGATGATTGTGCCTCCGCGATGCGCGGCGGAGCCGGGCGCTGGTTATCTTCCCTGCCGCTTCGGAGTCGAGCCGACGTGTCCCACGGGAGGGTATCCAGGATGAAGCGCGCGCTGTTCGCCGCCGCCGCCGTACTGCTCGCCGGGTGCGGGTACAACAAGATCCAGACGCTGGACGAGCAGGCCAACGCGTTCAAGAGCCAGATCGAGGTCCAGCTGCAGCGCCGGGCCGACCTGGTGCCGAACCTCGTCGAGACGGTCAAGGGCTACGCGCAGCAGGAGGTGACGATCTTCACGGCCGTCGCCGACGCCCGCGCCAAGCTGGGCGGCGCGGTGCAGAGCGGGAGCCTGCAGCAGATGGCGCAGGCCAACCAGGGGCTCACGGGCGCCCTGAGCCGGCTGCTGGCGATCTCGGAGAACTACCCGCAGCTCAAGTCCAACGAGAACTTCCGCGCGCTGCAGGACCAGCTGGAGGGCACGGAGAACCGGATCGCCACGGCACGGGAGGACTACAACACGGCGGTCCAGACGTACAACAGCTACATCCGGCGCTTCCCGCAGGTGCTGACGGCGAAGGTCATCGGCAAGGGCGCGCGCGAGTACTTCGAGGTGACGACGCCCGAGGCGCGCGAGGCGCCGAAGGTCGACTTCTCGCAGCCGGCGAAGAAAGCTCAGTAGGCTGAAGTCCGAAGACTGCGGACTTCGGGGTAGTTGCCAGACGCCAAGGTGACAGTGGTTCCCAGACAGAAGACATCAGGGGCCAGTCCAGTTGTCAGTACTTGCAACTGGTCTGGCCCCTCGAGTCTGCGGCCTGGGAACCACTGCCTCCAGGATCAGTCGGTAATCGCGTCCGGCAAAATGTACCTGAGCGGGTCCACGGGCCGTCCGTTGAGCAGCACCTCGTAGTGCAGGTGCGGCCCGGTCGAGAGCCCCGTGCTGCCGACCCAGCCCAGGCGGTCGCCGCGCTTGACCAGCTGCCCGACGTTCACCGCGGTGCGGGACATGTGGGCGTACTTGGTCTCGATCCCGTACCCGTGGTCGAGGACGACCATCAGGCCGTAGCCGTTCTCGTAGCCGACCTTGATCACGCGGCCCGCCGCCGGCGCGATGATCTGCGAGCCGAACGCGGCAGTGATGTCTATGCCCAGGTGCGGGCGGTTCTCGTGCAGGATCGGATGGTAGCGGATCATCGAGAACCGGCTCGTCAGGAAGCCGGTCGTGGGCATGATGGACGGCGTCGCGGCGAGCTGCTGCGTGTGCGCCGACAGGCTCTCGGCGGCTTCCTTGAACGACGTCGCGAGCACGTCGGCGCGGCGGATCAGCGCGTCGAGGTCCACGTGCACCCCCAGCGCCTCACGCCCCACCACCCCGCCCTCGTTGATCAGCCGCTCGCGCTCCGGCCAGGCGCCCGAGGGCCCGCCGATCCCCGCGCGCTCGACGTCGGGGTTCAGCGGATCCAGCCCGGCCACGAGCCGCACTTCCTCGTCGCGCCGCGAAATCACCGCCAGCGTGTCCGACAGGGCGCCGACGCGCTGCCCCAGCGTGGCGACCTCGCTCGTCAGCGCCTGATTCGCCTTCTCCAGCCGCTGGCTGCGCGTGAGATCCACGGTGTGCGACACGACGCCGTAGGTCGCGGCGAGCGCCGACGCCAGCACCACGGTCGCGATCCCCGCGGCGAGCTTCAGCACGGTCACCGAAACCGACAGTGACCGCGTGCTGCCCGAGCCGTGGGGTACGAGTAGGACCGTCCAGCGGCGACTCGCCATCGGGACCCCGCACACTGATGGACGACGACAAAGGCCCGGCGCTGCGTCGCGCCGGTCGAGGGGGGTGCTACGAGACGGAGCAACATTATCACCCGAACCGCGGTTCAGTCAAGGCGAGAGATCACCACATCGAACCCATTGTGCCGCAATGCCTTAGACTAATGGGCACCCTTCTCGGCCTTGGGGAAGAGCGGCGGGATCTTGTGCGTGGAAGCCCCTGCGAGCTGCGGCGCGAGCGCGAGATTCCAGGCCTTGGCGGTGCCCGGAGTGGCTTCGAGCCCGAGCGCCGACCACAGCGTGCCCGCGGCTGCCGGCACGAACGGCGCCGTGAGCGCGGCGAGCCGGGCGAGGCAGCGCGCCAGCGCGGCGAGGGTGGCGTCGAGCGCGGCGGCGTCGCCGGCCTTGGCCAGCGCCCACGGCGCCTGGCGCTCGACGAACGCGTTGGCCTCGCTCACCAGCTCCCACGCGGCGGCGGCGCCGCGGTTGAGGAGGAGGGCGTCCATCGCGTCGCCGTAGCGGGCGATCGCGGCCTCGCCCGCGCGGTCGAGCGGCGTCGTCTCGCCCGAGGCGGGGACCGCGCCGCCGCGGTAGCGGTCGAGCATCGCGAGCACGCGCGAGGCCAGGTTCCCGAACGCGTCGGCCAGCTCGGCCACGTAGCGCTCGTCGAAGCGCTCCATCGAGAAGTCGCCGTCGCCGTCGAACGGGATCTCGCGCAGCAGGAAGTAGCGGAACGCGTCGGGCCCGTAGCGGTCCACCACGCTGCGGAGGTCAAGTCGCACGCCGGCCGACTTGCTGAACCGCTCGCCGCCGAAGCCAATGAAGCCGTGGGCCCACACGCGCTCGGGGAGCGGCAGGCCCGCCGCCTCCAGCATCGCGGGCCACACCACGCAGTGGTGCCGGGTGATGTCCTTGCCGATGACGTGCAGCTGCGCGGGCCAGCGCGCCTCGAACCCCGCGGCGGGGTAGCCCGTGGCCGTGAGGTAGTTGGGCAGCGCGTCGAACCACACCCAGGTGCCCTGGGGCACGCCGTCGTCGGTGGGCCGTGGGAACGGGATGGCCCAGGCGAGCCGCGCCCGGCTCACCGGCACGTCCTCCAGCCCCCGGGCCAGCAGGCCGAGGATCTCGTTGCGGCGGCTCTCGGGCTGGACGAAACCGGCGCGCTCGCGCACCAGCCGCTCGAGGAACGGCGCGTAGGACGAGAGGCGGAAGAACCAGTTGCGCTCGGCGCTCCAGCTCAACGTGCGCGTCTGGTGCAGCACGCACCTGCCGTCCACGATCTCGTCGTCGCGCTTGAACGTCTCGCACCCCACGCAGTACCAGCCCTCGTAGGTGCGCTGGTAGAAGTCGTCCGGCCGGCGCTCGAAGATGCGCTCGATCAGGGTGCGGACGCCGGCCTCGTGCCCCGGGTCGGTGGTGCGGATGAACTGGTCGTAGGAGATCCCCAGGCGCGCCCACATCGCCCGGAACGCGTCGGCCAGCTCGTCCACGAGCGCCTGCGGCGCGATGCCGCGCTCCTGGGCGGCCTGCGCGACCTTCTGGCCGTGCTCGTCCATCCCGATGAGGAAGTGCACGTCGTCGCCCCGCAGGCGGCGGTACCGGGCGACGGCGTCGGCGCCGATCTTCTCGAGGGCGTGCCCGAAGTGCGGCTCGCCGTTGGCGTAGTCTATGGCGGTGGTGAGGTAGAATCGGCTCACGGGCGGTGGCGCCGTCGCCGGCGCCCGCCCCGCCGTCCGCGGCGCCGCTCGCCGGCCGGTGCGGCGGCCTCCGCGGCCGCGGCGGGCGCCCCGCCGGGCGCGGGGGCGGGCGTGGCCGGCGGCACCGGAGGCGGCGGCGGGGGCGGCGGCGCCTGGTCCGCCGGCACGCCGGCCGATTCGACCTCGCGCTTGAGGTCCGCGAGGGGCAGGGTCCGCGTGCTGCCGTCCTCGGCGCGCACGGTCACGCGCTCGCGGAAGATGTCCAGGCTCTGGACCTTCTCGAGCCCGCGCGAGGTGGCGAGGACCTTGCCCTCCTTGGGGAAGCGCTTGCGCGACTGCACGTAGAAGTCGTGCTCGTAGCGCAGGCAGCACAGCAGCCGCCCGCACGCGCCCGAGATCTGCGACGGGTTGAGGCTGAGGCGCTGGTCCTTGGCGATCTGCAGGCCGATGGGCCGCAGCTCGGGGAGCCACGTGCAGCAGAGCTGCCGGCCGCAGCGGCCGACGCCGTCGATGCGCTTGGCCTCGTCGCGCACGCCGATCTGGCGCAGCTCGATCCGGGTGCGGAACAGCGACGCGAGGTCGCGCACCAGGTTGCGGAAGTCCACCCGGCGCTCGGCCGTGAAGTAGACGGTGAGCCGGTTCCGGTCCCACTGCCACTCGGTGTCGCTGACCTTCATGTCGAGGTGGTGCGTCCGGACCCGCTCGCGCACCCGGCGGCGCACGTCGTCCTCGCTCTTGCGCAGGTCCTCGGACGTCTGCGCGTCGGCGGCGGTCGCGCGGCGCACCACGCGGCGCTCGGGCTCCGGCCCGGCCGGGTGCTCGGGCGTCTCGCGGCCGTGCTCGGCCCCTTCGGCCGGCGCCCCGGGCGCCTGGGCCCGGAGGGCGCAGCGCTCGCACTTGGTGGAGGCGGTGGCGCCGGTGGCCGACACGCGCCCGAGGTCGAGCCCGCGGTCGGTCTCGACGATCACGGCCTCGTCGGCGCGCAGGGGCTCCGGCTCGTGCCAGCGGTAGAACGCCTTGCGGTTGCCCTTGAAGCGGACCTCGACCAGCTGCGCGGCCACCCTACGCTTCCTCGAACTTCCCCATCCGCAGGTACTTCTCCGCGCGGCGGGCGACCAGGTCCTCGGCCGGCAGGCCGGCCAGCTCGGCGAGATGGCGCTCCAGGGCGACGCCGAGGGCCTCGACGGCCGCGGCGGGCTCGCTGTGCGCCCCGCCCGGCGGCTCGGGGACGATCTCGTCCACGAGGCCCATCGCGAGCAGGTCGGGCGCGGTGAGCTTCAGCGCCTCCGCGGCGCGCTCCTTCAGCGAGGCGTCGCGCCACAGGATCGCGGCGCAGCCCTCGGGCGAGATGACGGAGTAGACCGCGTTCTCCAGGATCAGCACCCGGTCGCCCACCGCCAGCGCGAGCGCCCCGCCGGAGCCGCCCTCGCCCACGATGGCCACGACCACGGGCGTCTTGAGGGCCGCCATCTCCTCGATGTTGCGCGCGATGGCTTCGGCCTGGCCGCGCTCCTCGGCCCCGAGGCCGGGGTGCGCGCCGGGCGTGTCGATGAGGGTCACGATGGGGAGGCGGAACCGCTCGGCGAGGTGCATCAGGCGCAGCGCCTTGCGGTAGCCCTCGGGGTGGGGCATCCCGAAGTTGCGCTTCAGGTTCTCCTTGATGTCGCGGCCCTTCTGCTGGCCGATCACGACCACGCTGCGGCCCTTGAGGCGGCCGATGCCGCCGACGATGGCGGGGTCGTCGCGGTACAGCCGGTCGCCGTGCAGCTCGATGAAGTCGGAGAACAGGCCGTTGATGTAGTCGAGCGCGTAGGGGCGCCGCGGGTGGCGCGCCACCTGCACCCGCTGGTAGGGCGTGAGATTGCGGTAGATCTCGACGCGCAGCTCGGCGAGCTTGGCCTCGAGCGGCGCGATCTCGCGCCCCACGTCGAGCGAGCGCTGGCTGGCGAGGCGCTTGAGGTCTTCGATCTGGCGCTCCAGCTCGGCGATCGGCTTCTCGAACTCGAGGGCGAGTGCTGTCGCCATCCGGTTACCCTGCCTTCACGAGTGTGACCGCCTCGTTGCCCAGGACGTCCCGCAGCGCGCCCAGGAGGTCGGGCTCGAGCGCCACGGTCACCGTGCGCGAGCGCAGGCGGACCGGATCGCGTCCGGTCCCGTCCTCGCTCCAGTCCACGTACAGCGGCGCCGGCCCCGGGTGGGCCGCGCACAGCGCCGCCACGGCGCGCGCGGCCTCGCCGTTCTGGCCCGGCCGCCTCGCCCAGCGCAGCGAGAGGGCGACACGGCCCGAGGCCTTCAGGTCCGCCAGGGGCACCGCGTCCTCGACGATGAAGGGCGCGTCCTCCTCGCCGCGGTCCCGCGCGGAGTAGCCGCCCAGGAGCAGGTAGGCGCCGTCCGCCGCGACGACCTTCGCGAGCTTGCCCCACGCCTCGGGGAACACCAGGCACTCGGCGGTCCCGTGGAAGTCCTCGGCGACGAGCTTCGCCCACTCCGCGCCGCTCTTGCGCGCGATCTGCCGCCGTACGGTCGTGACCACGGCGGCGACGGCGACCTTCTCGTTCGACCAGCGGCCGAGGTCCGCCGTCGTGGCGGTGCCGAACAACGCCACCTCGTCGGCGAACCGGCTGAGCGGGTGCCCGGAAACGAAGAATCCCACCAATTCCTTCTCGCGCGCAAGACGCTCGGCCTCCGTCCACTCCGGCACGACCGGGAGGCGGGGTGGCGGGGCGGCGCCCGGGGCCGCGCCCGGCGCCGGTGCGGCGCCGAACAGCGTGCCCTGGCCCGCGGCGGTCTCGGCCTGCTTGAGGCTCGCCTCGGCGAGGACCGCATCCACGGCGGCGAACAGCTGGGCGCGGTGGCCGCCGAGGCCGTCGGTGGCGCCGGAGGCCACGAGGGCCTCCAGCACGCGCTTGTTGCACACGCGGTGGTCCACGCGGGTCGCCAGGTCGGCGAGGGTCGTGAACGGGCCCGCGGCGTCGCGCGCCGCGATGACGGCGTCGATCGCGGTCCGCCCCACGTTCTTGATGGCGCCGAGGCCGAAGCGGATGCGCCGCTCGCCCACCACCGTGAAGTGCCAGCCCGACTCGTTGACGGAGGGCGGCAGGACCTCGATGCCCAGGGCGCGGCACTCGGCGATGTAGGGCACGACCTTGTCGGTGTCGCCGATCGCCGAGGAGAGCAGCGCCGCCATGAACTCGGCGGGATAGTGCGCCTTGAGCCAGGCCGTCTGGTAGGCGACGACCGAGTAGGCGACCGCGTGCGACTTGTTGAACCCGTAGCGGCCGAACGTCTGGATCTGCGAGGCGATTTCCTCGACGACCTTCTTCTTGTGGCCGCGCTCCACGCAGCGGGCCGTGAACCTGCCCAGCTCCTTGTCGATCAGCTCCTGGATCTTCTTGCCCACCGCCTTGCGGAGTACGTCGGCCTCGGCCAGGGAGAAGCCCGCCAGGAGGCTCGCGATCCGCATCACCTGTTCCTGGTAGACGATCACGCCGTAGGTGGGCTCGAGGATCTCCTTCAGCTCGGGCAGCGCGTAGCGGACCGGCTCCTCGCCGCGCTTGCGCCGGATGTAGACCAGGTGCATCCCGCTGTCGAGCGTGCCCGGCCGCACGAGGGCGTTGGCGGCCACCAGGTCGTCGAACCGGTCGCAGCGCATCCGCTGCAGCATGTCGGTGGCCAGGCTGGACTCGAACTGGAACACGCCGGCCGTGCGCCCGGCGCGCAGCATCGCGTAGACCGGCGGATCCTCGAGGTCGAGCGCGTCGAGGTCCAGCTCCACGCCGTGCCGCGCGCGGATGGTCTCCACCGCGCGGCGGAGGATGGTGAGGGTCGTGAGGCCGAGGAAGTCCATCTTCAGCATCCCGACCTTCTCGAGGCCCACCATGTCGTACTGCGTGATGATCGCGTCGTCGGCGGCGCCGGCGCCGCTGCCCCGGCCGGTCATCGTGCACACCGGCACGTAGTCGGTGAGCGGGCCCGGCGCGATGACGATGCCGGCCGCGTGCACCGAGATGTGCCGCGACAGGCCCTCGATGCGGCTGCCGTACTCCACCAGCTTCTGGAGCGTCGGGTTCCGCTCGACCATCTCGCGCAGCTCGGGCACCTTCTCCGCGGCCTCGCGCAGCGTCAGGGCGTAGGCCGGGCCGCTGGGGATGAGCTTGGTGAGCCGGTCGGCGTCGCCGGGCGGCAGGCCGAGCACGCGGGCCACGTCCTTCACGGCGGCGCGCGCCTTCATCGTGCCGAAGGTGACGATCTGCCCCACCGACGCGCGGCCGTAGCGCTCGCGCACGTACTCGATCACCTCGCCGCGGCGCTCCTCGCAGAGGTCGACGTCGATGTCGGGCGGGGAAATGCGCTCGGGGTTGAGGAACCGCTCGAACAGCAGGTCGAACTTGAGCGGGTCCACGTTGGTGATGCCGAGCGCGTAGGAGACGAGCGAGCCGGCGGCCGAGCCGCGCCCGGGCCCGACGGGGATGCCCTGCGTGCGGGCCCAGCCGATGAAGTCGGCCACGATCAGGAAGTAGCCGGCGTAGCCCACCTTGGTGATCACGCCCAGCTCGTAGTCGAGCCGCTCGCGCACCGCCGGGGGCAGCGGATCGCCGTAGCGCCGCCGCGAGCCTTCCTCGGCGAGGGCGATCACGAGGTCGTTGTCGGTCGCGTACTGCGGCGGGCGCGGGAACTCCGGCAGGAAGAAGCGCTTCTCGAAGTCGAACTCGCACGTCTCCGCGATGCGCTGGGTGTTGGCGAACAGCTCCTCGCGCGCGGGGAAGGCGCGCCGCATCTCCTCTTCCGACTTGACGTAGCTCTCGGTGCCCTGGAACCGGAACCGCTTCGGGTCGGCGAGGTCCTTGCCGGAGCGGATGGCGAGCAGCACGTCGTGCGCGGCGGCGTCCTCGCGGGCCAGGTAGTGCGCGTCGTTGGTGGCCACCACGCCGAGCCCCAGCTCCCCGGCCAGGCGGAACACGCCCTCCTGCACCAGCGGCTCCTCCTCGAGCCCGTGATTCTGGACCTCGAGCCAGTAGTGGCCGGCGCCGAAGGTGCGCGCGTGCCACTCCGCCGCCTCCTTCGCCTTGTCGTACGCCCCCTGGCGCAGCCACAGCGCCACCTCGCCCGACATGCACGCCGACAGGCAAGTGAGCCCCCCGGCGTGGCGCTCGAGCGTCTCGCGGTCCACCCGCGGGCGCCGGTAGTAGCCTTCCACGAAGCCGATGGACGAGAGGCGGATGAGGTTCTTGTAGCCGGTGCGGTCGCGCGCCAGCAGCACCAGGTGCGCGTACGCCGCCGGCGCGTCGGGCGGCTTCTCGCGCGCCTGGCGCGGCCCGAAGGCCACGTACGCCTCCATCCCGACGATGGGGCGGACGCCCGCGGCGCGTGCCTCCTGATGGAACTGCCAGGCGCCGAACATGTTGCCGTGGTCGGTGATCGCGAGGCTGTCCATCCCGAGCGCCTTCACGCGGGCGATCAGGTCGCTGATGCGGTTGGCGCCGTCGAGGAGCGAGTACTCGGAGTGCGTGTGGAGGTGCGCGAAGGCCATCGGTTCCGGCAAGCTAGCCCCGCGTCCGGACACTGTCAAAGCGCGCGGCGCGCGTCCTTGACTTCGCGTCGCACGGCCACGAGCGTACGCCAGGTCCATCCTGGAGCGCGGTGGTGCGGATCGCGTCGGTGGTGCGCGTCTGGCTCGGTGCGGCGGTCCTGTGCGGCGGCGGCGCGGGCCTCGGCGGCGGCGCGCGCGCGCAGGCGCCCGTGGCGGGCCCGACGGTGCGCGCGCTCGGCGCGATGCCGGCCGCGGAACGCGCGCAGCTCGCGCTCGACACGGTGGCGTCGCGGCTGGTGGCCGTCACGCGGGACGCGGACGGCGTCGCGGTCGCCAATCTCGTCTTGCGCCTGCGCACGACCGACGTCGCGCCGCTGCTCAGGCTCGGCGCACGGCTGGGCACGCGGGTCGGGCGGCTCGTGAACGCGCGGGTCCCCGTGACCTCGCTCGACGCGCTGCTCCAGGACCCGGCGGTCGCGGCCGTCACCGGCGCGCGGCGCTGGGCCCCCTTCAACGATCTCGGCGTCGCCGACATCGGCGTCGCGACCCTGCGCGCCAGCAGCGGGCCCGACACGTTCACCGGCTCCGTCGGCCGGGGCGTGATCATCGGCCTGGTGGACACCGGCGTCGACTTCACCCATCTCGACTTCGTGACCGACGCGACGGGCCGGTCGCGGATCCTCTACCTCTGGGACCAGACGCTGCAGGGCCCGGGCCCCGGGGTCGTGGGCGGCACCAGCTTCGGCTACGGGGTCGAGTGCGTGCGCGCGATGCTGACCGCCGGCGGCTGCGCGTCGCGCGACAGCGTGGGCCACGGCACGCACGTCCTCGGGACGGCGGCCGGCGACGGGAGCGGCACGGGCGGTGGCCAGCCGGCGGGGCAGTACGCGGGCGTGGCGCCGGGCGCCGACATCATCGTGGTCAAGAGCACGTTCCTGGCGACGGACGTGGTGGACGGGGTGAACTACGTCTTCGCCCGCGCCGCCCAGCTCGGCGAGCCGGCCGTCGTGAACCTCAGCCTCGGGGCGCAGTGGGGGCCGCACGACGGCACGCTGCCCGAGGAGCTGGAGCTCGACTCGCTCGTCGGCCCCGGGCGCATCGTCGTGGCGGCCGCGGGGAACGAGGGCGACAACCGCGACGCGACGCCCGCGGCGTCGACCGACGACCTGCACGCGCCGCTCGCGCTCGCGGCGGGCCAGTCCTCCAGCGTCACGCTCACGATTCCGAGCTACTCGCCGGCGCCGGGGACCAGCAACGACCTCGTGGTGCTGCAGCTGTGGTATGCGGCGAGCGACACGCTGACCGTCACGGTCGTGCGGCCCGACGGCTCGTCCGTCACGTCGGGCGCGACCGCCTCGCCGCCCGCCACGGTCACCGACGACGCGACCGAGGGCCGGGTCCTGATCGAGAACGGGCCGGACTCGGCGGTGGCGCTGTCGGCCGACAACCTGGGATTCGTCGTGCTCGGCGACCTGGCGGGCGGCAACGCGCCGCAACCGGGCACGTGGACGGTGCGCGTGAACGACATCGCCGCGCGGAGCGGCAAGCCGGCGCACCTGTGGGTGGCCGAGGCGGCGCTCGGGACGTCGGGCTCGCCGCTCGGCGTGTCGCTGGCGAGCGGGGCGACCAACGGCTTCCTCGTGGCCGTGCCGGCGACCGCGACCCGCGTGCTGGCGGTCGCGGCCTACGTGACGCGCCTGCAGTGGGTGGACCAGAGCAACGCCTCGGAGGCGTACACCAATCGCGAGCGGCTGGGCGATCTCACCTGGTTCTCGAGTCCGGGGCCGCGGCGCGACGGCGTGCTGAAGCCGGACCTCGCGGCTCCCGGCCAGGGCGTGGCCTCCTCGCTCTCGACCTCCGCCTCCGTCCCGGCGGGGCGCGTGACGCAGGACGGCCACCATTGGGTGCTCGAGGGCACCTCGATGGCGACGCCGTTCGTCACCGGCGCGGTGGCGCTCCTGCTGGAGCGCAACCCGCTGCTGACGCCCGAGGCGGCGCGCGCGCTGCTCGTCGGCGCCGCGCGCGCGGACAGCTTCGCGCGCCACCCCTACGAGGGCGGCCCCGACGCCACCCCGAACGCGTCGTGGGGCTGGGGCAAGCTCTCCGTGCCGGCGGCGCTCGCCGCCGTGAGCGCCGGCGTCGGCGACGCCATCAACGTTTCGGAGAATCCGGTCCGCGGCGCCTCGGTCGTCTTCCACTATCCCGGCGCGGCGGAGCGGGTCGCCGTCTACACGTTCACCGGGGCCCTCGTGCGGGCCTTCACCGCGCCGCCGGCCGGGCGCCTGCAGTGGGACCTGACCGACGCCGCGGGCCGCCCGGTGGTGGACGGCGTCTACGTCGTGGTGGTGGACCAGGGGGGCTCGACCCTGCGCCGCCGGCTGTTCGTGGCGAGGAAGGCGCCGTGACGCGGCGCGCGCTCCTCCTGGCGGGGCTCGCGCTGGCGGCGGGCGGCGCGGCACGCGCCGCGCGGGCCCAGGCCACGGGGTCCACGGCGGGCACGCTGCTCGCGATCCCGGCCACGACCCGCGCACTCGGCTTCGACGGCGCGTACGCCGGCGTCGTCGGCGACGCCGGCAGCGTGTTCGTGAACCCGGCGGGCCTGGCGGCAATCCGCAGCGTGGCGCTCGAGACCAGCTACCAGC
>DATKNX010000013.1:0-11353 GCA_035541085.1 Gemmatimonadales bacterium | reverse complement strand
AGCCGCGTGCGCATCTCCAGCGTGGACCCGGGGCACGTCGAGACGGAGTTCGCCCTGGTGCGCTTCCACGGCGACGCGGGAAAGGCGAAGCAGGTGTATGACGGCTTCCGGCCGCTCTCGCCCGACGACGTGGCGGACGCGGTGGCCTACATCGTGAACCTGCCCGAGCACGTGAACGTGCTGGACATGATCGTGGTGCCGGCCGCGCAGCGGAGCGTGAGCGTGATTGACCGGGCGGGGAGGTGATGCAGGTGATGACGTGATGAGGTGATGAGGTCTGCGCGGCCCTGCATCACCTCATCGCCCCGTCACTTCATCACGCCATCACGTCCCCGTCTGCACATACGCCTTCGTGATGATCACCGGCTCCACGGGCAGGTTCGTGTAATTGCCCTGCAGGACGGTCCGGACGGCGGCGATCTTGTCCACGACGTCCATCCCCGCGGTCACCTTGCCGAACACGGCGTAGCCCCAGTCCTTCGCGTCCTTGGCCCTGAAGTCGAGCGCCGCCGAGTTGTCGGCGAGGTTGATGTAGAACTGCACCCCGCCGCTCTGCGGGTCCATCTCGCGGGCGAGGCCCACCGAACCGCGCACGTTCTTGAGCCCGTTGTCCGCCTCGTTCGGCACGGGCGGTGCGTTGGAGAGTTTCTCCATGCCCGCGGCCGTCAGGACCCCGGCCTGGATCACGAAGCCGCGCACGACGCGGTGGAACACCAGGCCGTCGTAGAAGTGCGCGTTCACGTGGGCGAGAATGTTCGCCACGGTGAGCGGCGCCGCCTTGCGGTCGAGCTGCATCACGATCCTGCCCTTGGTGGTCTCGAGCACCACCACCGGCAGGGAGTCGTTCTGCCCCGGCTGGACCGTGGCGGCCGCACCGGCTGGCTCCTGCTTGGGCTTCTGGCAGGCGGCCACCAGCAGTCCGGCCGCCGCGAGCGCGATCACGCGATGCACCATCGCCACGTTCCCCCGTGTGCTGCGAGTCACTCGTCCGCCGGACCGCCGGCGCTGGCCAGTTGGTCGGCCTTGATCTTGGCGGGGTCGAACTTGAGCGCGGCGGCGAGCATGCGGTCCACCGTCTCGTCGAACTCCGCCTTCGCCCCGCGCTGGAAGCGCAGGGGGTTGATGCGCGCCACCACGAACGCCTTCAGATACGGGCTCTCGAGCCCGCGCGCCTTCAGCGCCTTCACGGCCTCGCCCACCGCCTCGTCGAGGCGGAGCAGCTTGTCGGCGCGGCCGCGCCGCACCGCCATCGCCTTGGACAGCGGTTGGGGGAGGAAGCCCTCGACGCGCTTGAGGACCGGGTGGTACTGGCCGCCGGCGAACCGCCCGTTCTCCCGGTAGCACAGGCCGAGCGTCAGCAGCGCGGGCTCCTCGAACTCGACCTCGAAGTCGCGCTCGGGCCGGTCGTCGAGCGAGACGAGCGCCTCGGCCAGCCGGCTCACCTCGAGCGCCTTCTCGCGCAGGTTGTGCGCCTTTTCGGTGTTGAGCGCGAGGATGCGGCGGGCCACCTCCGGCTCCGGGACCACCAGCGCCGTGACGGACTTGGCGCCGAGCTGCCGGAGCGCGGCGAGCCGGTGGTGGCCGTTCGGGGTCCAGTACCCGCCCGATCCCGAAGGCACGGCGATGATGGGATCGAGGTAGCGGCCGAGCCGGTCGATGGCGCTCGCGAGCCGGGCCACGTGCGTGTCGGAGAGGTCGCGCTGATACGGCGTCGGGTCCACCTTCGCCACCGGCAGGCCGGCGAGCACCTGCCAGTGCCCGCCGAGCGGGTCGCGGAAGACGGCGAGGACGGTGCCGCCGTCCTTCGCGACGGCCGCGGCGAGCGCGCTCGCGGCCGCGCCCGGAGCGCCCGCCGCCAGCTCGTCCGCCGCCAGACCCCGCGAGGCGGCGTCGGCGCTCTTCTTCCGCCGGGGCACGCCCTTCGGCTTCTTCGCCTTCCGCTCCGCCACGCCGCCTCCCGGGTCGAAGACGCGCGCGGCGATGACACGACGCGCGCGCCAGCACATAATACAGGCCCGTGGCCGCCGCGCCAGCAACCGCGCGCCGCCCGCACGCCGGAGCATCACGTGCCGATCGACACCCGAAGCCCCGCGCCACCCGCGTGAGTGCAGCCCGCGCTCCCGCGGTCCTCGCGGTGTCGGGGCTGCGCAAGACGTACGGCAGCATCGTGGCCGTGGACGGCGTCGCCTTCGACGTCGCCCCCGGCGAGATCGTCGGCCTCCTCGGGCCCAACGGCGCCGGCAAGACCACCACCATCAACATGGTGCTCGGCGTGCTCGCGCCGGACGCCGGCGCGGTGCGGGTGGAGGGCCGCGACCTCGCGACGCACCGCTCCGAGGTCCTGGAGCACATCAACTTCGCCGCGGTCTATTCACCACTGCCCGGCAACCTCACGGTCGCGCAGAACCTGCGCGTCTTCGGCCTGATCTACGGCGTGCGGCGGCTCGGCGAGCGCGTCGAGGCGCTGCTCGCGGAGTACGACCTCGCGCGCTTCCGGAACACGAAGAGCGGCGTGCTGTCCTCGGGCGAGCAGACGCGGCTCTCGCTCGCCAAGGCGATGCTCAACGAGCCGCGCCTGCTGCTCCTCGACGAGCCCACCGCGTCGCTCGACCCGGCGGCCGCGCGCGAGATGCGCGCGCGGATCCGCGGCTTCGCCGCGCGCGGCGGCGGCGTGCTGTGGACGTCGCACAACATGTACGAGGTCGTCGAGGTGTGCGACCGGGTGCTGTTCCTCTCGCGCGGCCACATCCTGCTCGAGGGCGATC
Organism: Gemmatimonadales bacterium; assembly: GCA_035541085.1. Lineage (GTDB taxonomy): Bacteria > Gemmatimonadota > Gemmatimonadetes > Gemmatimonadales > JACORV01 > Fen-1245. Next base: position 8,588 of record DATKNX010000013.1, on the reverse strand, counting down.
CGCGGACCCTGCCCGGCGAGCACGGCAAGGCGAGCCTCGAGGAGCTGTTCATCACCGTGGCCCGGGAGCCGCTCTCCCTGGAGGGCGCGTGAGGCCGCCGCGCGCGCGCCGCGTCGCCGCCATCGTGCTGCGCCACTTCTACCTGGTGCGCGGCAGCCTGTCGCGCGTCTTCCCGCTGTTCGTGTGGGTCGGCATCGACATGGTCCTGTGGGGTTTCATCACGCGCTACCTCGCGAGCGGCTCGACCTTCCGGTTCAGCCTCGTGACGGCGCTCCTCGGGGCCGTGCTGCTGTGGGACTTCGAGGCGCGCGTGATGCAGGGCGTCACGATGGCGTTCTTCGAGGACGTCTGGGCGCGCAACTTCCTCAACTTCTTCGCGTCGCCGCTCCGGCTCTCGGAGTACCTTGGCGGCCTCGTGCTCTCCAGCATCGCCACGAGCGCCGTGGGGCTGGTGGTGATGCTGCTCGTCGCGACGGCGGCGTTCGGCCTGACCTTCGCCGCCTACGGCGCCCTGCTCGTGCCGTTCCTGCTGGTGCTGTTCGTGTTCGGCATCGCCCTCGGCATCACGGGCGCCGCCGTGGTGCTCCGCCTCGGACCGGCGGCCGAGTGGTTCATCTGGCCCATCCCGGCCGTGCTCTCGCCGTTCGCCTGCGTGTTCTACCCGCTCGCCACGCTCCCCGCGTGGATGCGGCCCGTCGCCCGTGCGCTGCCGCCCTCGTACGTCTTCGAGGGGATGCGCGACGTGCTGGCCGGCCGCCCGGCGCCGCTCGCGGGGCTGGCGTTCGGGGCGGTGCTCGCCGCGGCGTACGTCGTGCTGGCGGCCTGGCTCTTCCGGACGGTGCACCGCTACGCCGTCCGCACCGGCCTCGTCGCGCGGTACGCCGCCGAGAGCGTGAGCTGAGGCGCCCGCCGTTACCGTCATGATACGTCCGCCGGGGCCGGGGCCCCTTGCCCCGCGGGCGCCGCGTAGTTAGACGTTCATCAATACATAAAACCACGCCGGTGCGAATGGACGACGGCCGACTGGTCCGGGTGCTCAAGGCCCTGGCCGATCCCAAGCGTTTTCGGATGGTGCAGGAGCTCGCCGAGGCCGGCGAGCTGTGCTGCGGCGACCTCGGGCGCTGCTTCGAGGTGTCGCAGCCCACGATCTCGCACCACCTGAAACTGCTCGCGGAGGCCGGCGTACTGACCGTACGCCACGACGGCCAACGCCACGTCATCTCGGTCAACCGCAGTCTGCTGGAGGAGATGAGCGCCCTGCTGCCGGCCCGGCTCCGGGTCGGGGGGGCGCGGCCGGCCCGTCGCGCGCCGGCGCGGCCGGCAGCGGGGAACACGCGTCGGCGTCGTCGGTAGACCGCACGGCCCAAGTGCAGATCCGGTCCGCCCGGTCGGCGTCGATCCTGGTGTCCGTCGTTCGTCGTTGAGGGAGCGTCCGAGTCCGGTGGAGTCCTTTGTGGAGGCGAAAGTGAGTCAGCGGTTCCAGGTTCGTTCCGGCGTCCGTTCCGCCGCGGTCGCGGCGGGGCTCCTCGGGTTACTGGCCGGCGCGGGCTGCAAGGGCGCCAGGGCGGGATTCGGCGGCTTCCCGATGGCCGAGGTCTCGGTCGTGACGGTGCGGCCGAGCGCCGTGCCCGAGACGTTCGAGTTCCCGGGCGAGGTCGCGCCGTTCCGGCGGGTGGAGGTGCGCTCGCGCGTGGACGGCATCATCGAGGAGCGGCCGTTCGTCGAGGGCTCGATGGTCAAGCCGGGCGACCTGCTGTACCGGCTCGACAAGGTGCGCTACGAGGCGGCCTTCCGCAGCGCGCAGGCGCGGCTCGAGAACGCGCGGCAGACCTACGAGCGCGTGCAGCCGCTGCTGGCGCAGCACGCCGTGGCGCAGCAGGACGTGGACAACGCGCACGCCGAGTACCTCGCGGCGCAGGGCGCGTTCGACCAGGCGAAGAAGGACCTCGACGACACCGACGTGCGGGCCGAGATCGAGGGCCGCGTGGGCCGCACGCTGATGGAGGTCGGCGCGCGGGTGACGGGGCCGGGCGACCTGCTGACGACCATCGACCGGCTCGATCCGGTGTACGTGACCTTCGAGCCCTCCTCGCAGCAGCTGCTGGAGTGGCACGAGAACCCGGCGTGGCGGAGCCTCGTGGAGCCGGGCAGCCGGCTGGCGGTGCAGGTGGTGCTGCCCGACGGGACGGTGCTGCCGCGCACCGGGCGGCTCGACTTCGTCGCCCCCTCGCTCAACGAGGCGACGGGCACGGAGGAGTTCCGCGCCGTGTTCTCGAACGCGGACCGGGTGCTGATGCCGGGGCAGTTCGTGCGCGTGCGGCTGGTGGGCTTCGTGCTCCAGGGCGCGCTCGCGGTGCCGGAGCGCGCGGTGCAGACCGGCCTCGGCCGGCAGTACGTGTACGTGGTGGGGCAGGGCGATACCGTCCAGACGCGCGACGTGCAGACGGGCCCGTGGGCCGGCGACCGGTGGATCATCGACCGCGGGCTCGTGGCCGGCGACCGCGTCGTCGTGGACGGGATCCAGAAGGTCGCGCCCGGCCGGCCGGTGAAGCCGGTGCCGCTGGCCGACAGCGCCGCGGCGCCCGCCCGCGCCGGGGCCCCGCGATGACCGTGCCCGGCGGGAACGACCAGGACATCAAGTACTACTTCATCCGCCGGCCCGTCCTGGCCGGCGTGATCTCGTTGATCGTCACGCTGATGGGCGTGCTCGCGATCCGGCTCCTGCCGGTCTCGCGCTACCCGCAGATCTCGCCCCCCGCCATCCAGGTGGTCGCCGTCTATCCCGGCGCCACGGCGCAGGACGTGGCGGAAGCCGTCGCGGCGCCCATCGAGCAGCAGCTCTCGGGCCTGCAGGGGATGCTCTACTACACGTCGGCCAACGCGGGCGACGGGACGATGAGCCTCACCATCTACTTCGACGTCAACCGCAACCAGGACCTGGCGGCGGTGGACGTGCAGAACGCCGTGCAGCTGGCCTCGCCGCAGCTGCCGGCCGCGGTGCGCCAGCTCGGCATCTCGATCATCAAGGCCAACTCCGACATTCTCGGCGTGGTGGGCCTCAGCTCGAGCGACCCGCGCTACGACGCGGCGTACCTCACGAACTACATGCACCTCTACGTCGAGGACGAGCTCAAGAGCGTGCAGGGCGTCGGCAACGCGACGACGTTCGGCGGGCTGCAGTTCTCGATGCTGATCCAGCTGGACCCCGACAAGATGGCGCAGCTCGGCGTCACGGTGAACGACGTGGCGGACGCGGTGCGCGAGCAGAACGCCACCAACCCGGCCGGCCGGCTCGGCGGCGAGCCCGCCCCGCCCGGCACCGAGCTCACCATCCCGGTCACGACCATCGGCCGGCTGCAGACGCCCGACGAGTTCAACGACATCGTGGTGCGGGCGCTGCCCGACGGCTCGCTGATCCGGGTCCGGGACGTGGGCAAGGCGGTGCTGGGCTCGCAGAACTACGACTTCGAGGGCCGGCTCAACGGCAGGCCGACGGCGCTGTGCCTCCTCTACCTGCGGCCGGGCGCCAACGCGCTCCGGACGCGGGACCTGATCGTCAAGCGCCTCGGCGAGCTGCAGAAGGGCCTGCCGGCGGGCGTGACCATCAGCATCCCGTTCGACACCACGCCGTTCGTCACCGTGTCCATCCACGAGGTGGTGGTGACGCTGCTCGAGGCGCTGCTCCTCGTGGCGCTGGTGGTGTTCGTCTTCCTGCAGAGCTGGCGCGCCACGCTGATCCCGATGCTGGCCGTGCCGGTCAGCGTGATCGGCACCTTTCTCGGCCTCGAGGCGCTCGGGCTCTCGATCAACGTGCTGACGCTGTTCGCCCTGGTGCTGGCCATCGGCATCGTGGTGGACGACGCGATCGTGGTGATCGAGAACGTCGAGCGCATCATGGCCACGGAGAAGCTGCCGGCGCGGGTCGCGGCCGACCGCGGCATCCAGCAGGTGGCGCCCGCGCTGATCGCGATCGTGCTGTCGCTGACGGCGGTGTTCGTGCCCGTGGCGTTCACGGGCGGCGTCACCGGGGCGCTGTTCCGCCAGTTCGCCATCACCATCGCCATCGCGGTCGTGCTCTCGGGCGTGGTGGCCCTGACGCTGACGCCCGCGCTGTGCGCCTACCTTCTGAAGGAGGCGAGCGAGGCCCACACCACGGGCCCGTTCGGCGCCTTCAACCGGCTGTTCGACAGCGGGCGCGGGAACTACGTGCGCAACGTGGAGCGGGTGCTGCGGCGGCCGAAGGCGGGCTTCGCCGCGTTCGCGGTGGTGGTGGTGCTCGCCGTGGTCCTGTGGCGGCACGTGCCCTCGTCGTTCATCCCGACCGAGGACAAGGGCTACTTCGCCGTGGCCCTCCAGCTGCCCGACGGCTCCTCGCTGCAGCGCACCGAGGCGGTGGTGCAGCGGGTCGAGGGCTTCCTGCGCCAGGAGCCGGCGGTGGAGAACATCGTCGCGCTCGCCGGGCTCGACATCCTGAGCCGCTCGAGCCAGACCAACAGCGCCGTGATCTTCGTCAACGTGAAGCCGTGGGACGAGCGGGGGAAGAAGGACGCGCTCGACGCCATCACGACGCGGCTGACGGGGCGGCTGTTCGGGATGAAGGACGCGATCGGCTTCGCCTTCAACCTCCCGGAGATCCCGGGCCTCGGGGCGACGGCGGGCGTGGAGACGAACCTGCAGGACCGCCTCGGCCGGCCGGTGCGCGATTTCGCGGGCGAGGTCGGGCAGTTCATGCAGGCGGTGAACCAGCTGCCGTCCGTGGGCGGCGCGCAGGTGAACTTCCGGGCCAACGTGCCGCAGCTGTACGTGAACGTGGACCGCGCCGCGGCCAAGGCCCGCGGCGTGCAGCTCGGCGACCTGTTCGGCACGCTGCAGGCGCTGCTCTCGACCCTGTACGTGAACGACTTCAACCTCTACGGGAAGACCTACCGCGTGCAGCTCGAGGCGGCGGCCCCGTTCCGCCAGACGCCGCAGGACATCGGGCGGCTGTACGTGCGCGGCGCGAACCGCGCGATGATCCCGCTGTCGGCGCTGACGAGCACGGAGTTCCGCGCCGCGCCGACGCTCATCAGCCGGTTCAACGGGTTCACGTCGGCGCTGATCACGGGCGTGCCGAAGCCGGGGCACAGCAGCGGCCAGATGATGGAGGAGATGGACAGCCTCGTGGCGAACCGCTTCGCCAACGAGGGGCTGGCCCTCGCGTACTCCGGCCAGTCGTACCAGGAGCGCGCGTCGAGCGGGGCGGCGGGCGTCGTGATGGCGCTCGGACTGATCATCGTGTTCCTGGTGCTCGCGGCGCAGTACGAGAGCTGGACGCTGCCCTTCGCCGTGCTGCTCGGCGTGCCGTTCGGCGTGCTGGGCGCCTTCTTCGGCGTGTGGCTGCGCGGCCAGCCGAGCGACATCTACGTGCAGGTCGGCCTGATCACGGTCGTCGGCCTCTCGGCCAAGAACGCGATCCTGATCGTGGAGTTCGCCAACTCGCTCCGCGAGCAGGGGGTGCCGCTCTTGAGGGCGGCGTCGCTCGCCGCGCGCGACCGGCTGCGCCCGATCCTGATGACGTCGCTGGCGTTCATCTTCGGCGTCTCGCCGCTGCTGGTGGCGGGCGGCGCGGGCGCGATGAGCCGCCACTCCATCGGCACCACGGTGTTCTTCGGGATGCTGATCGCCACCGCCATCGCGATCATCTTCATCCCGCTCTTCTTCGCGGTGATCCGGGGCCTGGCCGAGCGCGGCCAGCCCCCGGTGCCGGTCACCTACCGGGAGGCCGAGTGAACGCGCGCGTCCTGGCCTCCGGGCTCCTCGCGCTGCTCGCGGGCTGCGCGGTCGGTCCGTCGTACCGTCCGGAGCCCGTGGTGGCGCCGGCCGCGCAGGTGGGCACGTTCCGCCGGTCGGACACGGCGCAGGCGTTCTTCGATTCCCTGGCGGCCGCGCGCGCCGCGGACACCGCGCGGCCGGCCGCGGCGCGGCTCCTGCCGCCGCGCCGCGTCACCCCGGATTCGATCGCCGACCTCGCCTGGGTCGACGTGCTGCGCGACACGACGCTCACGCGGCTGGTGGGGATCGCGCTGCGGCAGAACCGCGACATCGAGGGCGCGCGGGCGCGGATCGAGGAGTACCGCGCCGAGGCGGGGGTGGCCCGCTCCTACCTCTATCCGAGCGTGACCCTGAACGGCAGCGCGTCGCGCGTCAAGACGGTGTTCCCGGGCTTCACCGTCGCGCCGTACACGGCCTGGCGGGCGACGGCCGATCTGAGCTGGGAGCTGTCGTTCTGGGCGACCCGGAGCGGCATCGCGGCCGCCAACGCCGATGTGGCGTCCCAGGTGGCGGCGGAGCGGGCCACCGTGCTCTCGCTCGTGAGCGACGTGGCGACGGGGTACCTCAACCTGCTGGAGCTGGACCAGGAGCGGGCGGTGGCGGAGCAGACCCTCTCCTCGCGCAAGGCCACGCTGGCTCTCGCGCAGTCGCGCTTCAGCCGCGGTGTCATCTCGGAATTGGACGTGCGGCAGTTCGAGGCGCAGGTGGCCGTCCCGGCGGCGCGGCTGGCGCAGGTCGAGCAGCAGCGTGCGCAGGTGGAGCACGCGCTCGACGTCCTCCTGGGGGAGGGACCGGTGGCGATCCCGCGCGGCGGCTCCCTGGCTTCCGCCGCCCGGGCGGTGGTGGTGCCGGATTCCGTGTCCTCCACCCTGATCGCGCGCCGGCCCGACGTCGAGGCCGCGGAACGGGCGTACGCGGCGGCCACGGCGCGCATCGGGATCGCCGACGCGGCGCGACTGCCGGTGTTCTCCATCACCGCGTCATGGGGCACCCAGGCGCCCACGGCCGGCAGCATGTTCGCGAGTCCGAACCGCGTGTACCAGGTGCTGGGCGGGATCTCGATCCCGATCTTCACCGGCGGCCGGCTGGTGGACGAGGCGCGGGCGGCGCGGGCGCGGGCGGAGGAGGCGCGGGCCAACTACGAGCAGACCGTGCTCGTGGCCCTCGGCGAAGCGGGCGACGCGCTGGTCGGGGTGCGGGCCGCGCGCGACGAGGCGGTGGCGGAGGAGACGCAGGCCACCGCGCTGCGCCGCGCCCTCGAGCTGGCCCAGCTGCGCTACAGCACGGGCGTGTCGAACTACCTCGAGGTCCTGGACGCCGAGCGGAGCCTGTTCGACGCGCAGCTGGCCGCGAGCCAGGCCGAGCTGCGGCAGCTCACGGCCGCGGTGCTACTCTACAAGGCCCTGGGCGGTGGCTGGCCGGGGATGACGACAGGGCGCTGAGCGGCGGCGCCCGGCCGGCGTTCAGCCGAGCTGGGCGAGCTGGGTGGCGAGGCCGACCGGCCGGTCCTGCGCCTTCTTGGCCATCAGCCGGACGATCAGGTCCGAGAGCGGGGGCGGGACGTCGGGGTTGAGCGCGGCGGGCGGCACGGGATCGTCGTGCAGCAGCTTCGCGATGAGCGAGATGGGTGAGCCCGCCTCGAACGGCAGCCGGCCGGTCAGGCACTCGTAGAGCACGACGCCCGCCGAGTAGAGGTCGCTCCGGCCGTCCACGTCCTCCGACAGCAGCTGCTCCGGCGACATGTAGGCGGGCGTGCCCACCACCATCCCGGCCTGCGTCAGCACCGTCGTGTGCTCGACCAGGCGGGCGATGCCGAAGTCCATCACCTTGAGCACGCCGTCGGCGTCCAGCAGCAGGTTCTGCGGCTTGATGTCGCGGTGCACCACGCCCTGGCGGTGCGCCACGTCGAGCGCGTCCGCGAGCTGCGTGCCGATGGCGAGCGTCGCGGCCACGCCGAGGCGGCCGCGGGTCTCGATCAGCTGCCGCACCGTCATCCCCTCGACCAGCTCCATCGTGACGTAGCACGCGCCGTCGCACTCCCCGAAGTCGTGCGTGCGGACGACGTTCCGGTGCGAGATGCGGCGCGCGAGCCGGGTCTCCGCCTTGAGCCGCAGCACCGCCGTCTCGTCGGCCCGCAGGAGCTCGGGGTGCATCATCTTGATCGCGACGTCCTCGCCCAGCTCGCGGTCGTGCGCGCGGTACACCGCGCCCATGCCGCCGGTGCCGAGCGCGCGCACGATCTCGTACCGGCCGGCGAAGACCTGCCCCGGCTGGAGCACGCTGGCGTCGGGGCCGGCGTCCGCCCCCTCCGCGGGCCGCGCCGCCGCGATCTCCCGCCGCAGCTCGTCGAGCTGGCCGTGGAGCCGCTCCTCGCGCGCCTTCACGCCGGCGGCCATGCCGTCGAACACGCGCGCCAGGCGGCCGAGCTCGTCGGCGCGGCCGGCCACGTCGGCCAGCGTGCCAGCCCGGTAGCCGCCCGTCTCGACCGCGCGCGCGGCACCGATCACCCGCTCGACCTGCTTCAGGTAGGCCAGCTCCCGGTCGCGCAGGCGCTTCTTCTCGAGGCTGGCGCCGATGCGCGCCTTGAGGAGCACGGGCTCGAACGGCTTGGGCAGGTAGTCCTCGGCGCCGCTCTCGATGCAGCGCACGACGCTCGCGAGGTCGTCGAGCGCGGAGATCATGATCACGGGCACGTCGCGGGTCCGGGCGTCGCCCTTGATGCGCTCCAGCACCGCGAAGCCGTCGAGCTCGGGCATCATCACGTCGAGCAGCACGAG
>DATKNX010000012.1:0-10525 GCA_035541085.1 Gemmatimonadales bacterium | reverse complement strand
CCGGGATGTTCGCGATCCTGATGGTGTTCGGCACCGGCATGGTGGGCGCCGTGGCGTTCAGCCCCATCGGCCGGGCCATCGCCAACCGGATCCAGCGGAAGAGCGGCTTCATGCTGCCGCCCGAGGTGCAGGACGCGCTGGCCGAGCAGACGGACCGGCTCGAGGCGCTCCAGCAGCAGGTCGCGGAGCTGGCCGAGCGGCAGGACTTCGCCGAGCGGATGCTGGCCAAGGCGCGCGAGCAGGGCCGGCTGCCAGCGGGAGGTGCGTCGTGATGCAGGGGCCATCACCCCAGGAGCTGGTGCCGATCGTCGTCCCGATCTTCGGGATGATCACGGGCATCGTCATCACCGGTTTCGTGGTCGTCGGCCCCGTCGGCCGCGCCATTGGCCGGGTGATCCTGCACCTGTTCGGCGTGGACCGGCAGCCGGCGCTCGCGGCCGGCGACGTCGCGGACCTGCGGGCGCTGGTGGACGAGCAGGCGAGCCGGCTCGAGTCGCAGCAGCGGGAGATCGGTGAGCTGGCCGAGCGCGTGGACTTCGCGGAGCGCCTGCTCGCGAAGGCGCGCGAGAAGGGTCTCCCTCCGGGCTGAGCGGGGGCGTAGCGGCGCGGCGGATCGCGCCGCCATCTGGCGCGCGGGACGCCGCCGGGTGAAACATTGATGGTGGCCGCGAGCGGCCGCCGTCCAAGGAGTGGCCATGGTCAGTCGGGAGGACATCGAGGGCTTCATCGCGCGGCTGGAGGCCGAAGGGGTCCACGCGCGCGAGATCGAGCCCGGCCTCTGGGTCCTGAGCGCGAACGGCGACGGGCCCGAAGTGGCGGTCCACTACGCGCCGCCGGTCGTCGTCCTGCGCGTCAAGGTGATGACGCTGCCCAAGAAACTGAAGAAGCCGGACCTGTACCTGCACCTCCTGGAGCTGAACGCGAAGGACCTGGTGCACGGCTCGTACGGCGTGGACGGCAGCGACATCGTGCTGTCGGACACGCTGGAGCTGGAGAACCTCGACTTCAACGAGTTCCAGGCGAGCTTCGAATCCATGACGCTGGCGCTCGCGTCGCACTTGGCGACGCTGGCCCCCTACCGGGAAGCGTGAGGCCATATGGGCATCTTTGACCGTCTGTCCACGCTCGTCCGGTCGAACCTGAACGACCTCATCTCCTCCGCGGAGAACCCGGAGAAGATGCTGAACCAGCTGATCCTCGACATGCGGAGCCAGCTGGCCAAGGCCAAGCAGCAGGTCGCGGCGGCCATCGCGGACGAGAAGAAGCTCCAGGCGCAGGCCGAGCAGGAGAAGAAGCAGGCCGAGGACTGGGAGAAGCGCGCGATGCTGGCGGTGCAGGAGGGCCGGGACGACCTCGCCAAGCAGGCGCTGCTCCGGCACTCGGAGCACGCCGAGGCGGCGGTGCAGCTCGACACCACCTGGCGCTCGCACGCGGCGGAGACCGAGGCCCTCAAGAACTCGCTGCGCGCGCTCAACGACAAGATCGAGGAAGCCAAGCGCAAGAAGAACATCCTCGTCGCGCGGCAGCGCCGCGCCGAGGCGCAGAAGCGCATCCACGAGACGATGGGCTCGATCAGCGACAAGAGCGCGTTCGAGACCTTCGAGCGGATGGCGGAGCGCATCGAGCAGAACGAGCGCAAGGCGCTCGCGGCGGCCGAGCTGAGCGAGGAGCTCTCGGGCGACTCGCTCGCCAAGCAGTTCGAGCAGCTGGAGTACAAGGCCGACGCCGACACCCAGCTCCTGGCGCTGAAGCAGAAGATGGGGCTCCTCGGGCCCGGCAAGACGGAGCAGCCCAAGCAGCTGGGGACCGGCAAGGCGACGGACGTGCACGACGCCGAGCTGGTCGAGGAAGGCGAAGACGACGAGCCCCCGCGCAAGAAAGGCTGAGCCGCGTTGAGCGACGCCGTCCCGGCGGCGAAGCGGGCGGCGCCGCTGGTCCTGATGCTGCTGGTCGCCGCGATCCTGCTGTTCCTCTACCGGATCGCGGACCTGCTGCTGCTGTCGTTCATCGCGGTCCTGCTGGCCGTCTACCTCTCGGCCGTGACCTCGCTCGCCGTGCGCTGGCTCCGGCTGCCGCGCCCGCTCGCCCTCGTGCTGGCCATCGCCGCGACGCTGGCCGCCCTCGCCGCGGTGGCGGCGTTGGTGGCGCCGCCCGTGATCCAGCAGACGCAGGACCTGGTCGCCGCGGTGCCCGGCTACCTCACCCAGCTCGACGCGACGATCGCCGGCTGGGCGCGGCGCACCCCGATGCTCCGCCGCGCCGGGTTGACCGCGGGGGAGAGCGGCCTCGTCTCGACGGCGCTCAAGGAAAGCGTGGACTTCGTGCGGCGCGGCATCATCCCCACCGCGACGGCCACGGGCCTCCTGGCCATCGAGGCGATCGCGGCGCTGGTGATGGCCGTCTACCTCGCCATCCGCCCCGCGGACTACCAGGAGGGCGTGCTCGCGCTGGTGCCGCCGCGGCACCGGAGCTTCGCCCGGGCCATCGTGCTCGACATGGCGGCCACGCTGCGCGCCTGGGTCGGTGCGCAGCTCGTCTCGATGGTCCTGCTCGCGATCCTGACCGGTGCCGGCCTGTGGCTGCTCGACGTGCCCTACTGGCTCGCCTTCGCGGCGTTCACCGGCGTGGTGGTGCTGATCCCCTTCTTCGGGTCCCTGTTCTCCACCGTGCTGCCCGCGCTGCTCGTGCTGCCGGGCCGCGGCGTCGTCACCGCGCTCGGCGTCGCGTCGGTGGGCGTCGTGGTGCACCTGGTGGAGGCCAACCTCGTGAGCCCGATCGTCATGCACCGGCGCGTCTCGCTGCCGCCCGTGCTCACCATCCTCAGCGTCCTCGTCGCGGCCGACGTGTCGGGCCTGCCCGGCATGCTGGTGGCGGTCCCCACGCTCGCGGTCGCCGTCGTGCTCGTGCGGCACGTCGTGATCGGCCGCGTCTACGGCGAGGACGGCACGGAGTCGGTGGTGCTGCCGCCCGCCGTCCTCGTGACGACGCGCGAGCACGCCGTGCCGGCCGAGGCCGGCGCGCCCCGCCCCTGACGGCCCCGTGAAGGAGCCGCGCTTCCTCGTCGTCGCCGACGGCCTGTTCGGGCCGGAGACGTCCAAGACCGCCGACTGCGCGATCCGCTACGTGCCCGAGCGAGTCGCCGCCGTGCTGGACGCCTCGCAGGCCGGCCGCACGGCGCAGGACGTCCTCGGCTTCGGCGGCGCCATTCCGGTCGTGGGCTCGCTCGAGGAAGGGCTGGCGCGGCGGCCCACCGCGCTCCTGATCGGGATCGCGCCGCGCGGCGGGCGGCTGCCGGACGCGTGGCGCGGCTGGATCGCCGCGGCCCTCGAGCGGGGCCTCGACGTGTGGAGCGGCCTGCACACGCTCCTGGGCGACGACCCGGACCTCGCGGCCCGCGCGACGGCGAGCGGCGCCGTCATCCACGACCTGCGCCGGCCGCCGGCGAACCTGCCGGTGTCGAACGGGCGCACGCGCTCGCTCGACGCGCTCGTGGTCCTGACGGTGGGCACGGACTGCAACAGCGGGAAGATGACCGCGCAGCTCGAGCTGCTCGGCGGCCTCGAGGCGCGCGGCGTGCGCTCGCGCTTCGTGCCCACCGGCCAGACCGGGATCCTCATCGCGGGCTGGGGCATCGCGGTGGACGCCGTGGCCGCGGACTTCGTCGGCGGCGCGGCCGAGCAGATGGTGCTCGAGGCCGCGCCGGGCGCCGACGTGGTCCTGGTCGAGGGCCAGGGCAGCCTCATTCATCCGGGCTACTCCGGCGTCACGCTCGGCCTCCTCCACGGGTCCTGCCCGGCCGCGATGATCCTGTGCCACAAGGTCTCGCGCCGGATGGTGGGCGAGTACCACCCGGGCGAGGCGTGGGTCGAGATCCCGCCGCTCCCCGAGGTGGTGCGCGTGTACGAGCAGGCGGCCGGCTGGATCCACCCCGCGCCGGTCGTCGGCGTGGCGCTCAACACCTACGACCTCGGCGAAGCCGAGGCGAGAGCGGCGGTCGGGCGCGCCGCGAAGGAGACCGGGCTGCCGGCGACGGATCCCGTTCGCTTCGGTCCGGCCCCGCTGGTCGAGGCCATCGCGGGGGCGGCGGCGCGCCGCCGTGCCGCGAGAAAGACACCTGCCGCGTAGAATCGCGCCGTCCTCGGGCGCTTCGGGTACCGTCTCCGACACCGCGTGCTGTTAGGTTCGCGCCGCCTCGAAATCGAGGCGGTGCGGCGCGGGCGTTGGCCCCTCCGTTCAACCACAGACAAGGAGCGAGCCAATGAAGAAGACGATCTTCGCGCTGGTGGCCGGGCTGGCGCTGCTCGGCCGGCCCGCGCCGGCGCGGGCGGAGAACGTGATCAAGTGCATGCTGCAGGCCATCGCGGACTGCGACGCGAGCTTCCCGAACTCCGAGTATCACCTCGTCGCGATCCGGGGATGGTGCTACATGATCGCGACCGGGATCTGCGCCGCGAGCTGAGCGAAACGGACGGCGAGGACGGGCGAGGTTCGAGTGATCCGCACGGGGCGCGCGGCACGCCGCATCGGCCGCCGGGGCCCGGCCTTGGCCGCGGTCCTGGCGGCGCTCGCGCCCGCGGCCTGCGCGATCGGCGGGCGGCAGCCGCGCGCCACGGACGCGGCGCTGCACCGGGTCGCGGCGGCCGCGAGCGTGGACGCCTGGGGGCGGCCGGTCTCGCTCGCGCCGCTGCTGGCGGGCCGCGCCGTGCTCTACTTCTTCCGCAGCGACTGCCCGCACTGCGCGCCCGACCTCGCGGCCGCGCCCGGGCTGGCCGGCCGGAGCGGCGCGCCGGCGCTGGTGCTGATCTCGCGCGAGGCGCCCGCCACGCTGCGGGCGGCGCTGAGGGCGGCGCCGCCGCGCGGCCTGGTGGTCGTGTCCGACGCGGCCGGCGCGATCACCGACACGGCGCTCCTCACGCGGTTCGTGCCGCGCGTGGTGGTGGTGGTGCGCTTCTCCGTGCGGCGCGACGTGACGGGCGGTCCGCCCGGAACGCTCGCCGCCGCGATGGCGGTGGCGAGCGGGGCGGCGCCGTGACGGCGCCCGTCCTGGAAGCGCTGGTGGCGGCGCGGCGGCTCGCGCGGCGGCGCGTGCCGCTCGGCGTGGGGGTGCCCGTCGCCCTCGCCCTGCTCTACGCCGGCGTCGTGCGGCCGGTGGAAGGTCCGCGCGCGGCCCTGTCGGCCGCGACCGCCCTCGCGTCGCTCGTCGTGCTCGTCGCCTCGGCCGGCATCGTCGCCGACGACCGCTCGCGCGGCCGGCTCGCGATGCCGGCGACGCATCCGGCGCCGCCCGCGGCCTGGGTCGTGGGCCGCTGGCTCGCCGTGTCCGCGTTCGGGGCGGCGGCCCTCGGCGCCTCGTCGGCGATCCTGCTCGCCGCCGCGCACGCGCGGGTCGGGGCCGCCGTGGTGGCCGTCTCCGAGCTGTTCGCCCTCGCCCACGTGGCGGCCCTGGCCTCCGTCGCGGTCGCGCTGTCGTGCGCGGCCGGTCCCACCGCACAGGTTCTGCTGCTCCTCGGCCTCTGGGTCGCGGGCGCGGTGCCGCCCGAATCCGCCGGGGAGCTGGCGGGCGCGGCCTGGCTCACGGGCCTGGTGCGCGCGCTGTGGACCGCGCTGCCCAGCGCTTGGACGCTCGAGCGGCTCCTCGACTGGTCCCTGGGGGCCGGAGCCGCGGCGCCGGCGGCGGCGTTGACGCTCGCGCTGCAGCCCGCGTTGTGGCTGGGCGCCGGCTCGCGGCGCCTCGCCCGGTCCGAGTTCGGCGCGCGGGACGGCTGATGCGCGCCACGCTCCTCGCGCGGGGGCTGCGCCGCAGCTTCGGGACCGGCGGCCGGCGCCGCGCCCGTGTCGCCGCGCTGGACGGCGCGGACCTGGTGGCCCTCGCCGGCGAATGCGTCGGCCTCGTGGGACCCAACGGGGCGGGCAAGTCCACGCTGCTCGCGGTGGCCGCCGGCCTGCTCGCCCCCGACGCCGGGGACATCTGGGTGTGCGGCCGCTGGCCGCGCGCGCCCGGGGCGCGCGAGCTGGTGGGCTATGCGCCCGAGCAGCCGGCGTTCTACCCGGAGCTCGGCGTGCGCGAGCTGCTGGGCTACTTCGCCGCCATGCACGCCGCCTCCTCCGCCGCCCGGCGCACCCTGGTCGAGGACGCGCTGGGCCTCGGCGGGCTCGCGGACTGGGCGGAGCGCCGCTGCGGCACCCTGTCGCGGGGCATCACGCAGCGGCTCGCGTTCGCCCAGGCGGCGCTGGGCCGGCGGGAGCTGGTGCTGCTCGACGAGACGCTGGCGGGCCTCGACCCGCTGGCGCAGCGCGACGCGCGCGACCGGATCCGCGGCCTCGTGGAGCGCGGCGTGACCGTCGTGATCGCGTCGCACGACCTGGCGGCGGTCGAACGGCTGGCGAGCCGCGTCGCGGTCCTCCAGGCCGGGCGCACGGTGCGAGTGCTCGAGGCGAGCGACCTCGCGCGGGAGCTGTCGCTGGTGCTGATCGTGGACGGCCCACCGGGCGCCGCGGCGGAGCTCCTCGCGCGGCGCTACGCGCAGGTGCGCTGCGAGCCCGCGGGGGCGCGCGTGGCCATCGGGCCGCGCGACACGCCGGAGGACGTCCTCGCCTTCTGCCGCGACCACCGCATCGGCGTGCGGGCCTCGCGCGTCGTGTCGCGCACGCTGGAGGAGTGCGCCGTCGCCACCCTTCTCGAGGAGGCGTCCGGATGACCCGCGCCCTTCGCGCGCTGTCGCTGCCCCTGTCCGCGCTCGGCGAGCCGGGCCCGGCCATGGACGTGGCGGGCTCGCGCCACGCCGCCGGCGCCGCGGCGGGACTCCTGCTCCTGACGTGCGGGCTGGGCGCCCTCTCCCTCCCGCGGCTGCTCGCGCTCCTGGCCGCGACGCTGGCGCCGGTGGGGGCGCCCCTCGTGGCGGCCCACGCCGCGGCGCTGCACGACGGGCTCGTGCGCTACCTGGTGGCGGACCGGCTGCTCCCGCCGCCGCCCCTCGTGATCGCCGCCCTGCTCGTCGCCGTCGTGGCGATGCCGGTGCTCGCCGGGCGCCGGGTGAGCGCGCGCGCCGTGTGGGGCGTGCTCGCCGTCGGCGCCGCGCCGCTCCTGGTGCAACGCCTCGGCGAGCTGCTCGTGGTCTGGAGCACGCCGGCCGACGGGCTCGTGGCGGGCGACGTCGTGGGCCTGGCGGGCCGCTTCAACGTCGGCCTCGCCGGCGTGCTCGGCGCGGCGGGCCGGCCGCCCGACGGCGCGCTCGGCGTCGTCGCCGACGCCGCCAACGCGACGGGCCTGTGGGTGGTGGGGCTGTGGGGCTGGGGACTGGCTCGCCTCGATCGCGACGCCTGCCGCGATGGCGGCGGCACCGTGACGTGGCCGTACGTGCTGGGCGTCGCGGCCTACGCCGCGGGCTACGCCGCGTACGCGGCGAGCCTGCCGGCGTACCTCGGGCTCGTGATGGGCGTGCCGTAGCGCGGCCGGCCACCCGCGGCGCGGTGCGGCGGGCCCGGGCCGGTTGCGAGGCCGGCCCCGGGCGGGTCAATTGCGGCATGGGCGTGAGTGCGGTGGATTCCGCGGTCGCTCTCGCGGGGTGGATCGCGGTCTGCTTCGGCGCGGCCGCGGTCGGGGCGCGGTTCCGCCCGGACGCGTGGTACGTGGCCCTCGACAAGCCGCGGTGGAATCCGCCGAGCCGGGTGTTCGCCCCCGTCTGGACGACGCTGTACGTCCTCATGGCCGTGGCGGCGTGGCTGGCGTGGCGCGAGGTCGGACTCGGCATCGCGCTGGTGCCGTTCGCCGTCCAGTTGGTGCTCAACGCCGCGTGGACGTGGCTGTTCTTCGGCCTCCGGCGCCCCGGGCTGGCCCTGGCCGATCTGGTCGTCCTGTGGCTCGCCGTGGCGGTGACGCTCGTCGCGTTCTGGGCGGTGCGGCCGCTCGCGGGCGCGCTGCTGCTGCCCTATCTGGCGTGGACGACGTTTGCGGGCGCGCTCAACGCTTCGCTGTGGCGCCGCAACCGGCCGCGCGGCTGAACGGCGCCGCGCCCGGTCGTTCCCCGGGGCTGCGCCGCCGCGCGCCCGGTTGAACGCGGCCGCCGTCCTGGGTAGGTTGGCTGCGCCGTGAACGCCTCGCTCCGCCTGCTCGCCGCCGCCGCGGTCCCGATCCGCTTCCCGCGCTGGGAAGTGGACCTCGACCTCGTGCTCCGCGGCGCGATCAAGGCCGTGGTGATCCTGGTGGTGGCGCACCTCGCCCACCTGGCGCTGCGGCGGCTGGCGCGGCGCATCGAGACCCGCGCGGTCCCGGGCGACGCGGCCTCGCGCGGCCTCCGGGCGCAGCGGGCCGCGACCCTGGCCGGCCTGCTCACGCACGTCGGCAACATCGTCATCGTGGTCGTCGCGGGGCTGCTCTTCCTCAACATCTTCATCGACATCGGCCCGCTCCTGGCCGGCGCCGGCGTCCTGGGCGTGGCGGTCTCGCTCGGCGGCCAGGCGGTGATGAAGGACCTCATCACGGGGTTCATGATCGTGCTCGAGGACCAGTACGCCGTGGGCGACACCGTGAAGATCGGCGACGTCCAGGGCACCGTGCACCAGCTGACGCTCCGGACCACGGTGGTGCAGGCGGCCGACGGCACCCTGAACTACCTCGCGAACGGCAACGTGACTGCGGTCGCGAACCTCTCGCGCCGCCGCGCGAGCGGCGCCCCCGCGGGCGGCGGGGCGGCGGCGGGCGGCGCGGCGGCATCGGGAGGGACGACGCGGTGAGCCTGCGCCTCTTCAACACGCTGACCCGCGCGGTCGAGCCGTTCGCGCCCCTGGCGCCGCCCCGGGTCACGCTCTACACCTGCGGGCCCACCGTCTGGAACTACGCCCACATCGGGAACTTCCGGACGTTCGTCTTCGAGGACGTGCTGCGTCGCTGGCTCGAGTTCTCCGGCTTCGAGGTCGCGCACGTCATGAACATCACCGACGTGGACGATCGCACGATCAACGCGGCGAACGCCGGCGGCGTGAAGCTGGCCGAGCACACGACGAAGTACCTCGAGGCGTTCCGCGAGGACTGCGGCTACCTGCGGCTCGAGCCCGCCTCCCGCTACCCGCGGGCCACGGAGCACATCGCCGCGATGATCGCGCTGGTCGAGCGGCTGCTCGCGCGCCGCGTGGCGTACAAGGGCGACGACGGCTCGGTGTACTTCGCCATCGCGCGCTACCCGGCTTACGGCCGCCTGTCGCGCATCGACACGCGCGAGATCAGGGTCGGGGCGCGCGTCTCGAGCGACGAGTACGCGAAGGAGGACGCGCGCGACTTCGTGCTGTGGAAGGGCGCCAAGCCGGAGGACGAGCAGGCCGGGGCCGCGTGGGACGCGCCCTTCGGCCGCGGCCGGCCGGGCTGGCACCTGGAGTGCTCGGCGATGTCGCAGCAGTACCTCGGCGAGACGATCGACCTGCACGCCGGCGGCGTGGACCTCATCTTCCCCCACCACGAGGACGAGATCGCGCAGTCGGAGGCGGCCACGGGCAAGCCGTTCGTCCGCACCTGGATGCACGGCGAGTTCCTGCTGGTCGAGGGCACGAAGATGTCGAAGCGCTACGGCAACTTTCTCACACTGCGCGACCTCCGCGAGGAGGGGAAGGACCCGGCCGCGCTGCGCTTCCTGTTCGCCGGCACGCAGTACCGCAGGCAGCTCAACTTCACCGACGCGGCCCTCGCGGCGGCGCACGCGGGAACCCAGCGCCTGGCGGAGCTGCGCGCGCGCCTCGCCGCGCCGGGCACGGCCGAGGGCGGCGCGCCGCTCGCGCCGCTGGGCGCGACGCTCGTCGCCGAGTTCACCGAGGCGATGGACGACGACCTCGACACGCCGCGGGCCCTCGCGGCGCTGATGGAGTACGCGCGGGCCGCGAACGCCGCCCTCGACGCCGGCGGCGCGGGCGCCGAGGACCGGAAGCAGGCGCTGGACCTGTTTGACCGGGTATCAGGAGTGCTGCAGGTGGTGGGCATGTCGAGGACCATCCCCGCCACCGGAAGCCTGCCTCTGGACTCGCCCACGATGCGCGGCTCGGGCAGCGTTTCGCCGGCCCCGCTGGGCCCCCCGGCGCCCGGCGAGGATCCCGACGCCTGGGCCGCCGCCGTCGCCGAGGCCCGCCGGGCCGCCCGGATGGCCAAGGACTGGCCGGCCGCGGACCTGGCACGCCGGCTCCTGGCCGAGCAGGGCTACGAGGTCCGCGACAACCCCGACGGGACCGCCACGCTGCTCCGAAAGCGGCCTGCCACCGCGACTTGACCCTCCGCTCGGCGCCGATTAAGCTTGGAGGCTGGCGCAAACTCGACAATTGGGCGCGCTGACGTAGCTCAATCGGTAGAGCAGCTGATTTGTAATCAGCAGGTTAAGGGTTCGAGTCCCTTCGTCAGCTCCATTGACGGGTATTCAGAGGTAAGGAGTTTCCGGCCATGGCTCCACATTCCACCCCGCGGAACCGCACGCGGGGTGGTCTGTTCAGCGGCCATGGAAGCCCGGAGCGGTCCTGGGGTGGGGTGCCCGAGTGGCTAAAGGGAGCA
>DATKNX010000011.1:0-2186 GCA_035541085.1 Gemmatimonadales bacterium | reverse complement strand
CGTGACGTGCCTCGTGCGGGACGACTTCGGGGCCGCGGTCGCGGACGTGGAGCGCCGCCGGTGGGCGGTGCCGGTGAGCTTCCACGCGTGCCACACGCCGTCGTCGCTCCACACGCTGGCCGAGGGGTTCGCGCGCCTGCCTGCCGGGGCCGCGTTCGTCACGATGGTGGACACGGTGATGCGCCCGCAGGACTGGCGCGACGTGTACGCCGCCGCGCGCGCGTCGCTCGACGCCGGGAGCGACGCGGTGCTGGCCGTGACGCCCTTCGTGGACGACGAGGCGGCTTTGTACGTGTCGACCGACGCCGGCGGGCGGGTGCGCCGGCTGTCGGCCACGCCGCTGGAGCCGGTGAGCGTGACCGGCGGGGCGTACGCGTTCGCCGCGGGCGTGCGTCCGCTCGCGACCGAAGCCGTGGCCGACGGCGTCGCGCGGATGCGCAACTTCCTCGCGCGGCTCGTGGACCGGGGGCACGTCGTCACCGCGGTCTCGGTGCCGCGCATCATCGATCTCGACCGCCCCTCCGACCTGGAGGCGGCGAACGCGTGGCTGGCGGGCAAGGGTGAGGATCGGTCCGTGCGAGGTGGGACGTGAGGCGGCTCGTGGCGCTGTACCGGAGTCCCTCGTACTCGCCGCTGCAGCACCTGGCGAACGACACGGCGATCATGGACGCGACGGTGTCGCGCCTGGCGGGCCGCGGGTGGCACGTGGAGAAGGCGCTCGAGCTCGACGTGGAGCGGGGGAGCGTGCCGGCCGCGGACCTGTTCGTCAACATGTGCCAGGGGCCGCTGGCGTCGGAACGCCTGGCGCCGGTCGAGGCGGACGGCGCGCTGGTGGTGAACCGTCCTTCCAGCGTGCTGGCGTGCCACCGGCACCGGCTGGTGCGCCTGATGGCCGGGAGCGGCCTCGCCTTTCCGCGCACGCTGATCGTGCAGACGCGCCGCGAGCTGCCGGCGCGCGAGCTGGGCGAGCTGTTCGGCACCGAGGCGCGGGTCTGGATCAAGCGCGGCGACGTGCACGCCGAGCGGCCCGAGGACGTGGTCGCGGTGCCGCCGGCGGAGGTGGCCGGCGCCCTCGCCGCGTTCGGCGCGCGCGGGATCTCCTGGGCCGCGGTGCAGGCGCACGTGCCGGGCCCGGTGATCAAGTTCTACGGGGTCGCCGACGGCAGCTTCTTCCGCTACTACGGCGCGGAGGGCGGCGCGACCGCGCCGCCGCCGCCGGTGGACGAGGCCGGGCTGCGCAAGCTCGCCTTCGCGGCTGCGCGCTCGGCGGGGCTCGAGGTGTTCGGGGGCGACGTGGCCGTGCCGGCCGCCGACCGCCCCGTGCTGATCGATCTCAACGACTGGCCGAGCTTCGCGCCGTTCCGCGACGACGCGGCGCGCGCGATCGCCGGCTACATCGAGGAAAGGGCGGGTCTCCGGTGACGACTGTTTCCAGGGCCCCCGGCGTGAGCCTCCCGGGCCCGCAATCCCTGGCCCTGTTCGACGCCGAGGCGCGCTACATCGCGCCGGGCACGCAGAGCGTGGCGACGTTCAGCCGCCTGTGCATGGACCACGGCGAGGGCGCCGTGCTGTGGGACGCGGACGGCCACCAGTACATCGACCTGCTGGCCGGCGTGGGCGTCGCGAGCCTGGGGTACGCGCACCCCAAGTACGTGGCGGCGATGCAGAAGCAGGTGGCCCGCGTGCACGTCGGCAGCTTCACGACCGAGCACCGGGCGGCGCTCGTGAAGCTGCTGGCCGAGCTGGCGCCGGGCGACCTCAACCGCACGCAGCTCTACTCCGGCGGCGCGGAGGCGGTGGAGGCCGCGTTCCGCCTGGCCAAGTCGCACACCGGCAGGAAGGAGTTCATCGGCTTCTGGGGCGGCTTCCACGGCAAGACCGGCGGCGTGCTGCCGGTCCTCGGCAGCAACTTCAAGCACGCCCTGGGGCCCCTGATGCCCGGCACGTACAGCACGCCGTACGCGTCGTGCGCACGCTGCGCGTTCGGCAAGACGTTCGACTCGTGCGGGTGGCACTGCGTGGAGTTCCTCAAGCGCAAGATCGAGGTCGAGACCGCGGGCGACATCGCCGCCATCATCGTCGAGCCCATCCAGGGCACGGCGGGCAACGTCGTGCCGCCTCCCGGGTATCTCCCGATGCTGCGGCGCCTCGCCGACGAGCTGGGCGCGCTCCTGATCTGCGACGAG
>DATKNX010000010.1:0-34075 GCA_035541085.1 Gemmatimonadales bacterium | reverse complement strand
CCGCTGGTCGTGCGGGATCTCGACGTGCTCTCGCGCCTCGCCGAGCGGAGCCGGCTCACCGTCTACCTCTCGCTCATCACCGTGGACGTGCCGCTCATCAGGCGGATCGAAGCGCGCTCGCCGATGCCGCAGGTACGCCTGCGGGCGCTGCAGAAACTGGCGGCCGGCGGCATCTCGGCGGGCGTGATGATCGCGCCGGTGCTGCCCGGCGTGACCGACGGCGCGGCCGCGCTGCGCGCCCTGATGCGCGCGGCCAGGGACGCCGGTGCGGCGTTCGTCCACGCGGCGCCGCTGCGGCTCTATCCGGCCGTGCGGCCGATCTTCCTCCCCGTCGTCGCCCGGCATTTCCCCGCCCTGCTCGCCCGCTACGAGCGCGCCTTCGACGCGCGGGGCGGCGTCAGTGAACCGTACGCCGACGCGCTCGAGCGCCGGGTGGCGCGGCTGCAGCGGGAGACGGGCTTCCCGACGTGGGCCCAGGACGAAGCGCGCACAGGCGCACGGACGCACGGACGCACAGGGATGCGAGGGCGCCCCTCGCTCGACGACCGCGGCCAATGGGTGTTGCCGCTCTAGCGCAGCCCGCAGCCGGGGGCCGGTCGCACCTCGAGCTCGCACTCCCGGAGCAGGTCCGGCGGCTCGTTCCCGCCACCCGCCGGGGGCTCGCGTTCGGGATTCCGGCGCTCGACACGGCGCTGCCGAGCGGCGTGCCGCGCGGGCAGATCACGGCTTTCGAGGCGCCCCTGGGCAGCGGCGGCACCACGCTCCTGCTGGCGCTCGCGGAGACCACGCTGCGCGCCGATGAAGGCGTCGCGCTCGTGGACGCCGAGCGCTCGCTCGCCCCGCAAGCCGCGGCGCACCTCGCCGCCCTCGGGCCGTTCTGGGTCGTGCGGCCCAAGGCCCACGAGAACGCGTGGTGGTGTGCCGACGTGCTCCTGCGCACGGGCGCCTTCGGCCTGGTGATCGTCGACCGCGTGAGCGCGCCGGCGCGTCGCGTCGCCGTGCGGCTGCAGCGCCTGGCGCACGACAAAGACAGCGCACTGGTCGTGCGAGTTGCACCGACGGGGGTGACGCCGGTTGCGCAGACGGCGAGACGGCAAGGTGGCGGTGGTTCCCGGTCGCCAGGGTTCGGAGCCGCCGTGGTGCTGGCGGTAGAGCCGTCGGCCCGCGGCTCCGGCTTCGTGCCCGCGCTCTCCGGCTGGGGCGGCGCGTGGCCGGCCGCGCGGCGGCTCCGCGTCACCACCCTCAAGGGCGGCGCCCCGCGCGCCGCGGAGGTGGCCGTTGGCATCCCCCTGCCGGATCGCCTGCGTCCGCATTGGGCGGTTCGCGATCGGCGCGCTCCGCAGCGCGTCGACCGGCGCCCTCAGCGTAAGTCGCGGAGGTAGCGGCGCCGCGGGCGGCGCGCCGCCCGGCGTGCCCATCGCTCCGGCCGACGCACCCGCCGTCGCGGTCGCCGACGTGCGCGGCAAGCCGCGCGTCGTGGCCACGAGCCGGGAGGCGCAAGCCCGCGGCGTCGCCGCCGGCATGGCGCTCACCGAGGCGAAGGCCCTCGCCGCGGACCTCCTCCCTCTGCCGTGGGACGACGAGCGCATCGCGCGCGCCGCCCTCCACGTCACCACCGCGCTCCTCGCGGCGAGCCCGCGCGTGGCGTGGGAGGGGGTCTCGCCATCCTCCCGTCTCGCAACTCCGCGTCTCGCAACGGGGGGGGGCGGTGACGCGGGGCTATGGTGGGTCGACGCGGCGGGGCTCGGCAGCGAAGCCGGGCTCGCGCAGCGGCTCGTCGCGATCGCCGACGGCCTGCGCTTCGGCCCCGCGCGCGCCGGGATCGCCGACTCCGCGATCGCCGCCTACGCGGCGACGTACGGAGGCACGGGGGCACGCGGGCACAGGGGCGCGGACGCACAGACGCACAGAGGCACAGGCGGACGGAGGCCCGGCGGGGCCGGCGTGCAGCCGCGCATCGTGCCGCCAGGCGCCGACGCCCGGTATCTCGCGCCCTTTCCCCTCACCCTCCTCGACCTCGACGACGACCTCGCCGAAACGCTGCGCAGCCTCGGGCTCGCCACCCTCGGCCAATTCGCCGCCCTCCACGCCGACGAAGTCGAGGCGCGCTTCGGCCCCCCGGGGCTCGCCGCCCACCGGCTGGCACGCGGCCTCGACACCCGCGGCCCCACGGCGCCCCGCGACGACGCGTTGCCCTCGATCGAGGTGGAGATGGGCGGGCCCGTCGCCACCGCCGAGCCGCTGCTCTTCGTCCTCAAGGGCGCCCTCGCCTCGCTCGGCGACGCGCTCCACGCGAAGGGGCTGGCCGCGCGCGAGATCGCGCTGGCGCTCGAGCTGGACGACGGCACCACCGCCGTGCGCGCCGTGCGGCCCGCGCGGCCGACCTCGCACCCCGACGCCCTGTTCGATCACTGCCGCCTGGCGCTGGAGGGCTGGCAGCTGCCGGAGCCTGCCACGGCGCTGCGGCTCTCCGCCACCGTCACCGTGCCGGCCTCCGGCGAGCAGGGCGACTTGCTCGCGCCGCGCTGGGCCGACCCCGCCGCCCTCGCGGCGGCGTTCGAGCGCATCCGGGGCAGCGAGGGCGCCGACGCCGTTGCCCTCCCCGAAGTGCGCGACGGGCACCTGCCCGCGGACGGGGGCGCGTGGGTGGAGGAGACAGACGCACAAGCGCACAGCCACACGGACGCACGGACGCAGAGCCGCGCGGCCGGCGTGCCCACTTCAGCACTGCGGATTCTCCCGGCGCCTGCCGCCATCCACGTCCGCCTCGGGAGGTCCGGCCTCGCCGCCTTCCGGCACGGCGACGTCTGGCACGATGTCGCCGAGTGGTCGGGCCCCGAGCGCCTCGTCCCCCGCTGGTGGCGGTCCGACGCGGTGGCCACCGCGGGCGAGCCGGCCGGACCGCGCGACTACTACACGGCGCGCACCGGCGACGGCGCGCTGTGGCTGCTCTACCGCGGCGAGCCCTCGGGGCAGTGGTGCCTGGAAGGCTGGATCGACTGACCGTGACGGAACGCACCGGCGCGCCGTTGCGCCTGGAGGAAGCGACCGCGCCGCGCGGCGACTACGTCGAGCTGCACTGCCACAGCGGTTTCTCCCTCCTCGACGGCGCCTCGAATCCCGAGGCGTTGATGGCGCGCGCCGCGGCGGTCGGAATGCGCGCTGTGGCGCTCACCGACCACGACGACCTCGGCGGTGCCGTCCGCTGGTCCGAGGCCGGCAAGGAACACGGCATCGAGGCGATCGTGGGCCTCGAGGTGACGGTGCGCGCCGCGGCCGGAAGCGACGCTTCCCACCTCACCCTGCTCGCGACGTCCGCCGAGGGCTACCGCAACCTCTCCCACCTCGTCACGCTCGCACGGGGCGCCGAGCGCGGCGCGCCCGCGGCACCGTGGGACGAGGTCGAGCGCCACGCCGCCGGCCTCTTCTGCCTCACCGGCTGCCCGTTCGGCGACGTGCCCCGGCGCCTCGCCCAGGAGGACGAGGCCGGCGCGCGCGAGCGGCTCGGCCGGCTGGCCGAGGTCTTCCAAGGCCGCGTCGCCGTCGAGTGCTGGGACCACGCCCTCGCGTCGGAGCGCGCGGTCGTGCCGAAGCTCGTCGCGCTCGCCGGCTCGCTCGACCTCCCGTGGCTCGTGACCAACGACGTCCACTACGCCGCGCCCAAGGGCCGGCTCGTGCACGACGTCCTCACCTGCCTGCGCCACCAGACCACGCTGGACGAGGCGGGCACGCTCCTGAGGCCCAACGGCGAGTGGTACCTCAAGCGTCCGGAGCGGATGGCCCACCGCTGGCGCCACTACCCCGAGGCCCTCGCGGCCACGCGCGCGGTGGCCGAGCGGTGCGCGTTCCGGATGACCGCGCTCACGCCGACGCTCCCCGCGTTCCCCACGCCGCCGGGCGTCACGGCCGACGATCATCTCGCCGCGCTCGTCGCCGCCGGCGCGCGCGAGCGCTACGGCGGGCGCCTGACCGAACGCCACCGCGCGCAGCTCCGGCACGAGCTGGACGTGATCCGGCGCCTGGGGCTGGCCGGCTACTTCCTGATCGTGTGGGACATCGTGCGCGAGGCGAACCGGCTCGGCGTGCTCGCCCAGGGCCGCGGCTCCGCCGCCAACTCCGCCGTCTGCTACTGCCTCGGCATCACCGCCATCGACCCGATCGGGATGGAGCTGCTGTTCGAGCGCTTCCTGTCGGAGGACCGGCGCGAGGCGCCCGACATCGACATCGACTTCGCCCACAACGACCGCGAAGAGGTCATCCAGTACGTGTACCGCCGCTACGGGCGCGACCACGCGGCCATGGTCTGCGAGGCCATCACCTACCGCGGCCGCGCGGCGGTGCGCGATGCCGCCCGCGTCCTCGGCTTCTCCGTGCAGCAGGCCGAGAAGCTCGCCGACGAGGCGGACCGCGACGGCGCGCGCGAGACCGGCGAGAAGCTGCTCGCGGGCGGTGCGGGCGTGGCCGACCTCGACCCGGCCGACCACCGCGTCCGGATGCTGGCCGAGGTGGTGCGCGGCCTCCACCAGCTGCCGCGCCACCGCTCCATCCACGTCGGCGGGTTCGTGCTCACGGCCGAGCCGCTGGCCGAGGTGGTGCCCGTCGAGCCGGCGGCGATGCCCGAGCGCACCGTGATCCAGTGGGACAAGGACGACCTCGATCCCGTCCGGCTCATCAAGATCGACCTGCTGGGACTCGGCATGCTCACGATGCTTCAGAAGGCGATCCAGCTGGTGCGGCTCCACCGCGGCGTGACCGTGGATCTCGCGAAGCTGCCGATGACCGATTCCGCCGTGTACGACATGCTCTGCCGCGCCGACACCATCGGCGTCTTCCAGGTCGAGTCGCGCGCGCAGATGAACACGCTGCCGCGCCTCGCCCCGCGCACCTTCTACGACCTCGTGGTCGAGGTCGCCCTGATCCGCCCCGGCCCCATCCAGGGCGAGATGGTGCATCCCTACCTCCGGCGCCGGGCCGGCCTCGAGCCGGTGACCTACCCGCATCCCTCGCTCGAGCCGATCCTCGAGCGCACCCTCGGCGTGCCGCTCTTCCAGGAGCAGGGAATGCAGGTCGCGATCGCCGCCGCGGGCTTCACGCCGGGCGAGGCCGACGAGCTCAGGCGCGCGATGGGGCACAAGCGCTCGCACGAGCGGATGGCGAGGATCTGCGGCAAGCTGGTGGACGGGATGGCGAAGAACGGCATCGCGCCGGACGTCGCCCGCCGCATCTTCAACCAGATCTCCGCGTTCGCCGACTACGGCTTTCCCGAGAGCCACGCTGCGAGCTTCGCGTTGCTGGTCTACGCCTCCGCGTATTTCAAGCTCTACTACCCGGCCGAGTTCGCCTGCGCGCTCCTCAACGCGCAGCCGATGGGCTTCTACTCGCCCGGCACGATCGTCGAGGACGCGAAGCGCCACGACGTGGAGGTGCGGGGCGTCGACGTGATGAAGAGCGCGTGGGACGGCACGATCGAGGACGGCGCCCTCCGCATCGGCTTCCGCCAGGTCGCGGGCCTCGGCAGCAAGGCGCGCGAGCGATTGGAGCCGTTGCTGGGGAACGGGCGCCCGGACTCCCTGGAGGGATGGGTGCGCGAAAGCGGCCTCACCGTCGCGCAGCTGCGCGCGCTCGCCGAGGCCGGCGCGTTCGACGCGCTGTGGCCCAACCGCCGCTCGGCGCTGTGGGAGATCCTCAAGCAGGCGCGCGGCCCCGCCGGGCCCCTCGCGCCGGTAGCCGCGGACCGGCGACCCGCCCCGGTGCCCCGCTTCACGCCCGTCGAGCTCACCGAGGCCGACTACCGGGTGACGGGCCTCTCGCCCGCCGGCCACCCGATGCGCCACCTCCGGGCCGCCGTGGCAGCGCTGGGCGCCATTCCCGCCGCCGAGCTGGCGCGGCGCCGCGACGGCGACTGGGTGACCGTGGCCGGCCTCGTGATCTGCCGCCAGCGGCCCGGTACGGCGAAGGGGTTCTGTTTCGTGACGCTCGAGGACGAGACCGGTCTGGCCAACGTGGTGATCACGCCGAAGCTGTTCGAGGAGAACAGGCGGCTGGTACGGCGGTCCCCGCTGCTGGTCGTCAGCGGCCCGCTCCAGGAGGAGCAGGGCGTGCTCAACATCCGGGGCAGGCGCTTCGCCGCGCCGCGGCCGGCGGCCGGCGCGGCCTTCGTCAGCTCACACGATTTTCACTGACCGGAGCGCCCGGCGCGAGCGCCGCGGCCAGGTCCAGTCCGCGCGTGGCGAAGATCCGGGAGATCGCCTCGCCCACCTTGTTGTTCGGCGTGGACGCCCCGGCCGTGACCCCGACGACGCGCGCAGCCGGCGCGAGCCAGCCCGCGACTGCCGCTTCCTGCTGCGTGCCCACCGGCTTGTGCCGGATCGTTCCCGTCTCGGGCACGATGCAGCCGGCATCCTGCACGTGGTACGTCGGCACCCGCTCGGCGCACAGCGCCGCAAGGTGGTTCGTGTTGCTCGAGTTGTAGCCGCCCACCACCACCACCACGTCCACCGAGTCCTTGAGCAGCCGCAGCACCGCGTCCTGCCGGTCCTGGGTGGCCGAGCAGATGGTGTCGAAGCTGCGGAAGTGCCCGGCGAGCGCCGCCGCGCCGTGGCGCGCCGTCACCGCACGGCGGATCTCCGCCGCGATGGCCAGCGACTCGGAGGACAACATCGTGGTCTGGTTCGCGATGCCCACACGCTCCAGATCGCGCGCCGGATCGAACCCGGTCGAAGCCGCCGACGCGAACCGCCGCCGCAGCTCGTCCGCGCCCTCGCCCCGCTCGATGAAGTCGCACACCAGCCGCGCCTCTGCCATGTCGCGCACCACCAGGTACCGGCCGGCGGCGTGCTGCGAGACTTGCGACGCCGTCGCCTTGGTCTCCTCGTGCTGGTACTTGCCGTGGATCACCGCCGTGAAGCCGTCGCGCGCGTAGCTCTCCACCCGCTTCCACACGTTGAGCACCGAGCCGCACGTCGTGTCCACCAGCACGGCGCCGATCGCCCGCAGGCGGCCGAAGTCCTCCCGCGTCACGCCGAACGCCGGCAGGATCACGACGTCGTCCGCCGTCACGTGCGAGAAGTCGAAATCGCCGCTCGTGCTCCGCGCGATGATCGCGATCCCCATGTCGGCGAGCTTCGCGTTGACGTGCGGATTGTGGATGATCTCGCCCACGAGGTGGATGCGCTTGCCCGGGAACTTCGTGCGGGTCTCGTACGCGTATTCGACCGCCCGGTCCACGCCGTAGCAGAAGCCGAACTCCTGCGCCAGGCGAATCGTGAGGCCGCCCACCGTGACCGCGTAGCCGCGCGCGCGCACTTCGTCCACGACGGCGCTGTGGTAGTCGTCGGTCAGGGCGCCCTGGATCTCGCCCCGGAGCCCGAAGCCCTTGCGGAAGTAGGTCTGTTCCACGGAGACCGGAAATCTAGGCGCGGCGCGGCGCGGACGGCACCCTGCGCGACCCGGACGGCCGAAGCGTACCCCGCACGGGGCGCCGAATCGCGGTCACCTCCGCGGCAGCACGTGCCACTTCCTGAGCCACGCCGCGTAAAAGCGGGGATTCAGCAGCGGCGACCCGAGGGGCGGCCTGCGCTCCGGCGGGACGCGCCAGTCGGCCGCCCCGATGGTCTCGCGCATCGCCGCCGGGTGGGTGCCGCGGAAACGGAAGGCGATGTCCACGTCGGAGAAGTAGTCCTCCGGCACCTCCTCGTAGCGCTCCCGGACCCACGCGTCGTCGTGGTAGAGCTTCTGGAACGCCATCGTCTTGACCCTCAACAGGTGCGGCGCGCGCGCCCAGCCGTAGTGGTAGATCTTCGCGCCCGTCCGCCGCACCCGCAGCGGCCGCCCGTCCTTCCGGCCGAATCCGGCCGCGTCGCCGACGGACTGCAGGCGGCCGTCGTTGCGCACCACCCGGCATTGCTTGCGGTAGCGCACGTAATTGACGTAGGCGTACGTCCCCTCGAAGTGCAGGAACCGGAAGCGCAGCGCGTCCACCTCGGGATCCGCGTCCCAGCGCTCGATCGCGCCGCGGATCCGGTCGTAGTCCGCCTCGTGCACGACCTCGTCGGCCTGGAGGTAGAACGCCCACGGGTGCCGGCACTCCGCCAGCGCGAGGTTGGTCTGCTGCGCGAGGACCCGCCCGCCGACGCGCAGCGAGTCGTCCCAGTCGGTCTCGAGGATCCTGAGCCTGCGGTCGCCGAGCGAGCGCACCAGCTCGAGCGTACCGTCGTCGCTCCTGCCCACCGCCACGATCAGCTCGTCCACGAGCGGCAGAAGCGAGCGCAGCGACTCCATCACCGGGTACCCGTAGCGGACCGCGTTGCGGACGATCGAGAACCCGGAGACGGGGATGGCGGCCGTCACCGGTGCCCGCCGTCGGCTCGTGCCACGCGGCGACGAACGCTCACGCCGCCCCCTCTCGCGGCGCGCACAGCACGTCGTAGGTCTCCCAGTGCGTGAGGTTGTCCGGGGTGATGGGCTCGCCCTCCACGCCGGCGTCGGGCCGGTAACGCCGGACGTCGTAGCCGCGCGCGAGGAGGAAATCGAAGAGACGACGCCGGTAGCCGCGCGGCGACTTGCGCAGGGCGAACATCTCGACGCGAAGCCAGGGCCGGCGGCTGCGGATCAGGTCCTCGAGCGTCTCGAGAATGGCGAGATCCTGGCCCTCGGCGTCCACCTTGATGAAGCGGAGGCGCGGCTCGAGGTCCGGGTGCTCGCGCGTCAGCCAGGCCGGGAGGTTCCTGCCCTCCACGCGCACCTTGAAGGCGCTGCCGTGGAGCCACCGGCTCATTCCCTCGTGCAGCCCTCCGTTGCAGTAGCCCTCGTCCCCGTACTGGAACTCGTACGTCCCGTCGACTCCGGTCGCCGCGAACATCAACGGCACGATCCGCGTCTTGGCCGGATTGAGCTCGGCGTTCCGCGCCAGCACGGGGAACGTGTAGGGGTTCGGTTCGAGCGCCAGCACCGTCCCCGACGGCCCGACCGCGAGCGCCATCGGAATCGTCGTGTCTCCCTGCTGCGCGCCGATGTCGATCGCGACGTCGCCCGGCCTCAGGAATCGCCGCAGCAGGTCCACCTCCGCCTGCCTCGGTGCCGGATCGGGCGCCCGGGGATGCAGCCAGCGCGCGACATCGACGCGCCCCTCCCCCGGCAGATCGTGCGACTCGATGGCGATGCCGTAGTGCTTGGGCTTCGGCCGCAAGCCGAGCAGGTAGACGACTTCCTTGAGCTTCATGCGCGCCTCTCCAGCCGTCGCTCACCACGCCCGTGCAGCAGCTCGCGGGCCGCCTGCAGCAGTTGCTCCACGCGGATCTCGCTCGCGCGTGCGGCGCCGACGCAGCGGTGCCGCGGACCGATCGGGCCCCAGATCTCCACCTGCTGCGGGAGGCCGAAGGCCAGCGTCGCCACGCCCATCGCGTCCGCCAGGTGCAGGGTCCCGGTGAACTGCGCGATGAACAGATCGAGGTGCCCTTGCAGGGCCGCGAAGACGTCGAGCGGCGCCGCCGGCGCGACCACCGCCTCCGGCACGGCCGACGCCACGGCTTCGGCTTCAAGCCGCTCGGCGCCGGTGCCGCACAGCACGACGCGGCAGCCGTCCTCCGCGAGACGGCGCGTCAGCGCGAGCACGTGCTCCGCGGGCCACGCGCGCACGGCGTGCCGCCCCGACCCTCGATTCGGGATCTGCAGGCCCACGAGCGGCCGCCCGCCGCCCGGCATCAGCGCCGCCGCGATCGCCGCGCCCTTCCGCTCGGCATCCGGACTCGGCACGAAGACCGGCCGCAGCGCGTCGGACGGAAATCCGAGAACCTCCGCCGCATGCGCGTACCGGCTCACCTGGTGCCGGTCGTCCGCCCCGAGCAGCAGGTTGCACGACGGCGCCGCGTACGTCCGGTGCGTCGCGCAGCGAACGGGCGCCCCGCTCCACGCGGAGATCCACGCGCCCGCCATCGACTCGGCGCGCAGGCTGATGCTGAGATCGACCGACTGGCGGCGCGCCCACAGCGCGATGCCCGCCCAGCTCCGGGGATCCCGGCGGAAGACGGGCGCCTCCTCGACGAAGGGAAGGCCGCGCAGCACGGCCCGGTTCTTGGGGCCTGCGACGAGCAGCAGCCGCGCCTCCGGCCAGCGGCGATGCACGGCCTGGATCAGCGGCGTGGAGCAGAGCAGGTCGCCGATGCGATCGGTGCGCGAGCAGAGGATCGTCCGCGGCCGGAGTTCGTCGAGGTCGCCCGCCGTTCGGGGGCGCCGGTCGAGGCGCGCGGTCAGCGCGGCGGCGAAGGCGGACTGCAGCGGCCGCTTGATCCCCTCCCGCGCCCGCTTCAGCAAGGGGCGCGACGGGCTCACGGCGCTCGCCTAGGCACCAAGGAACGTGCCCCAGATCCAGTCCACGATCCCGTGGGTCACGGCGGCCGCCGCGATCCGGCCGGTGCGCTGATACACCCATCCATACGCGAGACCTGCCAGCGTGGCGAGCAGGGCGTACGGCCAGTTCAAGGGCGGTGCGTGCTTGGGCAGGTGCGAGAGGCCGAAGACGACGGATCCGACGACCAGGCCGACACGCGGGTTCCACAGTCGCGAGAAGGACTCCTGGAACACGCCCCGGAACAGCATCTCCTCCGGGAGTCCGACGAACAGCACGAGGCCGAACAGGCGCGCCGTCGCGTAGCCGAGACCGAGCCAGCGCGGCTCCACGTGCAGGAACCCGATCACCATCCCGAGCGGGATCGCCACCGCCGCCAGCACGGCCACCGCGCCGAGCGCTAGGCCGATGTCGCGCGCGCGGAGACCCAGTCGCACGTCGAACGTCCGAATCGGCCGGACGACCAGGAAGAGGAACAGCGCGATGTCGAGCGTCGCGAGGTAGGCGAGCCCCAGGTGCGTGCCGCCGGGAACCCGGATCTGGAGCGGGCGTTCCCAGATCCCGCCGAGCGCCCACAACGCCGCGCCGCTCAACAGGAGTC
Organism: Gemmatimonadales bacterium; assembly: GCA_035541085.1. Lineage (GTDB taxonomy): Bacteria > Gemmatimonadota > Gemmatimonadetes > Gemmatimonadales > JACORV01 > Fen-1245. Next base: position 23,129 of record DATKNX010000010.1, on the reverse strand, counting down.
GCCACGCCGCCGGCTCGTCCGCGCTGCCGCGCCCGAGCGCCGCCACCGCCACCGCGACGCACACCGGCCAGAGCACCATGTTCAGCCAGTGGTGGCTACCGCTCAACAGGGCGGCCCCCATGCCGTACACGGCGAAGGCGAACGGAACGTGGACGGACAGCGCTGGCTGCGCGCCCACGCGAGCGGCGACCCACGCCCTGCACTCGGGGATCAACAGCAGGAGGAAGGGCACCGCCGCGGCCAGGTTGAAGCCCAGCCACGGCCAGCGCGCCGCACCTTCGGCGCCGAAGGCCGCGAGCGCGACCAGCGCGATCGCCGCGACGATCCAGCCTACCAGGCTATCGCGATTCCTCATCCCCCCTCCAGGTCTTCGCGTACTTCAGCCACGAACTGTAGGCGGACATCGTCGCGAACAGCACCCCCGGCGTTCCGTCCAACACGCCCAGGCGGAGCACGAGCCGCGCGAACATCTTCCAGGGTAGGCGCAGCCACATCCACGCGCGATAGCGCTTCCCCCGCGCGAGGAATGCATCCGCCTGCAGCTCCGTGTACCGGTTCATCTTCTCCACGTGCACCGCCAACGAGCGGTACGGGTGGTGCAGCAGCGTGCCGCTCAGTCTTCCGGGGCGGCCCGGCACCAGGACGCGCTCGTGCACCCGGTCCGTCGAGAAGCGTCCGGCCTCGCGCCGGAACAGCCGCAGCACCCAGTCGTGGCTCATCCCGCCGAAGCGCAGCCGCCGACCGAGGAAGAAGACTTCCCGCCGCACCAGGTAGCCGGCTGGTCCGCGCCCGTCGTCGCGCACGCCGCGGATCTCCGCCGCGAGCGCCGGCGTCACCCGCTCGTCGGCGTCCACCGAGAGCACCCACTCGCCCGAGGCCATCTCCAGCGCCGCCTGCTTCGCGGCGCCGAAACCCGCGAACGGCCTCCGCTCCACGCGCGCACCCGCGGATTGGGCGATGGACACCGTCGCGTCGGTCGACCCCGCGTCCAGCACCACGATCTCGTCGACCAGACCGCGCAGGCTCGCCAGGCACGCCGGGAGGTTCCCCTCCTCGTCGCGCGTGATGATCACCGCGCTGAGCCGGGGCGCGCCGGCCGTCACGCGCTCGTGCGCGGCGCGGCCGCGCCTCCGCGCGCGACGAGCCGGTAGACCGCGAGCGTCTCCTCGACGGTGCGCTCGACCGAGAACGCGCGGACCCGCTCGAGCCCTCCGGCCACGAGCGTCCGCCGGAGCCCGGCGTCGTCGAGCACCCGGCCGATTCCGGCCCCCAGTGCCGCGCCGTCACCGACCGGCACCAGGAGTCCGTTCACGCCGTCCTGCACGATCTCGGTGACGCCGCCCGCGGCCGTCGCGACGATCGGGACCCCCGCCGCCATCGCGTCCAGCAGCGTCGTGCCCAATCCCTCGTCGCGCGAGCTCAGGACGGCCACGTCGGCGGCCGCCAGCAGCTCGACCGCATCGGCCCGGAATCCACTCAGACGCACCGCACCGTCCAGCCCCAGCTCGCGACAGGTCCGGCGCGCCGGCTCGAGCAGTGGCCCGCCGCCCACCAGGAGCGCCTGCACGTCGTGTCCCGCGCGGCGCGTCGCGGCGATGGCCTCGAGGAACGTCCGCGGGTCCTTGTGCGGCGGTACCAGCGCCGAGACCATCACGACGAGAGCGCGACCCGGCACGAGCCCGAGACCGTGCAGGGTCGCGGCGCTCGCGGACGTCCGGCGCCCGCACAAGTCCACGCCGCTCCTCACCACCGAGATGCGCTCCGGCGCGATGCCGTCGGCGGCCAGCGCCCGCCGAACCCGCTCGGAGACCGCGACGAAGCGAGTGACGCGCGCGTGCTTCCAGCGCGAGAGCGGGTTGCGCCGCAGTGGGAGCGCCACGCGACGCGCCGCCAGGATCGGAGTCCGGGTGCCGAGCGCCGCCAGGGCTGCGATCGCCAGGGCGTGGGCCGCGTGCGCGTGCACGACGTCGGGCCGCACGCGCCGCACCAGCGCCCGCAGCCTGCCCCCCGACACGGGGTCCCACTCGAACGCCGGCTTCACCGCCACGACCGGGACGCCGTCGCGCGTCAACGCGCCCGCCAGCAGCGAATCCGGCCGCGTCACGACCCACGTCTCGTGGCCGCGCCGCCGCATCATCGTCGCGAGCGCGTGGACCTGCCGCTGGCCACCTCCCCAGCTGCGCTCGGTATCGACATGGATCACACGGAGCGGACCCTCGGCATTCACCGGTGCGGGCACGACGCCGGGATCCCGGGACGCAGGGGGATGCGCGCGAGCGTGCCCCGGAAACGCACGGGCGTCCTCCCCGTGTCGGGCACCGCGACGTCGAAGGTCCCAGAGACGGAGCCGCTCTCCTGCAGGCGGATCGTGCCGGACGTGCCGACCCGCGCCGTGCCGCTCGCCAGCCGGAACGCGGCGGTGGCCGTGCCGACTCCGCCAAGCTGCGGCCGCACGAGGAAGGAGCCGGCCCCCTGGAGAGGGAGCGCGGTCTTTACGGCGAAGCCGGCGCCCCGGTCGTGCCCGACGGCGATGATGGTCAGCAGGCTGTCGGCGGGGCAGTACTCGGCACGGCCCGGCTCGTCCATGATGCCGGCGGTGCGAGCGGCAGCGCGCTCGACGCGAACGTGGCCGCCGGCATTGGCGTCCGGCGCGCTGCCGCCGCACCCGCCGGCGGCCAGCGCCAACGTCGCCGCCGCGATCAACCTCGGTCGCATGGTGGGTGAAGCTAGGCGCCCACCCGCCGGTTGCCTAGCGGCGCGCCCCCACCACCAACGACCACCGCCAGCGGGCGTCCGGCCCGATCGGTCGCGCCGCATCCAACCGGACCACGCCGCCCAGGAGCGACACCCCGGCGCCCACCGAAGCCGCGACGCTTCCGGCGAAGCGCAGGCCTTGCGGCGCCACCTGCCCGGCATCGCCGAAAACCACCGGCGTCACGGCGTGGCCCCCGAGCGCGAGATCCAGCCCGAACGCCCACGCGCCGTCGCCGCGCAACCAGCCGGCGGGGTAACCGCGCAGCGTCCTGTCGCCGCCCAGGCGGAACTCCTGCTGCGGAAGGCTGTCGCCTGCCCCGGCGCCAACCCACCCGTAAGCCGTGAGGTCGAGGCTGCCGACGAGCCCCGAACGAGCCGTCGCAGAAAGCCATCCGCGCACGTGGCGTCGCGTTCCGGCCGTGGCTTGCGCCCCGGCGCTCCAGCCGAACGGCCGGGCGCCTCCCGCCAGCGTGGCCTCGGCCACCGCGTACCGCCCGGCGACGACGGGACCGTTGGGCTCGAAATCGCCGCTCCCGCCCAACAACGCGTTGAACCCGGCGCGCGCGAGCCGGCGCGGAGCGGACTCGTCCTCGTAGCGCGCCTCGAGGCTCAGGTCGGCGGCGAGGCCGAGGGGCCGCTGTGTCCGCAGCGCGAACCCCTGCGTGAACACGTAGTCCCCGTCGTCGCGTGCGAACAGCAGCGCGTCCACCGAGTTCGCGAACGTCAGCCCGGGTGCCAGCGGATCGGCGTCGCGCATCTCGCGATACGCCGATATCTCGAGGCGCGACGAGGCTGCGTCGCGTCGCACCGTGAGCAAGCCCTGCAGCCGCCGATCGGTGAACGCGTAGCGCGCCTTCGCCAGCAGGTAGACGAAAGCGGGACCCGGTCTCCACTCGTAGCCCGCGCCCAGCGACGCGCCTTCCGCGCGGTTGTACCGCCAGATGTCGGTCAACCGATCGAACGCGAACGCCAGCCGGGGGCGGCCGGTGATGCTGTCGGGCAGATGCTCCATCGTGCTCAACACGTCACGCCGGAGGTCCTCGAGCCGCGCGGCATCGGACTGCGTCAGACCGAGATCCAGGGCGCCCGGCCAGCCGGCGTAGCTCTTCAGCGCCGAGTCGGGCGGCACGTCCACCTCGAAGTGCCCGCCCATCCAGGCGCCGACGGTGACGCAGCCCTCCTTGGCGCGGGCGTCCGAGTCCGCGAGCGAGTCGGGCAGGTCCTTCCCGCCGCACCGTCGCCTGATGTCGTCGTGGCGCCGCCCGTGGTGCGTCGTCGTGTCGGCCGGAAGCTCGGCAAGGACGAGCGGCGCGTTCTCGTTGACGCGCACGTCGCTGAACGTGGTGATGAAGTGAATCGGCAGGACCAGGTTCTTGAACCACGGCAGCTGCAGGTCCAGGGTGACGGACTGGCGGAACGGGAGCCAGAACCGCTGGTCGTACAAGCCGTACTCCAGGTCGGCCGAAACGCGCAGGATCCTCTCCACCAGCGCGTTCTGGCGGTCCGCGCGCACGGTGTCGCGGTGAGTGGCCCCGATCGAGTCCACCCACACCCGGCTGCCGACGAACGTGAACGACAGGCGGACCGTCTCCGCCGTCGCCGCATCCAGCCAGATCTCTCCCGCGATGAGCGAGGCATCCGCGCGCACCGGCGTGATGCGCACGGCGAGCGCCCGCACCATCCTGCCCGGCAGCGCGAGCTGCATCGAATCCACGATCGCGTAGCGGTAGAGAGTGTCCGCGCCGGGCGCCAGGGGGTGCACCGCCGCGCGATCGGGGAAGCCGCGATCGGAGAGCAGTCGGATGCTGTCGCCGAGGAACCGCGGCACGAACCACGGCCGCGTCCAGCCGGCCTGGATGTCCATGCCACGGTACGCGGTCCGCGAGCGCTCGCCGACCGTGACGATCTTCAGGTCGTTCGGCGCCTGCCATTGGAGGTCCGCGGCCTGTTCGTCCACGCCGAGCGGCAGAAGCCGCGCGAACCCTCCGCGTCCCACCTCGACGTCGAGCCGCGAGAGGAGATGCGCACGGTAGTCGTGCACGGCGGCGTCCTGCTGCCGGTGCCGCTCGCGCGCCCGCGCGATCAGGGCCGCCGTCGCCGAGTCGGCGTAGGGACCGCCCTGGAGCTGCAGTGTCAGCGCGAACGCGAGGGCGAGTGCCACGGGCCTGCCGCCTGGGAGGGGGCACATTCACTACGCCCGGGCGAAGCGCGCGGTTTCCGGCGCACGCCGCCTACGGCGCCGCGGGCTTCGGCGCCGGGGCCGCCTCGTGGTCCGAGCGCTGCTCGCCCCAGGTGGCCAGCGCGAGCCCCCCGAAGATCACCAGGGCCGACCCGGCCGCGCGGGCCGTCAGGTGCTCTCCCAGGACCAGGGGGGCCGCCCCCACCGTCATCACCGGCTGCAGGTACACGTACATCGCCACCAGGCTCGACGCCGTGCGCTGCAAGGCCCAGATCGAGAGGTAGTACGCGAACACCGACGAGCACAGCACGATGTAGCCGAGGCCGGCCAGCACGCCGCGAGGAAGAGCGGTCACGTCCGTGGCGCGCAGTGCCACGAGACCCACGGGCATCACGATCACCGCGCCGATGAGGAAGACGTGCGAGATGACCGTCAGCGGCCGATACCGCTTCAGCATCCGCTTCGCCAGCACCAGGTAGCCCGCGTAGGACGCCGTATTGCACGCGACGAGCGCGTTGCCGAACGCCGTCGTGGGATCGAGCCTGATGCGGTCGGGGCCGATCAGGATCACGGCGCCCGCCGCCGCGAGCGCGATGCCGCCGACCTTGCTCCACGTCGCCCGCTCGTAGCCGAGCGCCAGCGCGATGGCCAGCGTGAACGCCGGCACCGTCGTCACCAGGATGTTCGTGTTGATGGCGGTCGTGCGCTTCACGCCTTCGAGGAACAGCAGCTGGTTCATCACCACGCCGAGCATCGCGAGCCCGAGCAGCGTGGCCAGATCCCTCCGGTCGGTGACGCGCTCGCGCACGAAGACCGCGTGAACGACGCCGAAGGCGAGCGCCGCCCCGGTCACCCGGAAAAAGACGATGCCCGCCGGCGAGACGCTCGGCAGCACGAACTTCGCGACCACCGTGAGGGAGGCGAAGAAGAACTGCACGGCGATCATGGCGAGGTGGATCATCGAGCCGCCGTCAGCCTTGACATCCTGCGGTGGGTCCATACACTGACTGACGAATCAGTCATCGCGGAGCCCGTTATGGACAAACGAGATACGATCGTCGTGGCCGCCTGTGACTTGCTGGCATCCGTGGGCATGGATCGAATCACCGTGGCGCGGGTGGCCAAGGCGGCGCGCGTTTCGTCGGCGCTGGTCCACTACCACTTCGCGACCAAGCAACGGCTGCTCGCCGCCGCGGCCGGCGCTCTCGCGGACCGGCGTGCCGAACGGCGTCTCGCGGCGCTGTCGTCGGCGCGCGGAATGTCGAGTCTCGACGACTTGTGGCGCAGCCTGGATCCGCGCGATTCGGTCGAGCGCACCGCGCCCGACCTGACGCTGCTCGCGCGGCAGGATCGGGGCGTGGCCGCGAGCGTGCGGCGGGCGCGCCAGGACGAGCAGGCCGGCATCGCCGTGGCCCTGCCCGCCTTGCTCGAGAGTCTCGGTGCGCGGGTGCCCATTCCCCCGGAGGAGCTCGCAGCGACCGTCCGCATGTTCCTCGACGGCGCCGCGGCGGCGCTGGTGGCGGGGGATGCGCCCGAGGACGTCAGAGCCTCCTACGATGCTTTCTGGCTCGCCCTCGTCGCTCTCGGCCAGGCGGCGCCGGCGGCGCGCTGAGCAGCGGCCGCAGCTCACGCAGCGACGGCGCCCGAACCGCGGCGCCCTTGCCCCGCAGCACGGCGAAGCGCAACGGACGATCCAGCCGCGGCAGATCCTCCTCCCGCAGCGCGCGCGCCAGCCGTTCCTTGAGTCTCAGCCTGACGACGCCGGCACCGTTCTCCACCTCGTAGTCCAGGTCGCAGGCTTCGCCCAGCACGGTGGCGGACGACGGCAACGCGTCCAGCGCATGGCGTACGTCGGGCGCCACGAACTCGTCCACCGTCAGGGCGAGGTCGGCCTGCAGGAAATCCTGGTAGCGATGCAATCCCGCGAGCCTGCGGCCGAGCGCCGTGCGCACGTCGGCCCCGGAGACGCCCGTCAACGCGCCGCCGGAGCGGCGCCACAGCTCGCCGAGGCGGTCCAGCGTGTGCCGCAACGCCCGCGCGTGACGGTGATGCGCCACGCCCGTCATGAGGGCCTCGACGAGGGCCGCGCGCGCCCGGCCCGCCAGCTCGGCCGGGATCGTCTCGAGCGGCTCGCTGTCCTTCTCGAGCTCGAAGTCGTGGAACAGGCGCCGCCGCACGGCCGCCAGCGGCGTCCTCCGGTGCCGCGGATCGTAGACGACCTCGGGCGGCACCACGCGGGCGTAGCTCCGCAACAGGTCGTACGGCAGCTGCGTGCCCTCGATGGCGGCGCGGGGGATCCCGAACCGGTCCGCGAAGTAACGGATCGTGCCCGCGATGCCGCCCCAGGTGCCGCACACCGAGCCGCGCGAGACGCGGACGGGCTCGCGGCTCGACGTCTCCTCGTCCACGACCAGGTCGAAGGGCATGATCCGCGCGACGAGATCCTGCCAGCGCCGCAGCATCCGCTCGTCGGCGGGGTGGAGCTTCGCGGGCAGCGGCAGCTCGAGCGCGCGGTAGACCGACGCGACGCCGAGCGCCGCGTCCTCGACCGCCTTGACCAGCACGCCGCGCCGCTCCGCCCACTCGCCCAGCGACTCGGCGAACACGTGGCGCGCGAGCCCGAACACCTCCCCCACGCTGCCGTGCTGGTTCACCGCCTCCGCGTAGACGTTGTAGACGGTGAGGTGGTCCGACCCGGGCACGATCAGGCCGCGGAGCATCCGCTCTTCCCGGGTCATCCGGTGCAGCGATTCCACGCCCGAGCACGCGGCCACCGCGGGCACCAGGTCCGCGTCCGCGTGCAGCAGCAGCTCGGCCCACGGCCGCTCGACCGGCAGCGCCTCGACTTCGGCGCCGTAGACCGTCAACCGCCCGTCCGCCACGATGCCGCGCGCCTCGAGCCGCCTTAGCGCGGCCGCGTGCGCCGGACGATCGAGGGGAACGGGCAGCTCCAGATCCGACACGTCCACCTCGAGCGCCGCGCACGTCATCGCGACGCGCTCGACGTCGCCCGCCAGCTGGAATTCCGGCGGCCCCGGCTCGAGGTGCTCGAAGTCGATGCGGCGGTCGCTGAGGATCCACACCTCGCCACCCCGGACCCGGCCGTGCACCCGCCCGGCCATCTGGAGGATCTCGTTCGCGCCCAGCGGCATCCGCGTGAGGACGTTGCGCCCGCGCTCGACGACGTTCTGGTAGCGCGCGTCGAGAATCACGACCGTGTCCAGGCCCGCGACGTTGAGGGCCGATTGGCCGGCCGCCGTCATCGCCAGCAGGTACGGCCGCTCCGCCTGCCCCTCGAGAAACGGACGGATGATCCGGATGGGCTCGCCGCCGTGATAGTACGCCGTCGTGAGGGCCGGCCACTGCGCCCCCACGCCCGCAGCGACGGCTTCGACCTCGGCGCGCGTCGGCACGAAGACGGCGACGCCGCGCCGCTCCCGCACGATCCGGCGGAGGAACCGGGGGTCGAGGAACGCCTCGACGGTGGAGGCCACGACGCGCACGCGTGCGGCGCGCGACGGATCGAACGCCGTCGTCTCGATCACCCGCGCCGAATCGAGGTAGCGCGCGTAGAAGGCGGGATCCACGGTGGCCGAGAGCCAGATGAACCGGCACCCCGCCCGCTTGCCGAGCGCCAGGCACAGCTCCAGCTCCGCCGACGTCTGGTGGATCTCGTCCACCACCAGCACGTCCGCTCCCGTGATGATGCCCGCCTGGAACCAGCGACGCGCGATGCCGGTCGTGACGATCACGACGTTCCACGAGGGCGTCTCCGGGGTCGCCTCGCGCTCCCGGTTCACCACGCCCACCTTGAGCGGCACGCCGAGAATGGCCTGCGCCATGCGGCGGATCCCCAGCGTCTTCCCGGTGCCGGTGCCCGCCACCACGCCGAATCCGCGTCCGCCGGCGGCGAGGGCGTGAATCTCCTCGCCGTGCTCGCGCTCCAGCACGGTCTCGAGGGCGAGGCCCATGGCCAGCTCGATCGTCTCGCAGGCCGCGCGGGTCGGCGCGATCACGACCACGCGGCCCGTGGGCGGCCGCGCGGCGTGGAATGCTTGGCGATCGGGAGGGAGGTAGTGGTCTCGGCTGGGATGCACCGGCCTCAGTCGCCCAGGCAGACGCCGAGGTCGCGCGCCGTGCAGACGGTGTCCGAGTCCACGGGCACGAGCTTCGGCTTGACCAGGGCTTCCTTCAGGGGCACGTAGCCCACCGTGGGAGGCTGGTACGCGACCATCACGCCGAACACCTTGTTCGCGACGCACCGTACCGCCGCGGCGCCGAAGCGCAGCGCGAGCAGCCGGTCGAACGTCGTCGGCGTGCCGCCGCGCTGCAGGTGCCCGAGGGTGAGCGAGCGGGTCTCCTTGCCGGTGCGCGCTTCGATCTCCCGCGCCACGGTCTCGCCGATCCCGCCCAGCCGCTCCATCGCTCCGCCGGCCGCCGCGGGCCCCTTGAGCGCGCGCGCCCCGCCCTTCGGCACCGCGCCCTCCGCGACGACGACGACACTGAAGGCACGCCCTCGCGCTTCGCGCTCCATGATCTTCTTGCAGACGCTCTCGATGTCGAAGGGAATCTCCGGTATCAGGATCACGTCCGCGCTGCCGGAGACTCCGGAATGGAGCGCGATCCACCCGGCGTAGCGCCCCATGACCTCCACGACCATGACGCGGCTGTGGCTCTCGGCCGTCGAGTGCACCTTGTCGAGCGCGTCCGTCGCCGTCGAGACGGCCGTGTCGAACCCGAAGGTCTGCTGCGTGCCGCCGACGTCGTTGTCGATCGTCTTCGGCACGCCGACCACCGGCAGACCCTTGTCGAAGAGCTGCTGCGCGATGTTGAGGCTGCCATCGCCGCCGATCGTGATCAGCGCGTCGAAGCCGTGCGCGCGAAAGGCCTCGAGCAGCTCGTCCGAGCGGTCCACCTCCTTCACGGACCCGTCGGGCTGGCGCACCGGGAACTTGAAGGGACTGTCGCGATTGGTCGTCCCCAGGATCGTCCCACCCATGTGCGTGATGCCGCGCACCTCGTCGGGTCCGAGCGCCACGACACGGTCGTGGCCCAGCAGCCCGCCGAAGCCGCGCTGGATGCCGTACACCGCCCAGCCCCGGTGCACGGCCGCCAGCACCGCACCCCGGATCACCGCGTTGAGACCCGGCGCGTCACCGCCGCCGGTCGAGAGCGCTATGCGCATTGGCCGATCAGCTCCATGACCTCACCCGGCTCCGCGTGCCGGTTGAGCGCCTTCTTCGAGAACAGCAGCTTGCCGTCCACCTCCACCTCGAAGACGCCCCCCGACGACGGCACCAGGACCACCTCCACCGGGGAGTACTGCCTTCGAATCTCGGCCGCCAGACCGGCGGCCCGCGCATCGTAGTGTCAAACCGCGCAGTATTCGATCGTCACCTTCATCGTGCCTCCAGGCTGAAAACGGCGACACACTGTAGCACGCCGCGTGCCCGGGCGATAGACCGCTGCTTGACGGCTGCCGCGCCGCACCATACCGTGGGCGTCGGTCTTGGCGACTCCTCGCCCACGCTACCTGCTAGGCCGCCGAGCCGCCCCATTCGTCGTGAACGTGACTGATCGATCAGTCAGCGCCGTTCCTGATTGGGAGACAAAGAGTTGAGCAATCCAATAACCTCCGCGAGTTCCCGCAGTGCCGAGCAGACTCTACGCATCGGCGTAGACATCCTCGCCCTCGCCGCACTCGCATACGTCATACTCGCCGGCGTATTCCCGCGGCCGTTCCCGGCCGTGGAGTACGTCTTCCTCGTGGTCCTGGCGGCTCTGACGCGGCGCTTCGGGCTCGCGCTGCCGGGCAAGGGCTTTTCGTCCTTCGTCCTCGGCGTCGTGCTGTTCGCCATCCTGCGCCACGGGTGGGGCTTTGGCGTTCTCGTCGCTCCCCTGGGGATGCTCGCCGGCGACATCCCGCTGCGACGGCTGCGGCTTCGCGCCGCGGTGGCGAACGCGAGCCACCTGACGTTCGGCGTGGCCGCCGTGGGCTTCCTGTACGATCGCCTCGGCGGAGTCACCGGGGCGGCGGCCCTGACACCGGCGAACGTCCTGCCGTTCCTGGTGCTCGCCATCGGACTGCCGATCGTGGTGAACGGCACCTTCTACGCCGAGTTGGCGCTGTCGGAGAGCCTCGCGTGGGTGGATGCCCGAATGACGCTGCGCTGGGAATCGGTGGTCTACCTGCTCAGCGCGGCGCTCGCCGTCGCGTGGATGGAGGCCGTCGGGCCGAGCCTCTCGGCGGTGCTGACGGCCTTTCTCTGCGCGCTCCTGCTCGGGTTCGCGGCCCTGGCGCACTGGATCGTCCACAAGGGGATTCGGGCGGACGAGCTGGGGCTCGCCGAGCGCCTGTCGCGCGCGATCGCCGGCGACGTCAACCTCGAGCGGAGCTTCCGCACGATCCAGGAGCTGGTGCAGCGGCTCGTGCCGTGGGAGCACCTCGGTGTGGCGCGCTGGGATGCGGCGCAGCGCGAATTCGTGCAGGTCGTGGACACGGCGCCCGACCGGCCGGCCGGTTACCGCTATCCGGGTGACCGCGGCCTGGCGGGCGAGGCGCTCAGGCGCCGGAAGCCGCTCGTATCCTCCGAGTTCGGCCACCTGCAGCTCGATGGAGGGACGGCGGCCGGATCCGAGATCCTCGTCCCACTCTACCAGGGCGACGATCTCGTGGGCGCGTGGAGCATCCGCCACGGCGACGCGGCGATGTACCGCGCCGCGGATGCCGACATCCTGAACCTCGTGGCGCCGCAGCTCGCGCTGTCGCTGGCGGTCCACGGCGTCCTGGAGCCGCTCGTCGAGTCGTCCGAGCAAACGGCCGGCTACGTCGAGCACGTGACGGCCACCAGCGAGGAGATCCACGCCAGCTCGCAGGAGGTCGCTGCCGCGGCGCAGGGAGCCGAGGCCGGTGCCGTGAACGCGGCCGAGCGCGTCTCCCGCGCCGAGACCGCGATGGTGGACCTGCGCGCCGCTGCCCACGACGCGGCGCTGGCCGGCGAGGAGACCCACCGCTCCGCCCAGGAGATGGAGCGCGCGGCCCAGGCCGTCCGCGCCGCCACGGCGGCCACCGCGGCCAACCTCGAGCGCATCGGCGCGACGGTGGAGCAGAGCGTCGCGGAGGTAGGCCGCCTGCGGGAAGCCTCGGAGCAGGTCGTCCGATTCGCGGAGACGATCGGCGCGATCGCCAGCCAGACCAACATGCTCGCCCTGAACGCCACGATCGAGGCCGCCCGGGCGGGGCAGCATGGAGCCGGCTTCGCGGTGGTGGCCGACGAGGTCCGGCGGCTGGCCGAAGAAAGTGCGAAGGAGGCCAAGCAGGCCGCCATGACCACCGGCGAGACGCGCCGCGTGATCGACCGGGCGGCTCAGCTCCTCGAGCAGATGCGGCGCGAGATCGGCGACGTCACGGCGGCGGCCAGCCGCTGGATAGCCGAGCTCGAGGGCATCGTCCGGGCGGCCGAGACCGCCGCCCACCTCTCGACGCGGATGGTCGAATTCCCGCGCCGCAACGCCGAAAGAACGGCCGAAATGCAATCCGTGCTGTCGGAGGTCAAGGCGGCCGCCGCGGCCTCCGCCAGCGAGGCCAAGGTGGTCGCGGCCGCCGCGGCCGAGCAGCTCAAGGCCATCGAGGACCTGTCGCACAGCGCGTTGGAGCTGTCGGCGAGCGCCGAACGCCTGGGGGCGGCCACCCGATTTGTGAAGGGCTAGCGCCCGCGGCTCGGGGTTGCGCAACCCCAACCGAGGCGCCAAGATTGTCGGGACTCCAGCGGCCACCAGACCCCTCGGTCCGCAGGTCCGAGGCCGCTTGGCGACCGCACGTGCAGTTCCTCTGAGCGACGGCCACAGTCGCTCGCGCGGCACCTCGGGTGCCGGCGCATCGGGTCGTCGCCCACGCTGAGTCTTGGGGCACGGTTGGGCTCGCGACGTGCGAGCACCTGGCGCGGCCCGGACTAACTTCCGCTAGGAGATGCATCATGCGAAACCGAGTTCTGTTGGCCGCGGGGACGTTGGCGGTCTTCGTGCCGACGTTGCTGCTCGCCCAGCAACGCCCGGCGCAACCGGCCCAGCCTGCTCAACATCCCGCGCAGCAGCCGGCGCAGCGCCCGGCGGCTCAGCCGGCGCAGCACCCGGCCGCGATGCCCGCGCACCCCATGGCGATGATGCCGAGCCCGCATCGTGAGGGCAGCTGGGAGCTGACGGCCGGCGTCGGCGCGTTCGTCGCGCCGCAGGGTCTCTCCGGCACGGGCAGCACCGAGATCATGCCGGGCGGCACCCTGCGCGTGGGTTACAACCTGAACCAGATGTGGAACATCAGCGTCGGGACGGGCATCGGTGTCGGCAAGTCCGCCACCACGAGCTCCACCGCCTACCTGACGCCCGGCGCCGACGTCACGTGGACGCCGAACATCAACGCCAAGACCAGCCCGTTCATCATGGCCGGCGTCGGCGTGCTCTACCAGAAGAACCCCAGCGCGAACGCCTTCGGCGGGCAGGTCGGCGTCGGCGTCCGCCACATGATCGGCGACGCCCTCGCGCTCCGCGTCGAGGCCGGGATGACCGTGGCGCAGATCCGCAGCGTCACCACCGCCGGCGGCATCGCGACGGTCGGTCTCTCGCTGTTCGTCGGCGGCGCCAAGGTCCTCACCACCGTGGCCGTGACGCCCGGTGTCGTGACGCTTGCCTCGCTGGGTCAGACGCAGCCGCTCGCCGCGCGGGCGCTCGATCAGAAGGGCAACCCGATGGTGGGCAAGGTGATCCGGTGGAGCAGCAACAACCCCGCCGTCACCGTTTCCTCCACGGGTGTCGTGACGGCCGTGCGTGATGGCGCCGCCACGATCTCCGCGACGAGCGAGGGCGTGACCGGCACGGCGAACGTGACGGTCTCCCGCACGGCGGCGTCGGTCGTCGTGACGCCGGCGACGGCGAACCTCGGCGCGCTCGGCGCCACGCAGGCGCTGGCCGCGGTCGCGAAGGATGCGAACAACAACCCACTCACCGGCCCCGCCTTCACCTGGACGAGCAGCAATCCCAGCGTGGCGACGGTCGATGCGTCGGGCGCGGTCACGGCAGTCGGCAACGGCACGGCCCGGATCACGGCCGCGACCGGTGGCCGCAACGGCTCGGTGACCGTCACGGTCGCGCAGATGACGGCGAACGTCGGCGTCACGCCGGCGACGGCGCAGCTGTCGGCCGCGGGCGCTACGAGCCAGCTGGCGGCGCAGGCGATGGATGCCAACGGCCGGCCGATCACGGGCAAGACCTTCACCTGGACGAGTGACGCGACGGGTGTCGCCACCGTGAGCGCGACCGGGCTCGTGACGGGCGTCGCGAACGGCGCGGCCCACGTCATGGCGAGCGCCGACGGCAAGAGCGGCAGCTCCACCATCACGGTCGTTATCGCCCCGAAGGGCGCGCCGCCGGTCGAGTTGCCGACGCTGCCCAGCGCGGGCGCTTCGCTGGTCCTGAAGAACGTGAACTTCCGGTCGGGCCGCTCCGAGCTGTTGCCGGCGGCGAAGACCGACCTGGACAAGATCGCGATCGCACTGCAGGCCGTGTCGAACGCGAAGTGGGAGATCGCCGGTTACACCAGCAGCGTCGGCACTGCCGCCCGCAACCTGCGGCTCTCGCAGCAGCGGGCCAACGCGGTGAAGGCGTACCTGGTGAGCAAGGGTGTTTCGGCCGCCAGCTTGACGGCGGTCGGCTACGGCGCGCAGCATCCTGTCGCGAGCAACAAGACCGCGGCCGGACGGGCTCAGAACATGCGCGTCGAGATCAAGCGGCTGCAGTAGCTTCGATTCGGCAGTCCTGAAGGTCGAGCCCCGTCCCGGAGCATCGGGACGGGGCTCGTCTCATCTGCCCCCCGCCGCGGGAGTCGTGTAGCTTCGAGCTACTCCCATGCGACGCGCGGTCCTCGCTCTCCTGATCGCGGCATGCGCCGCCGCCGGCCCGCTGCCGGCGCAACGCCGCCCCGTCCCCACCCCCGCGTCGGTGCTCGGCTTCGCGCCCGGGGCCGACCGGAAGCTCGCCTCCTGGCCCGCGATCGTGACCTGGTTCAAGGCGCTGGCCGCGGCGAGCGGCCGCGTCCAGATCCGCGAGATCGGGCGCAGCACCGACGGCGCGCCTTTCGTCGTCGCCTTCATCTCGAGTCCCGCCAACCTCGCGCGCCTCCCGGCCCTCGGCCTCCTGCAGCGGCAGCTCGCCGATCCACGCGTCGTCCCGGAGTCGGCGACCGTCGAGAACCTCGTCAGGCGCGCCAAGGTGTTCGTGCTGGTCACGGCCGGCGTGCATTCGACCGAGGTGGGAGGATCTCTCTCCGCGGTCGAAATCGCCTACCGGCTGGCCACCGAGCAGTCGGCGGAGATCCGCGCGGTGCTCGATCGCGACGTCGTCGTGCTCGTGCCGGCGCTCAACCCCGACGGGGTCTCGATCGTGGCCCGGTGGTACGACCAGACACTGGGGACGCCCGCCGAAGGATCGGACCCGCCGGGCCTGTACAACCGCTACACCGGCCACGACGACAACCGCGACTGGTACGCGTTCACCCAGGTCGAGACGCGGCTCGTCGTGGACAGCCTGTACGACGTGTGGCACCCGCAGGTGGTGCTCGACCTCCATCAGCAGGGACGCGACGGCTCGCGGCTCTTCATCCCGCCCTACGTCGATCCGGTTGAGCCCAACGTCGATCCGCTCCTCGTCGCGGGCGAGGACGCGCTCGGCCTCGCCACAGCGTGGCGGCTCACGGCCGACGGCTTCACCGGCGTGGCCGTCAACACGCTCTACGACGCGTGGTCCCCGAGCCGCGCCTTCGAGCACTACCACGCGGCGGTGCGCATTCTCGCCGAGGCCGCAAGCGCGAGCCTTGCGAGCCCCGTGACCGTGCCGCCCGACAGCCTGCGGCCGGCGGCCGGCCTCGACCCGCGCGGGGCGAGCTGGAACTTCGTGGCGCCGTGGCCGGGCGGGACGTGGGCGCTCGGCGACATCGTGCGCTACCAGACGGAGGCCACGCTCGACCTCTTGTCCGCGGTGGCGGCGAACCGCGAGTCGTGGGTGCGCGACGCGCATCGTGTCGCCGAGCGCGCGGTCCGCGGCTGGGAGGGCTGGCCGTGGGCGTTCGTGATTCCGACCGCCGGGCAGAATCAGGCCGCACTCGGCACGCTGCTCGAGATCTTCCGGCACGCGCAGGTGGAGGTGCGCGCCGCCCTCGGCGCTTTCACCATCGGCCACGAGCGCTTCTATCCCGGCACGTACGTCGTCGTACTGCGCCAGCCCTATGCCGCGTTCGCGAAGTCCATGCTCGAGCGCCAGAGCTACCCGGACCTGCGTGAGTATCCCGGCGGCCCGCCGCGCCGGCCCTACGACGTCACCGCCCACACGCTGCCGCTGCTGCTGGGAGTGCGTGCGTTGGCCGTCGCCGACTCGCTGCCCGTCGCCCTGTCGGCGCCGGTGGCCGCGACGGCGCCCGCCTACCGCGTGGACGGCCTCACGCCGGACGCCGACGCCCAGCCGAGCGTACGCACCGCCGTGTACCGGTCGTACGCCGCCCCGCCCGACGAGGGGTGGACGCGGTGGGTGTTCGACACGTGGAAGGTCCCGTACCAATCGGTGGTGGATTCCCAGATCCGCGCGGGCGCGCTGGCGGACCGCTACGACGCCATCATCCTCCCCGACCAGGATCCGGCCGCAATCCTCAGCGGACTCCCCGCCGATCGCTACCCGCCGGGCGTGGCCGGCGGCGTCGGCTCGGCCGGCGTCCAGGCGCTGCGCGACTTCGTGGATGCCGGCGGGACGCTCATCGCCCTGAACCAGGCCTGTGACTTCGCCATTGGGGCGCTGGATCTTCCGCTGTCCGACGCGGTGCTGGACGTGGAGCCGCGCGGTTTCTTCGGGCCGGGCAGCATCCTCCGCCTGCAGCTGGACCCGGCCGCGCCGCTCAGCGCCGGGATGCCGGCTCAGACCATCGCCTGGTTCGAGGGCGGCCCCGCGTTCGACGTCACCGATCCGGCGCGCGTGCGCGTGGTCGGCCGCTATCCGGCCGTGCCAAGCGACGTGCTCCTGTCGGGGTGGCTGCTGGGAGCGAGCTACCTGGCCGGCAAGGCGGCCCTGGTCGAGGTCCGGCGGGGACGCGGGCGCGCCATCCTGTTCGGCTTCCGCCCACAGTACCGGGGGCAGAGCCTCGCTACGCTGCCGCTGCTGTTCAACGCCATCCGCAGCGCCAAACGCTAGCCGGGATTACAGCGCGGCGATGGCCCGCTTGACGGCGTCGAGCGCCTGCTCGTTCAGGCCGTAGCGGACGCGCGGAGGCTCGTCCTCTCCGATGATCAGGCCTGCGTCCTTGAGGATCTTGAGGTGCTGCGACACGGTGGATTGGGCGAGCGGGAGCTGCTCGACGATTTCCCCGCACGTGCAGCGCCCGCGCCGGCCGGCCAGGTAGCGGACGATCGCCAGGCGCGCCGGGTGGCCGAGCGCCTTGCACTGCCGGGCCAGTTTCACTCCCGTGTCGAACGCCGTCGGTGTCACGCCCGTCCCCCCGGGCTAGGCGACGCCTGCCGCCAGGGGCTGCGGGTCCCAAGCCGTGATGTACCCGGCCAGGGCCGACGCCGCGACCGTGTAGGGCGAGGCCAGGTACAGCTGCCCGGGCCCGGACCGGCCCGGGAAGTTCCGATTGATGGCCGAGATCGTCACCTCGCCCTTGGTGCGCGAGACGCCCGGGCCCGCGTTGATGCACGCCCCGCACGACGGCTCGATGAACGTCGCCCCCACCTGGGCGAAGATCCGGTCGTAGCCCTGCGCCTGGCAGTACCGGAACACCTCCTGCGAGCCGCACTGGATGTAGCAGCGGACGCTCTCGGGGATCCGCCGCCCCCGCTCGGCGGCCTCCCGGAAGACGCTCGCGTACATGTCCATGTCGTCGCGCTTGCCCGCGGTGCACGATCCGGCGTACGCTATGTCGATCTTCACGCGCTCGCCCAGCTCGCCGATCTCGCGCCCGTTGCCCGGGTCGCCCGGCAGCGCCACCATCGGCTTGAGCTCGGTCGCGTCGATCTCGATCTCCCGCACATACGCCGCGCCGGGATCCGAGAACAGCCCCTCGCACAGCCCCTCCGCCTCCGCGCGCGAAAGGCCGCGCTGCTGGACGAGGAAATCCACCGTCCGGGCGTCGGGCGCGATGATCCCGGTGAACGCGCCCACCTCGGCCGCCATGTTGGTCATGGTCGCCCGTTCGTCCACGCTCAGGCTCTCCACCGCGTCGCCGCAGTACTCCACCACCTGGCCGATCGCGTCCCCGTTCTTCACGTACGGGTGCCGCAGCAGCTGCAGCATGATGTCCTTCGCCGTGACGTGCCGCGGCTTCGGTCCGCGCACCACGACGCGGAACGACTTCGGCACCTGCACCCGCACGTCGCGCGTGATCCAGCTGTTGAAGATGGCGGTCGTTCCCACGCCGAACGCCACGCACCCCACCGCGCCGGCGTGCGGCGTGTGGGAGTCGCTCCCGATGATGATCTGCCCCGGCAGCGCGTGCGCCTCGAGGATCTTGGAGTGGCAGATCGCCTCGGAGCCGAGGCGGCCGAGGCCCAACTCGCCGTAGAGCTTCACGCCGCGCGCCGCCGCGAATTCGCGCTGCTTCACCTCAAGCTGGTTGGCGACGTCGAGCAGTCCCTCGGCGATGCGCTCCGGCGTCATGGCGTCGCGCAGGAACGTGAGGTGGTCCCGGAAGAAGAAGATGGACGCCGGGTCCTTGAGCGGCTCGTCCTTCCCGACCAGCTCCTCGAAGAAGATCGCGGCCATCGGCGTCACGTACTCGTGGCTGAACCGGACGTCGGTGACCACGAAGCCCTCGTCCCCGGGCGCCACGGCCGGCACGCCCGTTCGGCCCGACGCCGCATCGACGACCCAGTGCCGCGCGAAGATCTTCTCCGCGATCGTCATCGGGCGGCGGGCCGTTCGCAGCGCCGGGACCCGCACCGCACCCTGGAGGCGCGCCACGTTGTAGTTGAACAGGCCGCCATACTCGATGATGTCGCGGGTGATCTGCCCTTCTCCCGCCGTGAAGACCGACAGCGGGATCGCCTCACCGCGCTTGACGCGCTCGAGGACCGAGAAGTCGGTCGTCGTCAGGATGCCCAGGTTCTGGCAGTTCTCGTGGTAGATGCGCTCGATGCTTTCGCCCACGACCAGCTGGATGCCGGCCTTCAGCTCGGCGTACGGCGACTGCTCGCGCGAGGAGCCCTTGCCGCGTCGCTTCCCCGCCGCGGAGGCGACGAACCCACCGCGCTTGACCGAGCCGCGGCCGATCGGGAACTGCTCGCCCGCCTTGAGGCCGAGATACGGGAATTCGCCCAGCGTGTCGTCGTAGTAGTAGCAGATGTAGGCCGGCGTGATCTCGTCGGTCGAGATGTTGTCGCGCAGCTTGATGCCGGGGTGCCACGCGAGGTCCTCGCCCGCCAGCTGGCGGGCCAGCAGGTCCGGGTCCTCGGTCAGATAGAGCACCCGCCCGGAGAGCTTCACCTGCTCCGGTCTGCGCGCCACGGGGCGCGCGAGCAGCGCTGATGGCATGAGGGTAAGATCGGCGGGGCACGATGGAGGGGCAAGGATTGCCCGGTGCGGGGCGAGCAGCTAGCCTGCGCCACGTGAGACCTTCGAAGCCGGGCGCCGCGCTCGCGCTGGCCCTGCTCGCCGCCGCGTCGCCGCTTGCCGTTGCGCAGGCGCCTGTTCGACTTCAGCTGCTCGACACCGCGGTGTTCAAGGCACGGCGGGTGACCGAGAGCTCGGGGGTCGCGGTCAGCTCGCGTCGGGCGGGCGTCCTCTGGACGCACAACGACAGCGGCGACGAGCCCCGGCTGTACGCGACGGATTCCGCGGGCGGCGATCTGGGCTCCGTTCGCGTGGCCGGCGCGCAGAACGTGGATTGGGAGGACCTCGGTGCGGGGCCGTGTCCCCCGGCGGCCCATCGCTGCCTCTACGCGGCGGACATCGGAGACAACGAGCGCTCGCGCGACCACGTGGTGATCTACAGGCTCGCCGAGCCGGAGCCTCCGCTGACGGCGGCCGACACAGTCCGCGAGGTGCCCTGTGAAGCCGCCACGGCCCTTCGCTACCCGGACCGCCCCCACGACGCCGAAGCCGTCGCGGTCGACCCTGCCGGCCGCGTGTTCATCTTCACGAAGGAGGTCCTCGGCCCGCCGCGGATGTTCCAGGTGCCGCCGCGCACCGAGCCGCAGCGGCCAGGTCAGTACGACACCCTCCGCTTCGTCGGGTTGCTCGACGTCGCGCCCAATCTGGCCAAGTTGCGGGTCGCGACCGGTGCGGCGGTTTCACCGGACGGCACCGTCCTGGTGGTGCGCACCTACTCGAGCATCCACTTCTTCCGCCTGCGCGGCGACTCGCTCCCGGCACCCCTGACGCCGCCCGAGGGGCTCCTGATACCGTTCGTGGAGCCGCAGGGCGAGGGGATCGCGTTCCTGGCGCCGAACGTGCTGGTCCTGACCTCCGAACAGGACGATTCGGACCACGGGACCATCGCCCGGCTAAGGGTCGCCGGCCTGCCCGGTCCGAGCCCTCAGGCGAAGGGCCGCCCCTAGCCTCGTGCCGGGCACACGCATAAGTTTGGCGGCCGTTTGAGGCGATCGACGCCCCTGTTCCCCGGGAGGAACGCCTGACCCTTCCCACCGCCCACCGCGTTCCGGTTTCCTGGCTCCTCGAGTACGGCTGCCCCGCCATCCGCTACCGCACCCTCACGGAGATCGTCGGGACCGCCGAGCCGGGACAGCTCGAGGCCCTGCGGGCGGAGATGCTGGACTATGGCCCGGCGCGGCAGATCGCCAAGAAGCAGAAGGACACGGGGGTCTGGGGAGGCAACCTCCTCGGCGTCGCGCCCAACAAGGCCGCCGGCATCAAGGACGTCGGTACGATCCACCAGTATCGCCGCCTCGTGGAGCTCGGATGGCCTCAGGAGAGCCGTCCGCTGAAGCTCGGTGGGCGCTTGCTCTTCCGCTTGCTGTCGCGCGACAACGATCCCAAGCTGCTCTTCGAGTTCCAGAAGTTCGGCGCGGCGGAAGCCGGCACGGAGCCGTGGATCCGCGAAATCGTGCGGGAGGCCGCAGCCACGGCGCTGGCCCACGCCGGGTGCGGCGAAGACCCCCGCGTGCGTGGGGCCGCGCACCGGATCGCCAACGCCATTTCCCAGTTCCTCCGAAGCCCGCTGGTAGAGGACCCGCTGGTGAAGGTCGCGGGCGCCTGGGCCTTGAGCCCACAGGCGTATCCGCCCACGATGTTCTCGGTGGCGCTCCTGGCGATGTTGCCCGCCGTTCAGCGCGAACGGGCCGGCCTGGTCGAGCGGCTCGGGGCGTACCTCGCACAGCCTCCAGGCAAGAAGAGCTTCGGCGTCGTCTGCGGGAAGAAGATCCTGAAGCCCACCTTCGTCCTCCTTGGCGATCCGCTGAAGGTCTCCGCCTCGGGACAGCCGGACGATCTGCCCCTTGCCCTGTACTGGATGGAGACCCTGGCTCGACTCGGCGTCCTCCAGCACTCGGCGAGTGCGGTCCGGATCTGGGCGAGGCTCGTCAAGGACTGCGACGAGCGCGGAGTCTGGAGCCCCAAGAACCTCCGAACCCTTCCGAAGCGCAGCGCCCCCTGGTCCTACCACGCTTTCCCGCTCCAGGCCGACGCCAAGAGCCCGGAGAGCCGCCAGGCGGACGTGACCTTCCGTATGGCGCTGATCGCGAGGCTCTCCGGCTGGGAGATCGCCACCGTCTAGTCATCTGCCCCATCAGCCATTGACGGGACATTCGGTAGTAGCTAGTGCTACTACTATGGATCTCGGCAGGTTCGGATTCACGAGCACAGAGGCCAGGGTGTACCTGGCCTTGCTGCGCCTCTCCCCGGCGACCGGCTACGCGGTCGCCCGGGCAGCTGGGCTCGCGCGAGCCAACACGTACGGCGCGCTCGAGACGCTGGCCGCTCGTGGTATCGTGGCGCGCCTGCCCGGCCGGCCGGCGAGGTTCGTGGCGGAGGACCCGGAAGCACTCGTCAGCAGACTCGGACGCCAATCGCAGCGCGACCTCGAACAGCTGGCTCACCAGCTGGCGACCGTCGAAAGACGCCGCGAGGGCGTGCACGCGTCCGCGTTCGCGCTGCTCGCGGACCGCGATGCCGTCATCGACCGCTGCGTCGCCTGTGCCGAGAACGCCCGCGAGGAGATCCTCGCGGTCGTGGGACCGTGGGCTGCCGAATTGTTTCCTGCGCTGAGCGGACCCGCGCGTCCGCATCTCGTCGTGAAAGTCCTGTCCCTCGGCTCTCCGGCCCCCAGCGGCGCCGTCGTGCGCGCGGTGCATGTTTCCGAGATCGAATCGTATTGGGGCGGGCTGCCGATCGCGCTGGTCGCCGACCGGCGCGTCGCCGTGTGCGCCGTGGCGACCGCCGGCGCCTCGACGGGCGTCAGCTCGGAGCATCCCGCGCTCGTCCCGTTCGTCCGGCACCTGCTGCGTCGCGAACTGGCCCTCGGGGCCGCGCAGAATCCCGCCGACATGCACACTGACCGCGAGGCCCGCCGTGGCTCCTGATCCAGACGATCTGCTCGCCCAGCAACTGCGGCAACTGCGCCACGAGTACCTCCACGATTCCGGGAAGCGCGTCGAGGAGTTGCGCGGCCTGCGAGCCCGAGTCGCGCGGGAGGGCCCGGTCGCCCTTCCGGACCTCCGCCAGGCCCTTCACCGCCTGGCCGGATCCGGCGGCTCCTACGGCTTCCCGGATGTCAGCACCCGGAGCCGAGACGCCGAGCACCTGGTGGCGGACCTGATCTCCAGCGGACGCGCCCCGACCGCAGCCGATCTGGCGTCGCTTGACAGGGCCATCGAGAGCGTAGCCGCCTCGTTCGAGGACGCGCTACGGTCCATCGGCTAGGGTCGGGCAAGTTGACGCGGCCGCTGCTGGGCCCTAGGTTCAATCAACCATGGGGTTGAACGCCGGAACGACGTTGGATCACCTGCCATCAAGGCGCCAGCGCATCCTCGCGGCCGCTGAAGCCGAGTTTGCCAAGCACGGGTTCGCTGGCGCCAGGGTGGCGAGGATCGCCGAGGTCGCGGACGTCAATAAGCAGTTGCTATTTCACTACTTCCAATCGAAGGCCGGCCTTTATGAGGCCGTGGCGGAATCGGTCGCCAATCGCGCTACGCTCGAGCCGCCCCAGGGCAGA
>DATKNX010000009.1:0-2222 GCA_035541085.1 Gemmatimonadales bacterium | reverse complement strand
CGTGTTCGTGTGGCGGGAATTCCGCGGCGCCAACGCCCGCGCGAAGCTCTACCTCGGCGGGATGTTCGCGGCGTACCTGCTCGCCCTGCTGCTGATCGCGAAGGCCTACCAGGCGGCTTGAGGCCGGGCCCCTGCCGGCCGGGGGCGGGCCGGGTCTCGGGGGCCGATGGGCCGTCGCCAGCGAGGGCGGCGGCCTACGCCTGGAGCTGGATCCCCGTGTCCTCCGCCGGCCGCGCCGGCCTGCGCCGCGCGCCGGGCTCGATCTGGACGGCCGCCCGCGACGCCTCGGCCTTGGAATAGGCCAGGTGGTCGTGGGTGAGCGCGCCTTCCGGCAGCAGGTCGTACATCGGGCCGAGCTGGCGCCGGATGCGCGCGCGGTAGTACTCCGGGAGCACGTCGGTCTCTCCGTCCACGAAGCGCCGCGCTTCGCGATCAGCGTCGAGCAGCCGCCGGATGCCGGCGTGGTAGCGGGTCCGCCCGGACCACGAGACCGCCTCGAGCGCCTTGATCCACCGCAGCGCGCCGCTCGTGGCCACGAACCGGCGCCCGACGGCCCGCCACGAGTACGAGTACCGCGCGAGGTCCACGATGTGATCGTAGAACTCCGGCCACGCGTAGTTGCGCGGCCGGACGTTCATCGCCTGGTTGCTGTCGAGGAAGTGGAACGGGAACGGCAGCACGCGGCCGTCGCGCTCGTACTCGAGGTTCAGCGGCGCGGCGCGGCCGTAGGCGGTCAAGAGCGAGTACGCGGCGAACACGCCCGGCGAGAGATCCAGGAACCGCTTCGTCAGCTCGAACGGCTCGGGCCCGTGGTCCACGTCGAGGCCGAACACGAAGTTGGTCCGCACGTACGGGATGTAGCGCAGGACCATGTTGACCTGGTCCGCGACCTGGCGGACCTTGTCCAGGCCCGTCTGTCGCGTCTTCGACTTGTTGCCCATCGCGAACCAGGACTCGACCCCGGGCAGGAGCGCCTGGAAGCCGTTCCGCTTCAGGCGCGCGACGTGCGGCTCGGAGAGCAGCGACAGGCTGCTCTCGGCGATGTGGCGCATCCGCCCCGGCGGCACCGACGCCTCGATCGTGTCCAGGTACTCGTCGAACCGCACGCCGAAGTTGGGGTCGTGCCACCCGACGATGGGACGTTTCATCCTGCCGAGCAGGAACCGGAGATCCTCGCCGAGCTGCTCGAAGCCGAGCGGGCGGTAGTCCACGGTGGAGTCGATGCAGAAGCTGCAGGTGTAGGGGCACCCGAGGCTCCCGATCATCGGCACGATCTTGACCGCCGGCGCCTTGCGGAGCGCCGCGGCGACGAACTTCCACCGCTCCGCGAGCGGCACCAGCTCCGCGGGCTGCGCCGCCGCCGACAGCTGGCGGCCCAACGGGCGGTGCGGCTCGCACTCGCCGAGGACGATCTCGACCACCGTCCGATCGGTGAAGCCGAGCACGTAGTCGAAGTAGCGGGCGGCATCCTCCGGATAGCAGCGGGCATGCGGCCCGCCCAGCACCGTCACGACCCCGCGCCGCCGGAACAGGTTGCTCACGGCGTACGCGAACTGCGCCGCCTGCGTGAAGGCGCCGATGAACAGCAGATCGAGGTCGGCGGGCAGCTCGGCGAGCGGATCGCCGAAGCCCGTGAAGCAGCTGTAGTGCACGAGGTGGCCGGCGCGCTCGCACCACACCGCGAGCACCTGCGGCATGATGCTCGCCAGGTTCGCGTTCATCACCCGGGGCCAGACGCCGCTGGTCGGGATTTCGACGATGTCGAGAATGCCGATGCGAAGGCGGCGCATCCGTCCCTCCCACGACTCGGGAAGCGACCCGGGCGCCGGAGTGGAGGGCGGGTCGGGGGAATGCCGAGAAGGTGCATCCCCTATGGCGAACACGCAACCGCGGGGCGGAAGAACGACCACGGGGCGGCGCGTGGGCGCCTCATCTGGCGCGCTTTTTGAGGCGGCTTCAGGGGTAACGGAGTAGCTCCGCAGCGCCCACCGATCTGCGAGGACACGATGACGAAACGGACCTGCCGCGACCACCGACTGCTCGGCCCTCTCCTGCTCGGCCTGATCTTCGCGCTTCCCGCGGCGCTCGCCGCGCAGCAGCCGGCGCAGGAGCAGCACCCGGCGAAGACGTTCACGGACGTGACGGTACTCGCCGCCCCGTCGATGAAGGACCAGGCCAGCACGGGGACGTGCTGGGACTTCGCCACCATCAGCATGCTCGAG
>DATKNX010000008.1:0-4954 GCA_035541085.1 Gemmatimonadales bacterium | reverse complement strand
GTGCGGCTGTTCGTCGCGGTGAACCTCCCGCCCGAGGAGCGGAGGCGCGCCTGGGAAGCGGCGCAGCCGATGCGCGCCGCGCACCTCCCCGTGCGCTGGTCCGCCCCCGAGACGCTGCACCTCACGCTCAAGTTCCTCGGGGAAGTGGAGCCGGAGCGCGTCGGCCCCATCGGCGAGGCGCTGGCCGGCGCCGTCCGCAAGGCCCGCCCGTTCACGTTCACCCTCGGCGGCATCGGCGCCTTTCCCAGCGTGGCCAAACCGCGCGTCGTCTGGCTCGGCATCGAGCACCACCCGGCGCTCGAGCTGCTGGCGAACGACGTCGAGCTGGCGCTGATGGGCCTGTCGTTCGAGCCGGAGCTGCGGCCGTTCAGCCCCCACCTCACGCTCGGCCGCGCCGAGCGGAGCGCCAAGCCCGCCGCATTCCGGGACTTCGCCGGCCTGGCGGAGCAAATCGCCTACGAAGGCACCGCGACCGTCGAGAGCGTGGACCTGATGCAGAGCATCCTCGGGCCGCAGGGCGCCAGCTACACGGTGCTCGCGCGCGCCCCGCTGGGCGCGGCGGCGGTCGCGTAGATGGGCTGCCTGCGGCGCCTGGGCTGTCTCGTGATCCTGCTGGCCGCGGTGGTGGCCGGGTGGCTCTACCGCGACCGGCTCGTCGCGCTGTGGCACCGCCTCCGCGGCGTGCCGGCGGCGGCGCCCGTGACGTACGCCGCCCCCGCGCCGGGCGCGGCGCGCGAAGGCGAGGGGGCGCTCGAGCGGCTGGCCCGACGCGGAGGGCCGGCGTACGTGGACGTCACGGCCGCCGAGCTCGCGAGCCTGATCGAAGAGCAGCTCCAGGGCCCGGGCGGCCGCGTCCTCGACTCGGTGGGCGTCGCCTTGGGCGAGCAGCGCGTCGAGGTCCGGGGCTCGCTGGACGTGTCGGCGGTGCCGCGGCGGCTGCTGGGCCCGCTGGCCGAGGGGCTCGGCCGGCGCGAGCCCGTCGTCGCCGGCGGGGTGCTGGCGGCGCGGCCCGACGGCCGGGTGGCCTGGACCATCGACGCGCTCGAGATCCGCGACTTCCCCTTCCCGCGCGCGGTCATTCCGGCGATCCTCCATGCGATGAACCTGACCGACGGCCGGGACGCGAGCGTGCCGATCCCGTTCACCGAGGGCGTGGGCGACGTGCGCGTGAGCCCCTCCGGCATCCGCCTCTACCGGGCCGCGGCGCGATGAACCACCGCATCCTCGTCGTGGACGACGAGTCGGGCGTCCGCGAGGCGCTGCGGCAGCTGCTGGAGTACGAGGGCTACGCGGTGGCGCTGGCCACGTCGGGGCCCGACGCGCTCGGCGCCTTCGCCGACTTCAAGCCCCACCTCGTGCTGCTCGACGTGAAGATGGCGGGGATGGACGGCCTGGCCGTGCTGGGCCGGCTGCGGGAGACGGACCCGCACGCGCTGGTGGTGATGATCTCCGGCCACGGCACGATCGCCACCGCGGTCGAGGCCACGCAGCTCGGCGCGCACGACTTCCTCGAGAAGCCGCTCGACACGAACCGCGTGCTGCTCACGCTCAAGAACGCGCTGCAGCACGTCGTGCTGGAGCGCGAGGTCCGCGCCCTCAAGGCGGCCGTGGAGCAGCGCCACGAGATCGTCGGTTCCTCGCCCGCGATCCGGCAGGTCATCGAGCGGATCGAGAAGGTCGCCCCGACGCCGGCGCGGCTCCTCATCACCGGCGAGAACGGCACCGGCAAGGAGCTGGTGGCGCGGGCGGTGCACCGCCTCTCGCCGCGCTCGAACCGCGCCTTCGTCGAGGTGAACTGCGCGGCGATCCCCTCCGAGCTGATCGAGTCGGAGCTGTTCGGCCACGTGAAGGGCTCGTTCACGGGCGCGTTCGCGGATCGGATCGGGAAGTTCGAGCTGGCCGACGGCGGCACGCTGTTCCTCGACGAGGTGGGCGACATGAGCGCGGCGGCGCAGGCCAAGGTGCTGCGCGTGCTGCAGGAGGGCATCATCACGCCCATCGGCTCGGCGCGCACCGTGAAGGTGGACGTCCGGGTGATCGCCGCGACCAACAAGAAGCTCGAGGACGAGATCGTCGCGGGCCGCTTCCGCGAGGACCTCCTCTACCGCCTGAACGTGGTGCCGATCGACGTGCCGCCGCTCCGGGCCCGGCGCGAGGACATCCCCCAGCTCGTCGAGCACTTCGCGGGCCAGCTCGCCACGCAGCAGGGGCTCACGCCGCGGACCTTCGCGGCGGCGGCGGTGGAGCGGTTGAGGCGTCACCAGTGGCCGGGGAACGTGCGCGAGCTCCGGAACACGGTCGAGCGCCTGATGATCCTCGCCAACGGCGACGAGGTGAGCGAGGCGGACGCGATGCGCATGGTCGGCCCCGCGGCGGAGGACGCCGGCCTGGGCGACGTGCTGCTGGAGTCGCCCACGTTCGAGCAGTTCAAGCAGAACGCGGAGAAGGCGTTCCTGCTGGCGAAGCTGAAGGAGCACGACTGGAACGTGAGCGAGACGGCGCGGCGGCTCGAGATGCCGCGGTCCAACCTGTACAAGAAGATCGAACGCTACCGCCTGGCGAGGGACACGTGAGCGGCGAGAAGGACACGCGCGACTGGGACAAGGAGATGGCGCAGATCGACAAGCTGATCGCCTCCGGGGCGGCGGACCGGACGCCGCCGGCGGCGGCGCCAGCGGCGGCGGCCCCCGCGGCGCGCGCGCGGGCGGCGGCGCCGGCCGCCCCGGCGGGCGTGAAGCGCAGCTCGGTGGTGTTCACGTGGGTCCGCTTGATCCTCGGCCTCGCGGCCGGCATCGGCATGACGCAGTGGCCGTACGAGCGCGGCTGCGGCGTGCTGCTGTTCGTCTATCTCGCGGCCGTCGGTGGCGTGATTGTTGCTGGATTGTGGAGCGCGGTCTCGTCCTGGCGGACGCGGTCGGCCTTCGCCCACGCCCTCTCCCTCGGCCTGGTGTGCTGGGGCGGGCTCCTGGGGGCGCGCGAGGTGCTGCCGCGCGTGGGCTACGCGCGGACGAGCGCCGCCTGGTTCTGCCCGGCGGGCAGCGCGCCGGCGCCCGGCACCCGGACGCCGCCCGCCGCGCCGGCCCCGACCTCCGCGACACCCCAGAAGTCCCAGGGAGCGTTCTGACCATGGCGAAGACGTTCAAGAACTTCATCGGCGGCGAGTGGGTCGCGCCCACCACGGGCGAGTACATGGAGAACCGCAACCCGGCCGACTGGAGCGAGCTGATCGGGCGCTTCCCCAAGTCCGGCCCGCGCGACGTCGCGCGCGCCGTGCAGAGCGCCGCCCGGGGGTTCGAGCTGTGGCGCAAGGTCCCGGCGCCGCAGCGCGGCGACGTGATGCGCCGGGTGGGCGACCTGCTGGTGGAGCGCAAGGAGGAGATCGCGCGGGCGATGACGCGCGAGATGGGCAAGGTGCTCGCGGAGACGCGCGGCGACGTGCAGGAGGGCATCGACACCGCCTACTACGCCGCCGGCGAGGGGCGGCGCCTGTTCGGGCACACGGTGCCGAGCGAGCTGCGGGACAAGTGGGCGATGAGCACGCGCCGGCCGATCGGCGTCGCGGGCATCATCACGCCGTTCAACTTCCCGATGGCGATCCCGACTTGGAAGATCTTCCCGGCGCTGCTGTGCGGGAACGCGGTGGTCTTCAAGCCCGCGAACGACGTGCCGCACACGGGCACGCTGCTGGTCGAGGTGCTGCTGGACGCGGGGCTCCCGCCGGAGGTGATCCAGCTGGTGCACGGCCGCGGGTCCGCCGTGGGCAACGCGCTGCTCGAGCATCCGAAGGTGCCGTTGCTCTCCTTCACCGGCTCGACCGAGACCGGCGCGATCCTCGCCGAGACGTGCGGGCGCCTGAACAAGCGCCTGTCGCTCGAGATGGGCGGCAAGAACGCGATGATCGTGATGGACGACGCGGACCTCGACCTCGCGCTGGACGGCGTGCTGTGGGGCGCGTTCGGGACGACCGGGCAGCGCTGCACGGCGACGAGCCGGCTGCTGCTGCACCGCAAGGTCCACGACCGGTTCCTGCGGATGCTGTGCGAGCGGGTGGAGAAGCTGCGCCTGGGCGACGGGCTCGAGCCGACGACCGACGTGGGCCCGATGATCAACGAGGGCGCGCTCCAGACCACGATGCAGTACGTCGAGATCGGCAAGCAGCAGGGCGCCTCGCTCGAGGTCGGCGGGCGGCGCGCGGGCGGCGGGCGGCTGGGGAAGGGCTGGTTCTACCGGCCGACGGTGTTCGCCGGCGTGAAGGCGCGCTCGCGGCTCGAGCAGGAGGAGATCTTCGGGCCGGTGCTCGCGGTGACGCGCATCGGCTCGCTCGACGAGGCCATCCGCGTCAACAACGACGTGAAATACGGCCTGTCGAGCTCGCTGTACACGCGCGACGTGAACGCGGCGTTCAAGGCGGTGCAGGACATCGACGCGGGCATCACGTACATCAACGCGCCGACGATCGGCGCCGAGGCGCACCTCCCCTTCGGCGGCGTGAAGGACACGGGCAACGGCCACCGCGAGGGCGGGTGGACCGTGTACGAGTTCTTCTCCGAGATCAAGACGGTGTACGTGGATTATTCCGGCACCCTGCAACGGGCGCAGATAGATACGTACAGCGAGTGAGAAGCCAGTGAACGGGTCAGTTGCCAGACGGCAAGGGAGCAGTGGTTGCCAGACGCCAGCCGTGAGGGGCCAGGCCAGTTGTCAGTACTGGTCACCGGTCCGACCCCCGGCGACTGGCAGCTGGGAACCACTGGCAACTTGGCGTCTGGGAACCAATCTGGCAGCTTGCAGTCTGCAGACTGCCTGACTAGAGTAAGGGTGACCGCACCCTAGCGGAGCGCAATGGCAAGGCATTTACCCTCCGTGAGGAAGACGTCGGTCGATGAAGGCTCGCTGGATCAGTACCTCCGCGAGATCAGCGCATACCCCCTCATTTGCCGGGAAGACGAGATCG
>DATKNX010000007.1:0-3564 GCA_035541085.1 Gemmatimonadales bacterium | reverse complement strand
CGCCTGCTGGCGGGGTTCGAGAGCCCGGATGCGGGCACGATCGCCGTCGCGGGCGAGGACGTCACCCGCCAGCCGCCGGCGGCGCGCCGCTTCGGGATGGTCTTCCAGCACTACGCGCTGTTTCCCCACCTCGACGTGGGCGCGAACGTGGCGTTCGGGCTGCGCGAGAAGGGCGAGGCGGCGGCCCGGCGCGTGCGCGAGGTGCTGGCGATGGTGGACCTCGCCGGCTACGAGCGGCGCCCCGTGGCGGCGCTCTCGGGCGGGCAGCAGCAGCGCGTCGCCCTGGCGCGCTCGCTGGCGCCCGCGCCGCGGATCCTGCTCCTGGACGAGCCGCTGTCGAACCTCGACCCCACGTTGCGCGAGCGCACGCGCCGCGAGCTGCGCCGCGCCATCCGGGCTGTGGGCATCACGACGGTGTTCGTGACGCACGAGCAGGAGGAGGCCTTCGACCTCGGCGACCGGATCGCCGTGCTGCACGGCGGCCGCCTCGAGCAGGTGGGGACGGCCGACGAGCTGTACGACGAGCCGGCCACCGCGTTCGTGGCGGGCTTCATCGGCCGGGCGGCGGCGCTGCCCGGCGAGCGGGTCGGGGGCCGGGCCGGCACCACGGCGCTCGTGCGCCCCGAAGCGATGCGCTTCGACGCGAACGGCGCCGCGGCGCTCGAGGGCGTGGTCACCGAGCGGCGGTTCGTGGGCGCGCAGGCGTTCTTCACCGTGGACGCCGGCGCGGGCGTGGTCTTCGAGGTCCAGGCGCCGCTCAAGGCCGTGAAGGTCGGCGACCGCGTGGGGGTCGCCGTGGACCGGGTGGTGTTCTGGGCGGGCGCGGGGGCACCGGCGCACGGGGGCACGACACAGAGCGGGCACGGGGGCACGGGGCCACAGCCGCGCGGGCCCGGAGGCGAGGCATGACGCTCCGCCGCCGCGGCGAGATCTCCGGCTTCCTGGTGGCGCTGCTCCTGGCGTGGCTGGTGGCGTACCCGCTGCTGCTCGTCGGCGCGGAGGCGACGCACGCGAACGTCCGCGCCTTCCTCGGCACGGCGTCGGAGTGGAGCGCGCTGTGGGGGAGCCTCTGGATCTCCGTGGCGAGCGTCGTGCTCGCCGCGGCGGTCGGGGTGCCGCTCGCGCTGGTCTTCGAGCGCTACGACTTCCCCGGCCGGCGCACGCTCGGCGCCCTGATCGCGCTGCCGGCCGTGCTGCCGCCGCTCGTGGGCGTCATCGCCTTCCTCTTCCTCTATGGCGAGAGCGGCTTCGCCGCCCGCGCGGTGCAGGCCGTGCTCGGCCTGCGGCGCGCGCCGTGGCGCCTGCAGGGGCCGGGCGCGATCCTGCTCGTGCACGCGTACTCGATGTACGTCTACTTCTACCTGTTCGCCCGCGCCGGCCTCGCGAGGATCGACGCCTCGATGCTGGAGGCCGCGGCCTCGCTCGGCGCCGGCCCCTGGGCCACGTTCCGGCGGGTCACGCTGCCCTTGCTGGCGCCGGCGCTGTGGAGCGGCGCGCTGCTGACCTTCATGACCGCGCTCGCGTCGTTCAGCGCGCCCTACATCTTCGGTGGCTCGTTCCGCGTGATGACGACCCAGATCGTCGCCACCAAGCTGAACGGCGACCTGCCGACCGCGATGCTCGAAACCGTCGCGCTCGCCGCGCTCGCGATCCTCGGCTTCGTCGTGGTCCAGCGCAGCGAGGGCGACCGGATCGTGGCGGCCGTGGGGAAGGGTACCGCGCCGCCGCTCAAGACCATCGCGCACCCGGCGGCGCGGCGCGCGGCCGCGGCGCTGGGCTGGACCCTGGGCATCGTGCTGCTGCTGCCGCACCTCACCCTCATCGTGGTGTCGCTGGTGCCCGCGGGCACGTGGACGACCCAGGCGGTGCCGCCGGTGTGGAGTCTCGCGAACTACGGCGCCCTGTTCTCGCAGGCCGAGCGGCTCCGGCCGCTGTTGAACTCGCTGTGGATGGCGGCGCTCGCGACCGCGGCGGCGGTCGCCCTGGCCGCGCTGGCCGCGCACCTCGTGGTCCGGCGCCGCGTGGCGCTGCGGCGCGCGATCGAGACGCTGCTCGCCCTTCCGTGGGCCGTGCCCGGCACGGTCGTGGCCATCGC
The DNA here is from genome assembly GCA_035541085.1 of Gemmatimonadales bacterium. Taxonomy (GTDB): domain Bacteria; phylum Gemmatimonadota; class Gemmatimonadetes; order Gemmatimonadales; family JACORV01; genus Fen-1245. Next base: position 1,469 of record DATKNX010000007.1, on the reverse strand, counting down.
GCTCGCGACGCTCTTCAGCGTCCGGAGCCCGCTCGCCGGGCGGTGGATCCTCGTCGGCACCGCGGCCATTCTCCCGCTCGCCTACCTGGTGCGCAGCCTGCCCCTCACCGGGCGCGCCCTGCTGGCCGGCTACCGCCAGCTCGATCCGTCGCTCGAGGAGGCGGCCGAATCGCTGGGCGCGGGCCGGTGGCGCCGGCTGTGGCGGATCACGCTGCCGCTCCTCAAGCCGGCGGTCGCCGCCGGCGCGAGCCTCGCCTTCGTCACGGCGCTCGGCGACTTCGTCACGTCCATCCTGCTCTACACCTACGACACGCGGCCCATCGCCATCGAGATCCTCTCGAGCCTCAGGCTCGACGACATGGGCGTGGCCGCCGCCTTCGGCGTCGTGCTGATGGCGGTCAGCGCGGTGGCGCTCGGCGTCGGCGCGAGGGCCGCGCAATGAAGAAGTCGCTCGCCATCCTCATGTCCGTCGCGTTCGTGGACATGCTCGGCTTCGCGATGATCTTCCCGCTGCTGCCGTTCTACGCCCTGCGCCTCGGCGGCCAGGCGTGGGTCGTGGGCCCGCTCGTGGCGTCGTTCTCCGTCGCGCAGCTCGCCAGCGCGCCCTTGTGGGGCCGGGTCTCGGACCGCTACGGCCGCCGGCCGACGCTCCTCATCGGTCTCTCGGCCGCCGCCATCGCCTACGTGATCTTCGGCCTCGCGAACAGCGTCTGGCTGCTGCTCGCGTCGCGGCTCGTGCAGGGGGCCGGCGGGGGCACGACGGGCGTGGTCCAGGCCTACGTCTCCGACGCGACGGAGCCCGCGCAGCGGGTCCGCGGCCTGGGCTGGCTGTCGTCCTCCACCAACGCGGGCGTGATGATCGGCCCGGCCATCGGGTCGCTCGCGTCGCACCTCGGTCCCGCCGCGCCCGGCCTGCTGGCGGCCGCGCTGTGCGTGTGCAACATCGTGTTCGCGTGGGCGTACCTGCCGGAGTCGAAGCCGACGCACCTCAAGGGCGCCAAGCGGAGCATCCGCGCCGCCATGCGCGAGGTGGTGCGCCACCCGGGCGCCGCGCAGCCCCGGCTGATCTGGATCTACGCGGTGGGAATGGCGGCCCAGGGCTCCCTCACCGCGATCCTGGCGCTCTACCTCCAGTACCGGTTCGGCGTGACGGTGAAGACGATCGGCTACTTCTTCGTCTACATCGGCTTCCTCTCCGTGGTGCTGCGCGCCCTGATCCTGGGACCGCTGGTGGATCGCTTCGGCGAGGCCCGGCTGGTGCGCGCTGGCGCGGTCAGCCTGTTCCTCGCGATGCTGCTCTTCACCCTCCCGCGCACCGTGCCGCAGCTGGCCGTGGTCCTGCTGCTCTTCCCGATCGGAACGGCGCTGCTCTTCCCGGCGGTGACCGCGCTCGTCTCGCACGAATCCGACCCCAAGGAGCTGGGCCAGACGATGGGCGTCCAGCAGGCCTACGGCGGGGTCGCCCGGGT
>DATKNX010000006.1:0-3572 GCA_035541085.1 Gemmatimonadales bacterium | reverse complement strand
GAACGCCGCCCGCTGCGCCAGCCGCCGCGCGTACAGCTGGTAGCCCGCCCCGCCGCTCGCGCGACCGACGTAGACCGCCATGCCGCCGTCCGGCGACAGGGCCAGCGAGTTGACGGGCGCGCCGACGAAGCCCTTCTGCGCAGGCACGGACACGTCGAAGCGCTCGACCGCTTCGAGCGGCGCCGTGGCTCTCGACGCGAGCCGTCCGATCGCCGCGCCCGCCACCGCGAGTGCGGCGGCCGCGGCCCACGGCCGCCAGTCGCGCCACCATACTCGCGCGGCAACCGCCCCCCGGGCGTGCGCAGCCGCTCCCGTCTCGCCCGCGGTGAAGTGCGGGTCCTTGAGGGCCTGCGCGAATTCCGCCGCGGAGGCGAACCGGTCCGCCGGGAGCCGTTCGAGCGCCTTGTCCACCGCGGCGGCTACGTTCGGCGGCACCGACTTGCGGAGGCTCGCGACCGGCTGCGCCTCCTCGGCGATGATCTTCATGATGATCTGTTGTGCCGAGCCGCCGACGTGCGGCGGTTGCCCGGTCAGCATCTCGTACAGCACGCTGGCCAGCGAGTAGATGTCCGAGCGGCCGGAGATCTCCTTGTCCGCCGTCGCCTGCTCCGGGCTCATGTAGTGCGGCGTGCCGAGGCTCATGCCGGTCTCGGTCATCCGCCCACCCGCCGCGGCGCTGAGGGCCAGCGCGATGCCGAAGTCCGCCACCATCGGGCGCCCGTCGTGCAGCAGGATGTTCTCCGGCTTGATGTCGCGGTGAATCACGCCGTGGCGGTGGGCGTAATCCAGCGCGTCGGCGACCTCGGTCGTGATGCGGACCGCCTCTTCGATGCCCAGCTGCGTCTCGCGATTGAGCTTGTCGCGGAGCGTCACGCCTTCGATGTACGGCATCACGTAGTAGAGGAAGCCGTCGGCCTGGCCCGAGTCGAACAGCGGCAGGATGTGCGGGTGCTGGAGGGCGGCGGTGGTCTTGATCTCGACCACGAACCGCTCGGCGCCGAGCATGGCCGCCAGCTCCGGGCGCAGGACCTTGAGGGCGACGTGGCGGTCGTGCTTGACGTCGTGGGCGAGATACACGGTGGCCATGCCACCCGCGCCGAGCTCCCGCACGATCGCGTAGCGGTCCGTCAACGCGGCCGTGAGCCGCCCCAGGACGTCGGTCATCGCGTCACGGGTCCTCTCACTACTGGCGGCTCTCGGCGACGCGGCGCCGGAACTCGGCGATCCAGTTGGGCGAGACGACGAGCTGGAAGTCGTTCGACTGGGGCGAGACCGCCAGGATGCGCTTGCCGTCGCGCGCCACGTCGTAATCGTCCGAGAAGGCGCCGCCGATCGCCACGAATCCGGCCAGCACGGTGTCGCGACCGATCAGGTGGAACGCAGGCGACAGCGCCACGCGCGCCACGAGGAGGGCGCTCCCGGCCCGGTAGTAGAGCCGCGTCCCGTCGGGCGACCACACGGGCTCGGCCCCTCCCGCAACCGAGACCTGGATGCGCGCGGACGGATCGGGGTACGAGCGGACGTACACCTCGTTGCGTCCCGACTCGTCCGAGGTGAGGGCCACCCAGCGCCCGTCGGGCGAGAACCGCGGGAATTCTTCGTTGGCCGGCGTCGCCGCGTAGGGCCGCGCGACCCGCGCGGAATCCAGGGCGACCCGGACGACGTCAATGGAGGTCGTGACGGAGACGACCGCCAGCGACCGTCCGTCGGGCGACGGCGCCGCCGCCGGGGTCACGTACGGCTCCCCAAACAGCTGCTCGGCGGCGGAGCCGCCCGAGGCCGGTTGCGACCACACGCCCCCGGTTTGACCCTGGCCCGTCGCGGCATACAGGACCCGCGAGCCGCCCGCGTTCCACTCGACGGAGGTCACGGTGCCGACGTCCGTCAGCTTCGAGAACGTGGAGACCTGCGGATCGTAGATCCAGACGTCGCTCTTGCCGTTGTCGGAGACGATCACCGCGATCCGCCTGCCGTCTGGCGCGATCCGGGGGGACGCGTAGTCGCGCACTCCCGGCACCACGGCATCGGCGCGACCGCCGGGGCCGAGCCAGACCAGCCGCCCCAACGCGCCCCCCTGCGACGTCACCATCGCGCCGCCGCGCGAGACGTAGATGCCCGAGTTGCCGTTGAGTCCCTGAGCGACCGGCACGGGATCGTGCACGGGCAACGGCTGGCCGACGACCCTGCGCAGTCCCCCGCCGAGGCGCACCGCCATCACCTCGCCGTCGGCCTGGACGTACACGAGCGCGCCGTCGAGGATCGCCAGCGGCCGGATCCCGGCGATGCCGAGCGGCACCACCCGGCCGCCGGGGATGGACGCGACGGCCAGGCGCGAGGAGGCGTTGCTCCCCGCCCAGACGACGAAGACGACCGCCCGTCCGTCCGGCGTCGCGATCGGCCAGACGTGGTCGCGCTCGCCGTGCGTCGTGTCGGGACGGGTGAGGGCGACGGCCTCGCCGCCCGCCGCGCTCACGATCGAGAGCCCATGGAACGGGCCTTGCGCACCGAGCACGATCTGGTCCCGCGCGGTCCAGTCCGCTCCGTTGGCGCCGTTCGCCGACGTGATGGTGACCGGCTGGCTGCCGTCGAGCCGGACCTTTCGTTCCTTGCCGCCCTGCTCGAACGCGAGCCACGAGCCGTCCGGCGAGAAATATGGTTGATAGGCGTTCGTGGTCCCCGGGATCGCGGTCGGCTTCAGCTGATCGGAGCGGAGCGCGTACAGCGTGCCGCCGGTCGCCCCGGTGGCGACGTTGTACACGACGGTGCCGCCGTCGGGCGAGGTGGCGGCGGGCCACGGAAAGTTGTCCGTCGGCCGCGTGCTGTCCGACGTCGTCAGGACGTAGCTGATGGGGGGTACCGCCGCCGGCGCCGGTCGCCGCGCGAGCACGATCGCGGCGGCAAGGGCCACCAGGCACGCGACACTCGGCACGAGCACGTATGGATCGCGGAGTCGCGCGCGCCACCCACTCCGCCATGGCGCGGCCGTCGCGCCCGTGGCGGCGATGGCCGTGGCGGTCGCCGCGCCCACTCCGAAGGCGGGGTTCGCCAGCGCCGCGGCCAGTGCCTCGGCCGTCGCGAACCGGTCGGCCGGCAGCTTCTCGAGCGCCTTCGCGACGGCCGCCTCGACGTGCGCCGGGACCGTGTGCCGCTGGATCCCGATCGAGCGCGGCGCCTCCGTCATCACCCGAGCGATGATCGCCTGCGCCGTGGGCCCCGTGAACGGCGGCTCGCCGGTGAGCATCTCGTACGTCACACAGCCCAGGGCGTAGATGTCGGAGCGCGCCGTGATCTCGCGCTCCCCCATCGCCTGCTCGGGCGCCATGTACGCCGGCGTGCCCAGGCTCATCCCCGTCTCGGTGAGCCGCGTCCCGCCTCCGGTGCGGCTCGCCGCCAGCGCGATGCCGAAGTCCGCCACGAGCGCGTGGCCGCCGTGGAGCAGGATGTTCTCCGGCTTGATGTCGCGGTGAATCACCCCGTGCCGGTGCGCGTACTCCAGCGCGTCCGCCACCTCCCGCGCGATAGCGACGGCTTCCTCGACCGGCAGCTGCCGCTCGCGCGCCAGGCGGTCGCGG
>DATKNX010000005.1:0-9566 GCA_035541085.1 Gemmatimonadales bacterium | reverse complement strand
CACTCCGTCGGCGTGAGGTTGCCCTCACTTTCGTCACCAGGGATGCCCCGAGGTGACCGCATGCGGTATTACCCGGCCGTTGGGCCGGCTATCCCCCACCATCGGACATGTTGCTCACGTGTTACGCACCCGTCCGCCACTAACCTGGAGTTGCCCCCAGGCCCGTTCGACTTGCATGTGTTAGGCACGCCGCCAGCGTTCGTCCTGAGCCAGGATCAAACTCTCCAACGTTTGATGTTAGCTCGTTGACCGAACGACTTGGTCGTCCGAATCACAGAAACTCAGAATTTGGTGTCCCCTCCCGGCGTCGCTTCTGAGTACGCTGCCGGTCAAACGGGGCCACCCGAGTTCCGCACTCTCCGACATCAGTTTTCAAAGAGCGGCCGCGCACACGAAGTTCGCGGCGAGCATGTAAAGCTAGACCCCTGTAACAGGCAAGTCAACTCCCCGACCCCCCGCCGCACAACGCTGCAACTCCTCATCCGTACAGGTAGATTGGTCGCTCCCCGGCCCGCCGCCACCCGCGGCCTCCCTCGAACTGCTCAGCGGAGACATTCCGTGTCCGTCAAGATCAGGCATCCCGTTCCGTCGGACATCGAGATCGCGCAGGCCGCCAAGCTGCGCCCCATCCAGGAAATCGCCGAGGACGCGGGCCTGAAGGCGGGCGAGCTGGAGCTGTTCGGCCGCTACAAGGCGAAGGTCCACCTCGAGGTCCGCGACCGCCTGGGCCGCCGCAAGAACGGCAAGTACATCGACGTCACCGCCATCACGCCCACGCCGCTGGGCGAGGGCAAGACCACCACCACCATCGGCCTCAGCCAGGCCATCGGCGCGCACCTCGGCAAGAGCGTCTTCGCCTGCATCCGCCAGCCCTCGCAGGGCCCCACGTTCGGCATCAAGGGCGGCGCCGCCGGCGGCGGCTACTCGCAGGTCGTGCCGATGGAGGACTTCAACCTCCACCTGACGGGCGACATCCACGCCGTCACCGCGGCCAACAACCTCGTGGCCGCGGGCATCGACGCCCGGATCCTGCACGAGCGCGCGAACCCCGACAACGCCAAGCTCGGCCGCGCGCTGTGCCCGGACGGCAGCTTCGCCCGCGGCATCGCCGCCCGCGCCAAGCGGCTCGGCATCAAGGCGAAGACGTACGACGACCTCACGCCCGAGGAGATGCGCCGCCTGTTCCGGCTCGACATCGATCCGGCCAGCATCACGTGGCAGCGCGTGCTCGACGTCAACGACCGGTTCCTGCGCCGCGTCCAGGTCGGCCTCGGCGACGCCGAGAAGGGGAACGAGCGCCTGACGGGCTTCGACATCTCGGTGGCGAGCGAGGTGATGGCCATCCTCGCCCTGACCACCGGCCTCGAGGACATGCGCGAGCGCTTCGGCCGCATCGTCGTCGGCACGAGCCACGCCGGCGAGCCGGTGACCTGCGAGGACCTCGGCGTCGCGGGCGCGATGGCCGTGCTGATGAAGGACGCGATCCAGCCCAACCTGCTGCAGACCCTCGAGGGCACGCCGGCGTTCGTGCACGCGGGGCCGTTCGCCAACATCGCGCACGGCAACTCCTCGATCGTGGCGGACCAGATCGCCCTCAAGCTGGCGGAGTACACGGTCACCGAGTCCGGCTTCGGCGCCGACATCGGGATGGAGAAGTTCCTCGACATCAAGTGCCGCTACTCGGGCCTGGTGCCGAACGCGATCGTGATCGTGGCCACGGTGCGCGCGCTCAAGATGCACGGCGGCGGGCCGAAGGTCGTGGCGGGCCGGCCGCTCGACCCGGCCTACACCGAGGAGAACCTGGCGCTGCTGGAGAAGGGCGCGGTGAACCTGGCCAAGCACATCGAGAACGCGAAGCTGTTCGGCGTCCCGGTCTGCGTCGCGGTCAACTCGTTCAAGTACGACACCGCCGCCGAGGTCGCGCTGGTGCAGCGCATCGCCCGCGAGGCCGGCGCCGAGGGCGCCTTCAAGTGCACGCACTGGATGGACGGGGGCAAGGGCGCGGTCGAGCTGGCGGAGGCCGTCGCGGCCGCGGCCGAGCGCACGAGCCACTTCGAGTTCCTCTATCCGCTCGACTGGCCGATCAAGAAGAAGATCGAGACGATCGCGACGAAGGTGTACGGCGCCGCGGGCGTGGACTACCTGCCCGAGGCCGAGGCGAAGGTCGAGCTGTACACGCGCCTGGGCTTCGACCGGCTGCCCATCTGCATGGCGAAGACGCACCTCAGCCTCTCGCACGACCCCGCCTTGAAGGGCCGGCCGACGGGCTGGCGGCTCCCGATCCGCGACATCCGCGCGTCGGTGGGCGCCGGCTTCCTCTATCCGCTGTGCGGGACGATGCAGACGATGCCCGGCCTGCCGACGCGGCCGGTCTACTACGACGTGGACCTGGACCTCAAGACCGGCAAGGTGGTGGGGCTGTTCTAGACGGCGTCACTGCCACACCCTGACCCAGTCCACCTCCATCTTCGTGGTGCTCGCCGCCCGCGAACCGTAGCCGGCGGCGGGCACCTCCCCCGCCCAGATCCCGTTCTGCACCTCGCACGTCAGCCGGACGAACTCGGGGCGGCGCGAGAGGCCGGCCGTCGTGGCCCACTGGCGCACGCCGTCGAGGAAGAACGCGTAGCCGGCGCTCGTCCAGCGCAGGGCGTAGACGTGCCAGCCCCCCTCGAGCGGAGCCGCACCCGGAGCGGCCGCGCCCGATCCCCCCTCGTGCCGGTGGTCGGCGCCGTAGCCGTCCCAGTGGACGTTGGCGACGTAGCCGTTCGAGAGGTCGGCGCCCGCCTCGTCGCGCGCGCGGTGCTCGACGACGTCGATCTCGGCGCCGGCCGCCGCCGGATCGCCGAGCGGGTTGCCGACCGTGGGCGACGTCATCCAGAACGCCCCCCACTCGCCGGGCGAAGTCCCGAAGCGGATGCGCGCCTCGAACCATCCGTAGGTCCACGCCTCCTTGCCCGCCGTGTCGAGGAAGCCCGTGACGATCCGGCCGCCGTCGTCGTAGGTGAGGATCGTCAGCACGCCGCCGGCCACCGACACGGCTTCCGGCGCGTTCTCGGCGTCGCGCCGGGGGCCGGCGTAGGCCGTCCACGCGGCCGTGTCGAGCGCCGCGCCGTCGAACTCGTCGTGCCAGACGAGGTGGTAGCCCGGCTCGGGGGGCCGCGGCGCCTCGGGGCTCGTCACGGGGTGCGGGCGTACGAGGGCGCAGCCCGCGACGAGCGCGGCGGCGAGCGCGACGGCCCCGGCGGACCCGAGGGCGATGCGCGAGCGGTGATCGATGGAGACGAGCCGGACGAAGGGGTGTGACGAACGGGCGCGGACGGCCGCCGTCCTCAGGAACCCACCGACGCGGCGCGGGCCTTGAGCTCCTCGAGAGCGCGCGCGACCTGCTCGCGCACCGCCTTGTCGCCGTCCCGGGCCAGGGCCTGGAGCGCGGTGACCGCGCCCGCGCCGCCGGCGATGCGCAGCCCGTCCACGGCCGCCACGCGGTTCGCCGTCGGCCGGCGGCCCAGCAGCCGTCCGCCCGGCTCGGCCGCGACCGCCAGCGCCTGCACGGCCTCCGGCGTGCCGATGCGGCCGAGGGCGCGGTAGTACTCGCGCAGTACGTCGGCCTCCTGCTCCTGCTCGGCGAACGCCACGAGCGGCATGGCGAGCGCCCGCGACGTGTGGCCGCCGATGCTGGAGGCGATCAGGGCGCGCAGCTCCTTGTCGCCGTCCTTGAGCACGCGGCGCAGCGGCTCCACGGTGGCCGACGTCCCGATCTTCGCGAGCGCGATGGCGGCGGCGCGCCGGACGCGCGCGTCGTTGTGCGCGAGGCACTTGACCAGGTTCGGCACCGCCTCCTCGACGCGCTGCACGCCCATCGCCTCGGCCACGTTGCGCACCACGAACCACTGCTGATGCTCGAGCACGTGCACGACCTGATCGAGCCCTTCCGGGATGCCGCGCAGGGCCGTGACGAGCGAGCGCCGGTCCTTCAGCTCGTCGGCGGCCACCAGGCGCGCGAGCAGCACCACCGCCGCCTCCGCGCCGCCGCGCTGCATCACCTTGATCGCTTCCGGCCCGAGCCGCGGGTCGCTGACGTACGGCGCGACCTGCTCGAGGTGCTCCCGCGTGAGCAGGCGCTGCAACACGATCCGGTAGCTGTTGCGCGGGCTCCCGGCCGGGGCCTCCGGCTCCCACGCGATCATCGCGGCCATCGCGTGCACGGCCGGCTCGACCTGCTTCGCCTCGAGCGCCTCCTGGATGCCGAGGAACAGCTCCGTGAGCACGTCGAGGATGCGGGCGCCGTACGGCTCCCGTGCCACCTCCGCGAGAGAGGCGGAGAGCGACTTCTTGGCCGGGCCCACCGGCAGGCCGAGCGTCGGCAGGTCCGTGCCCGGCATCACGACGGGTCCGGTAAGGTGCTGGCCGGCCGTGGTGAGACCGTCGAGCGGCGCCACGTCGAGGCCGGCCGGCGGCGCCCCCGCGGCCGGCGCGCGCGGCGCCGGCGCCGGAGGCTGCGCCGCGGGCGGAACCGGCGGCGCCGGCGGCTTGGGCACCTCCGACCACGAGTCCCGCTCCCCCGAGACGCGCTTCAGCGAGATGTCGAGCGCGTTCATCATCGCGGGCAGCTCGAACTCCGCGTCGGCCTGCGCCGGGGCCGGCGCCGGGGCGGGCGGCTCCTCGACGATGTCGCCCGCGGCCGCCCGCTCGATGGCCTCCGCCTCGAACGCCTGCGTCACGCTGCGGTTGCGGTGCAGCTCGTCGATCTCGGCAGACTGCAGCGGGATCACCATGATCGCCGTCGAGTGCGCGTCGCGGAGCCGCATCTTGATCTTCTGGATCCCGCCGTCCGCCCGCGGATCGGCCGCGAGGCCGCGGATCAGGGCGAGCAGCTCGACCGCGGAGGCGCCCTTCCCGATCGCCACTTCGGCGACGCCGTGATCGCGCATCCGGTCGATGATGCCCGTGACGAACGGCAGCGAGTCGGGGATCCCCACGTCGTCCACCGTCAGCATGTCCTGGTAGACGCGCATCATCGCCGAGGCGTTCGAAGTGAGCGCGTAGACCGCGCTCAGGGCGGTCTTGCGCTCCGCCACGGGCGCCCCGCTCTGGGTCAGCTCGAGCGCGCGCCCGAAGGAGACGGCGAAGATCTCGTGGTTGAACACGGGATCAGCGGCCCGCGCTCATTTGCGGAGCCACCTGGCGACGCCGCGGTGCGCCGCGCACGCCTTGGCGCGCGCACGGACGAACGAGTAGGTGCCGTCGCGGCAGCGGGCCGTGGCACCCTTGGGCACGCGCGACGCGGTGCGCCGCGCGGCCGGCCGGCTCGACGCCGCCAGCCACTCCGACACGCCCCGGTGGTGGGCGCAGGCCACCCGCTTGTTCTTGGGACCGTAGTAGTACGTGCCGTCGCGGCAGTGCGCCGTGGGCGTGCGCTGGACGTGCGGCAGCCCGCGCGCCGCCACGCTCGTGGCAACGGCGAGTGTCAAGGTCGCGCACACCAGAAGCAGACGGCGCAGGGGGGTCATTCGCCGTGTCCTTCCGCCAGAGTGCCCGGGAATCGGGCTGTTCCAGCAAGACTGCCGACCGCGGCAGACAGCGTCAAGGGCCGTGGGCGCGGCGCCCTCGCGCCCTGGGAGCCGGGGCCTCGGCCTGGATGGATGCGCCCGGCAGGAGTCGAACCTGCAACCACCGGATTAGAAATCCGATGCTCTGTCCAGTTGAGCTACGGGCGCGCTGCCGCTGGTGCAGGCGCCAATCTAGCTAGAACGCCGTGGCGCCATCAACGGAGCCCCGCACAGGGCCCGCGGCCCGAGGCGCACGGGTGCAGGGGTGTCGGGGTGTTGGGGCGTGGGGCCCGACACCCCGACCCCCCAACGCCCCACACCCACTCGCTTCCGAACCAATCCCGAGACGCTCCGGTGCCTTTGACCCGCGCCTTGGCAACGCCGGCTCGGGCCGGCGTGTCCAACAGGATTGATTCTTGCGCAGGTTCCCGCCGTCGACATCGCCGTGCACCCTCTGGGAGGCTTCTTCATGCGATTCGCCACACGCAGCGCGCTGACGGCCCTGGCGCTCGGACTCTCGCTCGCGGCCGCCGGCCGCGCGCAGACCGGCGTCACGCCGGCCGAGTACCCGGGGCTCGAGACCGGGAAGATGTGGACGTTCGACGCGCCGCCGCTCGACTACTGGGCCAAGCGCTACAACTTCCACCCGAGCCAGGCCTGGCTCGACCACGCGCGCCTCTCGTCGGTGCGCATCCCCGGCTGCACCGCCTCGTTCGTGTCGGCCGACGGGCTCATCATGTCGAACCACCACTGCGCCCGCCCCTGCGCCGACGCAGTGACGCGCCCGGGCGAGGACTTCCTCGCCAACGGATTCTACGCGCCGACGCGCGCCGAAGAGCGCGCCTGCCCCAACTTCACCGTGGACCAGCTGGTCGAGATCACCGACGTCACCGGCACGGTGAACGGCGCGGTGCCGCACGGCGCCACGGCGGAGCGCGCCTCGACGGCCCGCGATTCGGCCACCGAGGCGATCCAGGCGAGCTGCGAGCAGGCCACGCCCAACAGCCACTGTGAAGTGATCGACATGTACCACGGCGGCCAGTACAAGCTGTACCGGTTCCACCGCTGGACCGAGGCGCGCCTGGTGTTCGTGCCCGAGACCGACGCCGCCTCCTTCGGCGGCGACCCGGACAACTTCACGTACCCGCGGCACGACATGGACATGTCGTTCTTCCGCGTGTACGAGAACGGCCAGCCGGCGCACGTGGACCAGTACTACCGCTGGAGCGCCAACGGCTCGAAGGAAGGCGACCTCGTCTTCGTGGTCGGCAACCCGGGCAACACGAGCCGCCTGCTGACCATCGCCGAGCTCGAGTACCTGCGCGACATCCAGTATCCCGCCATCCTCGCGCAGCTGAACGCGCAGGTCGCGGTCTTCCAGCACCTGGCGAGCCTCAGCCCCGAGCGGGCCCGCGCGGTCGAGAACACGATCTTCTACCTGCAGAACTCGCAGAAGGCCTACATCGGCTACCAGTCCGGCCTCCTCGACAAGCAGCTGCTCGACCGGAAGCGGGCGTGGGAGCAGACCTTCCGCGCGCGCGTGAACGCCGACTCCGCGCTGCGCCGCCAGTACGGGCGCGCGTGGGACGCGATCGCCCGCATCAAGACTGAGGAGCGTACGCTCGACGTGCGCAGCCGCTACTACGGGTTCGGCGCGTACCGCTCGCGGCTCCTCAACATGGCCGGCGCGCTGGTGCGCCTGCCGATCGAGACCGCGAAGCCCGACAGCGAGCGGCTCCCGGCCTACCAGGAGGCGAACCGCCAGAATCTCGAGCGGATGCTCGCCAGCCCGGCGCCGGTGGACACCACCCAGGAGATCGCGCTCCTGACGGCGTACTTCACGGCGATGGCGCGCGAGCTGCCCGCCACCGACCCCGTGCGCCGCGCCGCGCTCGCCGGCCGCTCGCCGGCCGACGCCGCGCGCGAGATGGTCGCCACGGCCGAGATCGGCTCGGCCGACGCGCGGCAGGCGCTGCTCCACGGCGGCACCGCGGCCGTGACGGCCTCCAAGGATCCTTTCGTCCGGCTCGCCCGCGTCATCGATCCCCTGGCCCGCCCCATCCTCAAGCGCATGACGACCCTGCAGAGCCAGGAAGAGCAGAACGACGAGCTGGTCGCGCGCGCGCTGTTCGCCGTCTTCGGCAACACCGTGGCGCCCGACGCGACCTTCAGCCTCCGCATCTCGGACGGCGAAGTGGCGCGCTACCCCTACAACGGCACCTTCGGGCAGCCGTACACCACCTTCTACGGGCTCTACGACCGGTCGTTCGGCTTCGCCGGGCAGGCGCCGTGGAACCTGCCGCCGCGCTGGCTGGCGGCGAAGGACCACGTCAACCTCGCGACGCCCCTGAACGGCGTCTCGACGAACGACATCACCGGCGGCAACTCGGGCTCGCCCCTGATCAACAAGGACGGCGAGATCGTGGGCTTGATCTTCGACGGCAACATCGAGCAGCTGCCGCTCGACTTCATCTTCCTCGAGGCCACCGGCCGCTCGGTGTGGGTGGACTCGCGCGGCATCGTCGAGGCCCTGCGGCACGTCTACGACGCCGGCGCCCTGGCCGACGAGCTGACCCGCACCACGCCGTAGCGCGCATCGGACGGCATCGCATCCAGCGGGCGGCCGGCGACGGCCGCCCGCTGGCGTTCGGACGCATAAAACGGCCTCGCTGGGCCGCCGATTCGTCACTTGGCGTCCCGGGCACCAATTGCTAGCTTTTTGCTAGACAATCGCCCAACCGAGAGACCAAGCCATGTCGACCTTCCGTCCGACCGCGCTCGCGGCGGCGCTCGTGGCCGGTGCCGCGGCCTTTCTCGCCGCTCCGCGGGCGCGCGCCCAGGGAGCGGCCCGTCCGCCGGCCGCCGCGCCGGACGTGCAGTTCGTCAGCGGGATGATCCTGCACCACGCGCAGGCCGTGCTGATGGCCGGCTGGGCGCCGACGCACGGGGCGAGCGCCGCGGTGCAGGAGCTGTGCCGGCGCATCGCGATCTCGCAGCGCGACGAGATGGCCACGATGGAGCGCTGGCTGCGCGAGCACGACCTCGCCCTGCCCGACACCTCGCCCTCGGCCAGCCTCGCCCCGTCCTCCTCGATGCCCGGGATGGCGATGGGCCCGGAAACGAGCGGGCTGATGCCCGGGATGCTGACGCCGGCGCAGCTCGCCCAGCTCGACAGCGCGCGCGGCCCGGCGTTCGACCGCGACTTCCTCACCTTCATGATCCAGCATCACCGGGGCGCGCTGACGATGGTGGCCGGTTACGAGAACGCCCCCAGCGCCGGCGAGGACCCCTGGGTCTTCCAGTTCGCTTCCGACGTGAACGGCGATCAGTCGGCCGAGATCGACCGGATGAGCCGCATGCTCGCGGCGATGAACCCCGTATCGAGGAGCCAATGAACGTGACGCACCGATCCGAGAACGCCGTCCGGCATGCTCCCTTCGCGCTGGCGGGCGCCCTGATGGCGCTGTCGCTCGCCGCCGGCCCGGTCGCCCGGGCGCAGACCACGACGGCGCCGAGCCCCGATCCACGCGTCGGCCTGCGGGCCGGCTGGATGAACGCCGCCGAGGCGGAGTGGAACCTGAAGCTCGTCTCCGCCACGCCGCCGTCCGCGTCGTTCGTGAACGAGAAGAACCCGGGCGACTTCCAGTTCATCAACTCGGACCTCGCGTTCACGGGCAAGTACGTCGTGCAGGGCAACTTCTACGGCGTCGAGATCTGGGACATCTCGCAGCCGGCCCATCCGGTGCTCGCGAGCTCGCTGGTCTGCCCCGGCTCGCAGAACGACGTCTCGGTCTACCGCAACCTGCTCTTCATGTCGGTCGAGTCCAACGCCGGCCGCACGGACTGCGGCACCCAGGGCATCCAGGACTCGGTGAGCGCGATGCGGATGCGCGGCGTGCGCATCTTCGACATCAGCGACGTCGCGCACCCGCGGCTGGTGACGAACGTGCAGACCTGCCGCGGCTCGCACACCCACACGGTCGTGACCTCGCCGTCCGACACGGCCGACGTCTTCAT
>DATKNX010000004.1:0-8321 GCA_035541085.1 Gemmatimonadales bacterium | reverse complement strand
CCGCCAGGCGCTGCTGTTCGGCGTGAACCCGCTCGGCGTGCAGTCCGACGGCACGCTGCGCGACGCCGCGCGGGCGACGATCAACTTCCTCTCCTCCGCGGTCACGGGCGCCTACACGCTCGACCTCAGCCCCGACTACGTCTACGAATCGAAGGGGCGCCTCACGGCGTGGGGCTACGAGGTCGAGATCCGGATCCCCTTCAAGACGCTGCGCTACCAGTCGAAGGACCCGCAGGACTGGGGCGTCAACGTGATCCGGCAGGTGCAGGCCACCGGCCACATGCACACGTGGACGCGGGTGCTGCAGACGGAGGCGTCGTTCCTCGGGCAGGGCGGCACGCTCAGCGGCCTGACGGGGCTCGAGCGCGGCCTGGTGCTCGACGTGACGCCGGAGGTCACGAGCACGCTGACGGGTGGGGCGGGCGCGTCGGGCTGGAGCTACGGCGGCGGCTCGCCCAAGGCCGGCGTCACCGCGCGCTGGGGCGTAACCACGAACCTCACGCTGAACGGCACCGTGCGCCCCGACTTCTCGCAGGTCGAGGCCGACGCGCCGCAGATCCAGTTCGACCCGCGGCAGGCGCTCTTCTACCCGGAGAAGCGGCCGTTCTTCCTCGACGGCCTGGAGATGTTCGCGTCGCCGTTCCAGCTGATCTACACCCGCCGGCTGGTGGATCCCGAGGCCGCCGCCAAGCTCACGGGCAAGGTGGGCGGGACCTCGGTGGCGGTGCTGACCGGCGCGGACGGCACCGACCAGTCGGTCTCGGGCAGCGATCATCCGCTCCTCGGCGCCGTGCGCCTCAAGCAGGACCTGGGCGGCGGACAGGACGCGCTCGGCCTCGTCGTGACCGATCGCGAGGACGCGGCGCGCTTCAATCGCGTGGCGGCCCTGGACGGGCGCTTCGTGCTGGGGGGCGCGTACGCGCTCACGTTCCAGGGAGGCGGCAGCGCGACGCGCGACTCCGCTCCGACGCTCTACGCCCCCATCTGGTACGCGTCGCTGGTGCGCTCGAGCCGGCGGCTGAGCTTCACGCTCTCGGCCAGCGGCATCGGCGACGACTTCCGGGCCGACGCCGGTTACATCTCCCGCAACGGCATCGCCCAGGTCGCCTTCAGCCCCACGTACACCGTCGTGGGGCGGCCGGGCTCGCTGCTCGAGAGCTTCGCCGGCAACATCTACACGGCCGGGACCTGGGACACGTACCGGAGCTTCGCCGCCGGCACCGTGCCCGACACGCGCCAGTTCCACGTCAACACCGGCTTCACGCTGCGCGGCGGCTGGCAGCTCGGCGCCTCGGTGCTGTTCGAGTCGTTCGGCTACCCGGCGGCGCTCTACGCCGATTACTGGGTCGAGCGCGTCGCCGGCACGACGGTGGACACGATCCCGTTCACCGGCCGGCCGCGCATCGGCAACCTCGACTACGGCGTGAACCTCCAGACGCCGCACTTCCAGTCGTTCTCGCTCTCGGCCTACCTGCTGCTCGGTCACGACGAGAACTTCTACGAGTGGGCCTCGGGGCGGATCGTCGTCGGCACGCTCGACCTGTCGTGGCGGCCCACGGACCAGCTCAGGGCCGAGCTGATCTACAACCACCAGCAGATCATCCGGCGCGACGACGGCAGCACGGTCAGCCTGATCCGCGTGCCGCAGCTCCGGCTCGAGTACCAGATCGCGCGGCCGCTGTTCATCCGGCTGATCGGGCAGTACGACTCGAACGAGACCGACGCGCTGCGCGACGACTCGCGCACCAACGGCGCCATCCTCTTCCGCGATCCGGCGACCGGCGTCTTCACCCGGAGCACGCGCACGGCGAGCAACGGCCTCAGGATGGACTGGCTGTTCTCCTACCGGCCCACGCCCGGCACCGTGGTGTACCTGGGCTACGGCAACAGCCTGAACGACGCGAGCTCGTTCGGCTTCAGGAGCTTGGCCAGGACGGCGGACGGGTTCTTCGCGAAGGTGAGTTACCTGTACAGGGTGTGACTGGGTGAAGGGTGCAGGGGGTAGGGTGCGGGGGCCGCGAGGCCCGCACCCTTCCCCCTACACCCTACGCCCTGCACCCTTCTTCTCATGCCCGACTATCACTACCTGATCGTCGGCGGCGGGATCGCCGCCGACGCGGCCGCCCGCGGCATCCGCGAGGTGGACACGGTGCGCGACGTCGGGGTCCTCGCCGAGGAGCCCGACGCGCCCTACAACCGCCCGCCGCTGACCAAGGGCCTGTGGAAGGGCGACCCGCTCGAGGGCATCTGGCGCGGCACGGCCGACGCCGGCGTCGTGCTCCACCTCGGCAAGAAGGTCGCGAAGATCGACCCCGCGGCGAAGACGGTGACGGACACGCGCGGCGCCACCTACCGCTACGGCCGGCTCCTGCTCGCGACGGGCGTGCGCCCGCGCCGGCTCGTCACCGGCGGCGAGGCGGTGGTCTACTACCGCACGCTGGCCGACTACCGCCGCGTGCGCGAGGCGGCCGACGCGCACAAGCGCTTCCTCGTCATCGGCGGCGGGTTCATCGGCTCGGAGCTGGCGGCGGCGCTGGTCGCGGCGGGCTGCAAGGTCACGATGGCCTTCCCGGACCCGACGATCGGCGCGCGGCTCTTCCCGGCCGACCTCGCCCGGTTCGTGAGCAAGTACTTCGAGGAGAAGGGCGTCACGGTGCTGGCCGGGCAGTCGGTGCTGGGCGTGGTGAAGAAGGGCCGTGCGTACGTCGTGCGCACGCTCGCCGGCGCCGACCTCGACGCGCACGTGGTGGTGGCGGGCATCGGCGCGCAGCCGAACGTGGAGCTGGCCGAGGCGGCGGGGCTGCCCACCGAGAACGGCATCGCCGTGGACGACCGGCTCCGGGCGGGGCATCCCGACGTCTTCGCGGCGGGCGACGTGGCGAGCTTCCACAGCGCGGCGCTGGGCGAGCGGGTGCGCGTGGAGCACGAGGACAACGCGCTGGCGATGGGGAAGTACGCGGGCCGCGCGATGGCCGGCGCCGACGACGGCCCGTACGCGCACCTGCCGTTCTTCTACTCCGACCTGTTCGACCTGGGCTACGAGGCGGTGGGCGACCTCGACCCGCGGCTCAAGACGGTGAGCGACTGGAAGGTGCCCTTCCGCGAGGGCGTCGTGTACTACCTCGACCAGGGCCGCGTGCGGGGCGTGCTGCTGTGGAACACGTGGAACCAGGTGGACGCGGCGCGGCGGCTGCTCGCCGAGAAGGGGCCGTTCACGGAAGCGAACGTGAAGGGCAGGCTGCCGGAGTGACGATGCCCGACACGCCCTCCTCCCTCGCCACGGCCCTCTCGGACCGGTACGAGATCCAGCGCGAGCTCGGCAGCGGCGGCATGGCGACGGTGTACCTCGCGCAGGACCGCAAGCACGGCCGCCAGGTCGCCGTGAAGGTGATGCACGAGGACCTGGCCAAGTCGGTGGACGCCGAGCGGTTCCTCCGGGAGATCCGGATCGCGGCGCAGCTCTCCCATCCGCACATCGTGCCGCTCCTCGATTCGGGCGAGGCGGGCGGCCGCCTCTACCTCGTGACGCCGTACGTCACGGGCGGCTCGCTGCGCGACCGGCTGGCGCGCGAGGGGCCGCTGCCGGTGCGGGACGCCCTGCGCATCGCGGCCGAGGCCGGCGCGGGGCTCGACTTCGCGCACCGCAACGGCTTCGTGCACCGCGACGTGAAGCCCGAGAACATCCTGTTCGCCGACGGCCACGCCGTGCTCGGCGACTTCGGCGTGGCGCGCGCCTGCTGCGGCCCGAGCCTCGGCGTCGCGGGCGTGACGGCGGTCGGCGTCGTCGTCGGCACGCCCGACTACATGAGCCCGGAGCAGGCGAGCGGCGACGACGTCGAGAGCCCGTCCGACGTGTACAGCCTGGCCTGCGTCGTCTACGAGATGCTGACGGGCGAGCCGCCGCTCAAGGCCGCGGGCCCGCGCGCGACGATGGCCCGCCACATCGCCGAGGTGCCCCGGTCCGTGCGCGCCGGCCGGCCCGACGCGCCGCCGGCGGTCGAGCACGCGCTGGCGCGGGCGCTGGCCAAGGACCCGGCCGACCGCTTCGCGAGCGTGGCGGAGTTCCTGGCGGCCCTCGAGGCCGAAGCGGCGGAGCGCCCCGTCGCGCCCGCCGCGCGGGCGGTGGCGGTGCTGCCGTTCGTGAACGCGAGCCCCGACGCGGAGAACGAGTACCTCAGCGACGGCATCACCGACGAGCTGATCGACGCCCTCGCCAAGGTGGAGGGCCTGCGCGTCGCCGCGCGCACGTCGGTGTTCGCGCTCAAGGGCAAGCCGCAGGACGTGCGCGCGATCGGCGCCCTGCTCGGCGTGACGGAGGTGCTCGAGGGCACCGTGCGCAAGTCGGGCGAGCGCCTGAGGATCACGGCGCAGCTCTCCTGCACCGAGGACGGCCGGCTGCTCTGGTCGGAGCGCTACGACCGCACGCTCGACGACGTGTTCGCCATCCAGGACGAGATCGCGCGCACGATCGTCGGGACGCTGCGGGCCACGTCGTTCGGCGACCTGGTCCAGCCCTCCGCGCGCCGCTACACCGAGAACGTCGCGGCCTACGGCCTCTACCTTCGCGGCCGTTACGAGTGGAACAAGCGCACCCAGGAGAACACCGCGCGCGGGATCCAGTACTTCGAGGAGGCGATCGCCGCCGATCCGCGGTACGCGCTCGCGTACACGGGCCTCGCCGACAGCTGGGCCCTGCACGTGGACTACCGCAGCGTCCCGGTGAACGAGGGGATGGAGCGCGCCAAGGACTACGCGCGCAAGGCGATCGCGCTGGACGATTCGCTGGCCGAGGCGCACGCGTCGCTGGCGTGGAGCCTGTTCATCTACGACTGGGACTGGGCGGGCGCCGAGCGGGAGTTCCGCCGCGCCCTCGCCCTGGATCCGCGCTACGCCTCGGCGCACAACTGGTACGCGTTCCTCCTGGCGGCGCTGGGCAAGACGCAGGAGGCGCTGGTCGAGGGGCACACGGCGCTGGAGCTGGATCCCGCGTCGGTCTCGATCCGCCGCACGCTGGCCTACGACTACTACTACGCGCGGCGCTGGGACCAGGCGCGCTACCACGCCACGCGCGCGATCGCGATGAACCCCACGCAGGAGGAGAGCCACCGGATCCTCGGCCTGGCGCTCTGCTTCGAGGGGCGGGCGGCGGAGGCGGAGCGGGCGCTGCGGGAGGCGCGCGCGCTGCCGCAGGCCGGCCCCTACGCCCTGGGCACGCTGGGCTTCATGCTGGCGAAGAACGGGAAGCGCGCCGAGGCCGAGGCGCTGCTGGCCGAGCTGGAATCGCTCGCGGCGCGCGAGTACGTCACGCCCGTCGCGTTCGGGACGCTCTACCTGGGGCTCGGCGAGCTGGACCGCGCGCTCGACTACGCGGAGCGGAGCGTCGCCGAGCGCCGCGGCTGGATGGTGTACGCGAGGGTGAATCCGATCTTCGATCCGCTGCGCGGGATGCCGAGGTTCGAGAAGATCGTGGCGGGATTGAAGCTGTGAAGCCTATTTCTTCCCCATCTCCTTCCTGAGGTACTTCACCACCGCCTCCGCCTCGGCGATGAAGTCGCCGTAGCTCTTCCGCACCCGCTCCATGGCCCAGTCCTTGGCGCCGGCCTCGATGTCCTTCAGCGTCTCGGCGAGCTTGCGCGCGCCGAGCTGCGCCGCCGACGACTTGAACGCGTGCGCGAGCCGCGCGACCTCCGCCACGTCCTCGGCCTCGACGGCGAGCGCCATCGCGTTGGTGCGCGCGGCCGCGGCGGCGAGGAAGCTCTCGACGATCCCGTCCACCGCGTCGGAGGCGCCGGCGTCCGCCATCTCGCGCCGGAACGCCGCCAGGTCCACGGGCGGCGGCGCCGTCCGCGCGCCCCAGCCCTCGGCGGCGGCGAACAGCTCGAAGGCCTTGAAGGGCTTCGTGACGTACGCGTTCATCCCCGCCGCGAGGCAGTTCTGCCGCTCCTCGGCCAGCGCGTGCGCCGTGAGCGCCACGACCGGCAGGTCGGAGTGCGTCGGCATCGCGCGGATGGCGCGCGTGGCGTCGAGGCCGTCCATCTCCGGCATCTGGATGTCCATCAGCACCACGTCGTAGTGCCCGCGGCTCACCGCCGCGACGGCCGCCGTGCCGGTGCTCACGAGGTCCACGTGGTGGCCGCGCTTCCGGAGCATGGTGGCCGCCACTTCCTGGTTCACCGGGTTGTCCTCGGCCAGGAGGATCGTGAGGTGGCGCCGCGACTCCGCGATGCGGTGCCGGGTCACGACCTCGGGCGTGCCCTCGGGCCGGCTCAGGATGCCGGCCACCATGTCGAGCAGGTCCGCCCGCGAGACCGGCTTGGTGAGGTAGCCGTGGATGCCGAGGTCGCGGCAGCGCTGCGCGTCGCCGCGCTGGCCCGCCGAGGTCAGCATCAGGAGCCGCGTGGTGCGGAGCGAGTGGTCGGCGCGGATGTCCTCGGCGAGCTGGAAGCCGTCGCGGCCCGGCATCTGCGCGTCGAGGATGGCGAGCGCGAACGGCGCCTTCGCGGCGGCGGCCCGCTGCATCGCGGCGAGCCCCTCCGCGGCGTCGGCGGCCTCCTCGACCGTGACGCCCGCCGCAAACAGGAGCCCCCGCACCACGCGCCGGTTCGACGCGTTGTCGTCCACGACCAGCATCGTGAGGCCCGAGAGCTGCACGGTGCCCGCCGCGGGCATCGGCACCGGCCCCGCCGCCTCGACCGCGAGGTCCACCGTGAAGAAGAACTCGCTGCCGCGGCCCACCTCGCTCTTCACCTCGAGCGTGCCGCTCATCAGCTCCACCAGCCGCTGCGCGATCGTCAGCCCGAGCCCCGTGCCGCCGTACTTCCGCGACATCGAGAGGTCGCCCTGGCTGAACGGCTGGAAGATGGACTGGCGCTGCGACTCCGGGATCCCGATGCCCGTGTCGCGCACGCTGAAGCGCAGCGTGGCCCGGCCGTCCTGCTCCGCCACCTGGCGCACGGCGACCACGACCTCGCCGGCCTGCGTGAACTTCACCGCGTTGCCCACGAGGTTCGTCAGCACCTGCCGGAGCCGCGTGGGGTCGCCGCGCACCTGCTCGGGCACGGAGCTCGGAATGTCGGCCAGCAGCTCGATCTTGCTCTCGCGCGCCTTGACGCCCAGCAGGCTCACCACCGAGTCCACGAGCCGCGGCAGGTCGAACGGCACCGTCTCGAGCTGCAGGCTCTCGGCCTCGATCTTCGAGAGGTCGAGGATGTCGTTGAGGAGCGTGAGCAGGGTCTCGCCGGAGGACTGGATGAGGTTCAGGGAGCGCCGCTGGTCGGGCGACAGCTCCGTGTCGAGCAGCAGCTCCGCGAGCCCGAGCACCGCGTTCATCGGCGTGCGGATCTCGTGGCTCATGTTGGCGAGGAAGGCGCTGCGCATCTGCGCCACGTGCTCGGCCGATTCCTTGGCGTCCTTCATCGCCGCGCGCGCGGCGATCTCGTCGGAGATGTCCTCGTACAGCACGAACAGGCCCGGCTCGCCCACGCCCTCGACGCGCGCCGCGCTCGCGCGCACCTGCACCAGCTGCCCGTCCTTGCGGCGCCGCTGCACCTCGGCGACGACGGTGGCGCCGCCGCGCACGGTCTCGTCGAGCTTCGAGGCCTCGTGCAGCTCCGGCTGCGGCACGATGAGGTCGTTGAGGGGCTGGCCCAGGATCTCCTCGTGCGTGTAGCCGAACAGGACCTGGAAGCGCGGGTTCGCGTCGCGCACCCGGCCCTCCTCGTCCACCACCACCGTGGCCACGGGCGCGCTCGCGAACAGGGCGTCGAGGCGGGCGCGCTCGCGCGCCGCGCGCTCCTCGCTCACCGCCAGCTCGACGTTGGTCACGGCCTGCTGGACGAGCACGGTGTAGCCGCGCTGCTGCGTGATCAGCATGACGAGGGTGAACAGGCCTACCAGCAGCAGGGCCACCACCCGCACCTGGTCGACGTGGCCCGCCAGCAGGATGCCGGCCGCCAGCGGCACCACGATGCCGGCGAGGAAGTAGCGGAACGCCCGGCGGTCGGGCGCGAAGGTGGCCACGGCCCCGGCCACGAGCCCGACGAGGATCATCATCACCAGCGCCAGGTCGGCGAAGGGGAGCCAGCGCGAGAACAGGCCCGCGCCGACGCCCCACGCGGTCGCGAGCGTGGTGGTCACGAGCCGCGTCAGCGCCCGCTCGTGCGGCGTGTATTCGTGGGTGACGAGCCGGCGCCGGCGGTAGGCGCGCATGAGGCACGCCAACGCGATCACGACGGCCCAGGCGGCGAGCAGCAGGCGCGGCACCGTGCCGAAGGCCAGCGCCACGACGACCGCCATCAGCACCAGGTGGGAGAATTCCGCCA
>DATKNX010000003.1:0-7074 GCA_035541085.1 Gemmatimonadales bacterium | reverse complement strand
TTCGTGTTCGCGAACTTCGGAATCGCGATGGCGGCCAGAATGCCGATGATCACCACCACGATCAGAAGCTCGATCAGCGTGAAACCCTTGGTGCTCCGCATGGAGCCTCCGTTCTCGAGAAGTGCTGCGTGATGCGTGTAGCCACAGGAGCGCGCTCACTATCGGGGCAACCCCTATGCCAGGATGGGGCACATTGCATTCATCTCGTTGTGCCGCAACGTGATGGGTATGTGTCGGTGGTCTGGAAAACTGACTCGTCCAGGGCGGTATGTCTTGCGTTTCGCAAGGCTCGCCGCTGCACGCAACGTGCGCTTACCGCACCTGCGCCCTTTCGACGATCGAGCGGACGGCCGAGAGGCGGGCGAGCGCGGTGCTGTCGGATGGGACGAGATGTGCCGCCTGGGCGAAGGCGGACTCGGCCCTGGCCGGTTGGCCAAGCTCGGCGAGCGTCGACGCCTCGAGAAGCCAGCCCTGGAACGGCGATCCCCCGCGACTCCGGAAGGCGGGCCACACCGCGATCGCGCTGTCGCGCTGTCCCGTGGCGGCGAGACTCGCGGCGAGCATCCGGGCCGCCTCCACGTCACGCGGCGCCAGGCGCACGGCGCGCCTCGCGTGGGGCAGCGCCTCGGCGCCCGAATCCGCGGTGAGCAGCGCGCGCGCCGTCATCGTCTCCGTCAGCGCGAGCGCGCTGTCGAGCCGTTCGGCCCGCCGCAGGTAGTCCAGCGCCACCCGCACCCGGCCGCCGTCCAGCGCCGCGCTCGCGGCCTCGACGTACGCGTAGTGATCGAGCGGGTACAGCTCGAACGCCAGGTCGTACTGGCGCAGGGCGCCGGCCAGGTCGCCGGCGCGCACGAGCGCCCGCGCCGCCGCCTGGTGCTCGCGGTACGACTCGGGGTGCGTCTCGAGACTCCACAGCACGAGATCCCGGTTGCCGCGCCAGACGGGGATCTGCGACTCCGTTCGCGCGGCGAAGACGACGATCACGCCTCCCGCCACCCACGCGGCGAGGTGCGGAACGGGCGAGCGGCGGAGCCGCTCGAAGCCCGCGGCGGCGACGAGGGCGAATCCCGCGGAGGCGAGATACAGGGTGCGCTCGGCGAGCACGATCCCGGTCGGGAAGAGGAGGTTGGACGTCGGGAGCCACGCGAGCCCCATGATGGCCAAGCCAAGGGCGAACGCGCGGTGGCGCGGCCAGAGACGGAGCGCCAGGAGGGCGAGCGCGAGCAACAGGACGAGCCCCGCCAGGCCGAGCGCCGTCGGGTGCTGGAGGCGAGGCACCACCTCGGGCCCGTAGTCGGCGGCGAGATCGAAGGGCCAGGCCATCAGCCGCACCACGACGAAAACCACGGGCAGCATCGTCGCGATGCGGCCGGCGGCGCCGAGGTGGAAGAACGTGGGCGCGATCATCGCGAACGACGCCCCGGCATCCACCGGGCGGCGCAGCAGGAACCAGACGACCGTGAGGCCGGCCACGGCCGCGTAGTCGCGCCACGGCAGGACGCGGCGGATGCGCTCACGCGACGCCAGGTCGTCGAGCGCGAGGAGCGCCACGGCCAGGGCCGCGTGCTCCTTGCTGAGCAAGGCGGCGGCGACCGACGCGAGCAGCGCCACCTCGAGCGCCCCCGTCGGCCGCCCGCTCGCGAGCCGCCGGCGAACGACGCGGCCGAGCAGGAGCGCCGTGAAGAGGAAGACGGCCGCCATCATCTCCGCGCGGCCCACCAGGTTGGCGACCGCCTCCACGTGCACCGGATGCGCCGCAAACAACAGGGCGCCCGCCAGCGCCGCCTCCTCGGGGACGTAGCACGCGAGCACGGGCACCAGGAGCGCGGTCGCCGCGGCGTGCCACGCGACGTTGGCGGCGTGCAGCCACACGGGGCTGCCGCCCGACACCTGCCAGTCGGCCGCGAACGACAGGATCACCAGCGGCCGCCACTGGCCGGCGCCGTTTTCCGGCGGCCAGTAGGCCCGGTCGAACGCGCGCAGCGCGGCCCCCACGCTGTGCGCGGACGGATTCCGCTCGACGATGGAGCCGTCGTCCAGGGCGAACTTGTTGCCGAGCGCCGGCAGGTAGACGATCGCGGCCGCGGCGGCGGCGAGCCACGTGGCCCGGGCTCGCGTCACGGGGCCTGGAGGCCGCAGCGGGCGCCCGGCGCCAGGCGCGCGATCAGCGAGCGCGGCTCGCGCTGCGCGGGTGCGAGCGCTGCGGCCCGCTCGAGCCGGCTCCGCGCCTCGTCGCAGCGGCCGGCGGTCGCGGCCGCGATGCCGGCCAGCTCCTGGTATCCCCAGGCGCCCGGCACCAGGTAGACCGCGCGGCGCGCGAGAGCGAGCGCCTGGCGCGGCCGGCCCGCCGCGAGCTGCGCCTGCTCCGTCACCACCAGCAGCGGCGGCGCGTCGGGGAACCGCCGCAGCGCCTCCGCGCCGACGGCCGCCGCCGAATCGGCACGCCCCACCTTGAGGAGCGCGAACACGGCGCGCACGGCGGCATCGCTGCGCAGCGAGTCCTCGCGGAATGCCGCGAGCAGGAAGCGCGAGGCCGGCGCGAACATCCCGGCCTCCAGGTACTTCTCGCCCAGCTCCTGCAGCACGGCCGGGTCGCCGGGGTAGATGCGGATCGCCGTCAGCATCTCGCGCTCGCCCTCGGCGGGCCGGCCCCGGCGGAACGCCTCCGCGCCGAGCGCCCAGTGGGTGCGGTACGAATCGGGCGCGTCGCGCACGAGCGCCGCCAGGAACCGCTGCTCGTCGTGCCACACCGGCGTGCGTGCGACGGTGCGGGCCGCGAGCAGCGCGAGCACGAGGGCGGTCGCAGGCCACACGAGCCGGTGTCGCGGAATCGCCTGCCAGAGCGCGCCGGCGACGAAGGCGGCGCCCACCGAGGGGAGGTACGCGAGCCGCTCCGCGAGCAGCACGCCCGTCGGGATGACGACGTTCGCCGCCACCGACGCCGTCACCGCACCGAAGACCAGGCCTGCGGTGACTCCGGGCATCCGCCGCCGGGCCTTCCACGCGCCCATCGCCAGGACCGCCACGGCGGCGAGGCCGGCGATCTGCACCGCGCCGAGCCGCGCCACGGGCACGAACGCGTCGGGCAGGTAGTCGGCCGAGAGGTGCACGGGCCAGACGAGCCAGCGGAGCCAGACCAGCACGGCCGGCGCCATGACGAGCACGCGGCCCGGCAGCGACACGCCCTCGATGCCGGAGGCCACGGCGCCGCCGCCGAACTCGGGACCGAGCGCGTGCGCGCGCGCCGCCAGGTAGCCGACAGCGAGGGCCACCACGCCGAGCCACAGCACCGCGTGCCGGCGGAACGCGTCGCGCACGCGGCCGGCCGCGCGGTGGGCCTGCCACGCGTCGGCCAGCAGGAGCGCCGCGGGCAGCGTGATCGCGTTCTCCTTCGCCCCGAAGGCGAGCGCCGAGGCCGCGAGCGTGAGCAAGGCCAGCCAGCCACGCCGCGCGCTGCCGCCCGATCCGGATTCCGCGGCATCGCCATCGGCGAGGTACGCGAGCAGCGCGCCCAGGTACCCGAGGGCGGCGAGCAGCTCCGCCATGCCCACGCCGTTCGCCACCGCCTCGACGTGCACCGGCTGCACGGCGAACCACAGCGCCGCTACCAGTGCCCCCGGCGGGCTCAACACCAGCGAGGCGAGGGCGAGGACGAGTGCGACGACCGCGAGATTGAGAACGACGTTGGTCGCGTGGAACGCCACCGGCCGCCCGCCACCCGCCGCCCAGTCGAGCGCGAAGAGGAGCGTCGTGGCCGGGCGGTAGGCGTTGTTCCGGTAGCTGCTGCTCCAGAAGGGCGCGTGCAGCAACGACGGGAGGCTGTCGAGCGAGTGGATCCGCGCGTCCTGCTGGATCACCTCGACGTCGTCGAACACGAAGCCGTTGCCGAGGCTCGCGGCGGACGCCGCGAGCGCGACGCCGAGCACCAGCGCGTACGCCTTAGCGGACGGCATCGGCGAGGCCCGTCGGCGCGAGTGGCTCGAACACCGGCGTCCCGCCGGGCGTGCGCGGCGCGTAGCGGTAGAACGCGCGGCCGGCGTAGTGCGCCAGCAGCGGGCCGTTCCACGGCCCGAGGTCCCGCGCCCACACCACGTCGCCGTCCAGGGACGGCCGGTCGAGGTAGAGGAACGGCGAGAACTGGAGGAACCCGCGCTCGTCGCGGGCCAGCTCGCGCGCGCACGCCTCCGGGAGCGGGCCCCGCGGCGGCAGGCGCAGGTTGGGGTCCGCGGTCAGGTCGGCCCGCTGTCCCGGCTCGTCCCGCGCGGCGAGCGAATCCAGCGTCGCCGCGAGGCGCACGCGCGCCGGCCCCGTGGAGTCGCCGGCCGCGGCGTCGAGGGCCTGCTCCAGCGTGCAGGCGTCGATCGCCGCGTAGAGCCTGGTGGACCGGGCCGCGCTCACCCCCAGCGCCCACATGCGCGTGACGAGTCGCGACCCCCAGCCGTCGGGGATGACCACCACGGCGTCGTGCACGCCGGCCCGCTCCGCGGCGCGCTCGGGATGCAGGTCGAAGATGGGGGTGGCCCGCTTGTACGCGCCCACGCGGCCCGGGGTGATCGCGACCAGGGCCAGCGCCAGGACGGCCCCGAAGAAGCAGACGGCCAGGAGGCCGCTGGTGACGCCCGGGACGACTTCGCGCCCCGACCGCCGGAGCAGCACGGCCGCGCGGGCGACGAGGATCACGAGCCAGGGCACGGCGGTGAACAGGAACCGCGGCCCGTAGAAGAAGTCGCGCCACCAGTAGAAGAACAGCAGGCCGACGAGCGCGGCGGCGCCGATCACGGGAACCGCATCGCGCGCGCCGAGCGACTTGCGGGCGACGACGAACCCCGCCGCGATCAGGACGAGCGCGGGGAACGGTCCGTCGAACAGGTAGAAGTTGACTTGGTGCAGATCCAGTCCGGTCAGACCCACCGCGCGCAGCGGCGTCAGGGGAATGCCGAACGGCACGGGGTGGAAACCGAGGGAGTGGCCGGGGCCCCACAGATAGGTGTACCCGAACTGGTGCCAGGAGCCGGTGGTGGCGCCGTTGAACCAGAGCAGCGGGACGGTAGACAAGGCACCCACCGCGCCGGCGACGGCGAGCGCGGCGAGGCGCCGGCGCGGTGCGGCCGCGAGCCACAGGATGACCGTCACCGCCACGGCCGCCGAGACCGCGTCGAGGGGCCGCATCGCCGCCATCGCCCCGAGCGCCAGGCCGGACAGGGCCGCTCCCCGCCACCACCGCGTCGCGCCGGCCGACGTCGCGCCCGCCGCGGCCACCATCCCCAGCGTGGCGGCGGGCAGGAGGCTCATCTCGCTCCCCGCCACCGCCACCACGAACAGGGAGACGCAGAGCAGCAGCGCGGCCAGCCGCGCGGCCGACTCGTCCGCGCACCAGCGTGCGGTGCGCCAGGTGGCCACGACCAGCGCCGCCGCGAACAGCGGATTGAGGAGCCACCAGGCCCCGAGCGCCAGTCCGCCCGCCAGCACCAGCGACTGCCCGGGCGGATACTGCGAGAACCAGCGCGTCGGGCCGAGGATCACGTGCAGGACGGCGAAGTTCGCGGCCTCCCCCGGCGGGGGCGGCGGCGCCCAGAGCCGGCCGGTGAGGAAGATCCTGGCCTGGAAGAGCTGGGCGAAGCCGTCCACGTTGCGCGGGTTGCCCGAGAAGACGAGGAGGCACATCGCCACGGCGAGCGCGGCGAGCGCCAGCGCGGCCACGCCCACCACTCGCGCCGCGCTGGGCCGCAGCACGAGGCGGCGCCACCACTCGAGCGCGACGGCCGCGGCGCGCCCGCGCGTGAGGATCAACACGACCGCGGCGGCGCACGCCGCGACCACCGAGCCCCAGAACCACTCCAGCCACGCGGCCTCGTAGTAACGCGGATCCGCCCCGGCGAACCAGACGCCGAACGGGATCAGCGACCACGCCGCCGCCACGACCAGCGCGGCGGGTACGACCAGCGACGGCCAGCGGGGCGGCGCGCTCACGGCTTCGCCCTCCCGGTCGCGGGAGCCAGCCGGCCCACGAACAGCAGCGGCGTTTCGTCCACGGGCACGACCTGCACGCTCGATCCGCCGGCGGCGCCCGCGCTGTCGGGCAGGACGACGGTGAACGCGCGCGGCGGCGCGGGCAGCGGCGAGGGCTCGAAGCGCGAGAACACGACGGCCGACGCACCCTCGGCGAGCGCGTAGCGCGTGATGCGCTCGAACGTGGCATACGGCAGGACGCGCCACGGCCGCCCGGCCCAGATGGCGACCGCGGGGTGCCAGCTCATCACGATCGCGCCGGCAGGCAGGTGCTCCCCGAGGTACTCGCCGACGGCGCGGCGGGCCGTGGCGACCTGCTGGAGCGCGGTGGTCTGCGGCCACGCGCGCACCAGGTCGCGGACCCCGGGGGCGACGAGCGCCAGCGCCGTGAGCCCCACGAGGACCGGCGGCGCGCCCTTCCACCGCGCCTTCACCCCGCGCCCGATCCACAGGACCGTGATCGCTCCATAGACCGCGGCGAGCGGGGCGAGCGGCAGGAGGCTGCGCGGCTCGACGTAGGTGAGCACTGACGGAAGCAGAGCACACACGGCGAGCGGGAAGGCCCAGACCGGACCTCCCCCGGGCGCGAGCGCCAGCCCCGCGAGCGCGATCACCCAGAGCCACCACGGTACGACGGCGGTCAGACCCTGCCACCAGACGGCCAGCACGCCGCGGCGGGCGGCGGAAACGGGCTGCACGATATCGAGGTGGGCCGGCGTCTGAGCCACACTCGGCACCGGACTCCCGGCGGCGGCCGGAGCCGGCGCCGCCTCCCGGTGCACGCCCCAGTACTGCGACGCCATTCGCGTCCCGCCGCCATCCAGGGCGTACAGCGCCTGCAGGAACGCGTCCGGGCGTCCCTGCCACACGAAGGCATCGAGCACCTGCCCGCCGCTCCGTGCGCCGGCCACCGCCGACGGGACCTGCTCGCCCGCCTCCGACGCCGCCTGCACGCGCCCGCTCACGGCCCAGCGCCCGAGCGTGGCGTGCAGGTAGAGGAGGTACGGCGCCGCCACCACCGCGGCGGCGACCACGGCGAGCGCGATGCGCGGCCAGGCCGCCGCC
>DATKNX010000002.1:0-7507 GCA_035541085.1 Gemmatimonadales bacterium | reverse complement strand
TCGGTCTCGCGGGCTGGCAGCGCCTGGGCAGGGACGGTGAGGTGGAGGAGGAGCGCCGCGTGCGCGCCGATGCCGGTCCCGCCCGTGCCCTCGGCTTCGCCGGCATCCACGTCATCGAGCGCGAGCTGCTGGCGCAGGCGGGCCGGACGGGCACGTTCCCGATCCGCGATCTCTACCTCGAGTGCGCCGGGAAGGGGCGCGTCGTCCGCCCGTTCGACGCGACTCAGTACGCGTGGCTGGACGTCGGCACGGCCGAGCGCCTCGCGGAGGCCGAGCGACGGGGCTGGTAGCGGTCGCCGTTCGAGCCTGCCTGGCGCGACGACGGTGGACCGAAGACCAAAGCGCGGATGGGAACGAGCGCCTTGGCCGGCACCGCACCCTTCGGCGTCATGGGGAGGCGAGAGAGCTGGAGAGCGGGTCCGGCTCCACGTTCACCTTCCGAAGAAGGGCTGCATAGGCAGGCTGGGATCGCAGCGGCTCGTAGATTGGCCCACTCTTGAGCGCGGTAACGATGATCGGATCACGCTCGTCGATGCCTCGGGCGATCCAGTCGATCCCTTGCTCCGGTTCTCCCGAACCGAAACTGGCCCACGCCAGAGCGGCGCACGGCACGTAGCTCGACTGCCGCCGCGCCGTCAGCTCGTCCAGCACCTGCCGTGCCTCGGCGGTCCGTCCGGCGCCGCCGAAGCTGCCGCCCAGCGCGCCCAGCGTCAGGGCGTGGCGTCCGGAGAGTAGGTTCGCCCTCTCCGCAGCGGCCAAGGCCTCGTCGAGCCGTCCCTGCAGCGCGTGGACGGACGAGAGCATCCAATGGGAGAAGAAGAACGTCGGGTCCAGCTCCACGGCGCGCTGCAAGTGGGCGACCGCCGGCTCGCATTGCCCCAACGAATGGTGGAGGTAGCCCACCAGCGAGTTGTAGAACGGATCGAGCGGATCGAGCTCCAGCGCGCGGCGCATCTCGGCCAACGCTTGCTCTACCCGCCCCAGCGGATACAGGAACCACATGGCGTAGCACCACGCGTAGTCGTAGCGGACGACCGCCGAGGAGGGACTCAGCGCCAGAGCCCGGCGGAACTCCTGCTCGGCCCCGACCCAGTCGAGTTCGCCGCTGCCCAACACGGTCGCCAACAGGCTGTGGGCATCGGCGATCGTGTCGTCGAGCCGGAGCGCCTCGAGCGCCGCCGCCTTGGCCCTGGGGAACGCGTCCCGCGGATTTGCGGATCCCCAGAAGGCGTTCCACAGATGAGACTCGGCCAGCACGACATGGGCGGTCGCGTAAGCCGGGTCGAGCGCGACGGCCTGCTCCGCGTGCCGCCGGCCCGCGTCGCGCTCCCCCTGTGTCATCTTCCGAAGTTGATAGCGGGCTTTCAGACAGAGATCGTACGCCGCCGGGCTGTCGGTGTACCGCTTGACGAGTGGTTGGCCTCCCGCGAGCTGCACCCGCAGCTTCTCGACGATCGCCCGCGAGATCTCGTCCTGAACCGCGAAGACGTCGGTCAGCTCCCGGTCGAACCGCTGGCTCCAGAGATGATAGCCGTCGCTCGCCTTGACCAGCTGCACCGTCACCCGCAGCCGGCTCCCCGCCCGCCGGACGCTCCCCTCCAGGATGTGCGCCACATCGAGCCGAGCCCCGATCTCGCGGACGTCCTGCTCCTTGCCCCGGAAGGCGAAAGCCGAGGTCCGCGCCATCACCCGCAGCCCGGGGACCTGGGTGAGCGCGTCGATGATGTCCTCGGCCAAGCCGTCGCTGAAGTACGCGTTCTCGGGATCGCCGCCCAGGTTGGCGAACGGCAGCACGGCGATCGAGGCCGGAGCCGTGACGACGGGCGCGGCGACCTCGGCCCGCTCGCCACCGGGTGAGAGGGCTGCGGCGAACTCGGCCATTGTCCGGAACCGGTCCGCCGGCGCCTTGGCGAGGGCCCTGGTCAACGCCCAGGCCAGGGCCCGTGGTACCGTCGTCCGCAGTACGGTGACCGGCCGGGGCTCTGCCGCCAGGTGCTGGTGCACCACGCTCTCCACCGTCGGCCCCGTGAACGGCGGTTGGCCCGCGAGCATTTCGTACAGGACGCAGCCCAGGCTGTAGAGGTCGCTGCGCCCATCGAGATCCTTGCTCCCCGCGGCCTGCTCCGGACTCATGTACGCCGGTGTCCCCAGCGTCACGCCCGTCTCCGTCAGCCGTGTGCCGCCCGCCCGGTCGATCGCCCGCGCGATCCCGAAGTCCGCCACCACCGCGTGGCCTGACTCCAGCAGGATGTTCTCGGGCTTGATGTCCCGGTGGAGCACGCCGTGGCTGTGCGCGTAGGAGAGCGCGTCCGCCACCTCGCGGGTGATCTGCACGGCGTCGTCGAGCGGGAGCTGCGCCTCGCGCGTGAGCCGGTCGCGGAGGGTCTCCCCCTCGACATACGGCATGGCGTAGTAGAGCAACCCGTCGGCTTCGGCGGACGCGTAGATGGGCAGGATGTGCG
Organism: Gemmatimonadales bacterium; assembly: GCA_035541085.1. Taxonomy (GTDB): domain Bacteria; phylum Gemmatimonadota; class Gemmatimonadetes; order Gemmatimonadales; family JACORV01; genus Fen-1245. Next base: position 5,045 of record DATKNX010000002.1, on the reverse strand, counting down.
GGTGCGCGAGCTTCGAGGCGAGATCGACTTCCCGCAGGAACCGCTCGGGCCCCAAGACGGTCGCGAGCGCAGGGTCGAAGACCTTGATCGCGACGTGGCGCTGCGGGTGGCGCTCCTCGGCGAGGTAGACGGTGGCCATGCCGCCCCGGCCGACCTCCCGCTGGACGGCATAGCGATCAGCCAGTGCCTGCTGCAACCGTTCGAGGAGTTCGGGCATCCGAACCGCCTCCGGCATGAATGCCGCCGGCAACAGTACGGCGCGTGACAGGGCTAAGCAACATCAGGGCGGCCGCCTGACGGGAGGGCGGTGGAGTTGCCCCGCGCGGGCGCTCGGGCTCGGTGCGGGGCTGGGCTTCCGGGTTGGCAGCCGCGCGCCGCGACGACGGGACCCTCGCGGCCGCGGCATCCGGCGCGCGCCGGTGCCGCGCCCGGTTAGTTTTCGGCTGCACCATCAACAGGACGACGACGTGCCGACGCTCTTCGACGAACTGCAGATCCGCGATCTGACGCTCCGCAACCGCATCCTCGTTTCCCCGATGTGCCAGTACTCCTGCGACGACGGCTTGGCCACCGACTGGCACCTCGTGCACCTCGGGAGCCGCGCCGTCGGCGGCGCCGCCGTGGTCTTCACGGAGGCCACGGCCGTCACCGCGGCCGGTCGCATCAGCCCGGAGGATCTCGGGCTCTGGAAGGACGAGCACGTCGAGCCGCTCGCGCGCATCGCGCGGTTCGTGCACGAGGCCGGCGCCCACGTCGGCATCCAGCTCGCGCACGCGGGGCGCAAGGCGAGCACGTACCGGCCGTGGGCTCCCGCGTCCGGCAGCGTGCCGCCCGCCGCCGGCGGATGGACCGCCGTCGCGCCGAGCGCCGTGGCGTTCGAGGGATACGCCGAGCCGCAGGCGATGAGCGAGGCGGAGATCCAGGGCGTGGTGGCGGCGTTCGCCGCGGCGGCGCGCCGCGCGCTCGCGGCCGGCTTCCGCGTCGTCGAGGTGCACGCCGCGCACGGCTACCTCGTGCACCAGTTCCTCTCGCCCCTGAGCAACCGGCGCACGGACCGCTACGGCGGCTCGTTCGAGAACCGCACGCGCCTGGCGCGCGAAGTGGTCGAGGCCGTCCGCCGCGAGTGGCCGGAGCGACTCCCGCTCTTCCTGCGCGTCTCCGCGACCGACTGGGTCGAGGGTGGCTGGGACGTCGAGCAGTCGGTCGAGCTGGCCCGCCGGCTCGCGCCACTCGGCGTGGACCTGGTGGATTGCTCGTCCGGCGGGCTCGTGGCGAGCGCCAAGATCCCGGTGGGACCGGGCTACCACGTGCCGTTCGCCGAGAAGATCCGGCGCGAGGCCGGCGTGATGACCGGCGCGGTCGGGCTCATCACCACCGCCGCGCAGGCCGACGAGATCGTGCGGTCGGGGAAGGCCGACGCCGTGCTGCTCGCGCGCCAGATGCTGCGCGACCCGTACTTCCCGCTCCACGCCGCCCTCGAGCTCGGGCGCGCCGGAGCCTGGCCGCCGCAATACCAGCGCGCCGCGCCGGCCGCCGGCGCCCCGCGCGTCTCGACCGGCCTGGGCGTCGCCACCGGGGCGCCGACGGCGCCGGGAGCGCCCGCCGGGAAAGGCCGCCCGTGAAGCTCGGCTTCCTGGGCCTGGGCGCGATGGGCTCGCCCATCGCCGCGAATCTCCTGGCCGCGGGCCACGACGTCACGGTCTACAACCGGACGCGCGCCCGAGCCGAGGCGCTCGCGGCGAAGGGTGCGCACGTCGCCGGCTCCGTGGCCGACGCCGCAAGCCATCCCGTCGCGATGACGATGCTGTCCGACGACGCCGCGGCCGAGGACGTGTGCTTCGGGCGGAACGGCATCCTGGAGAGCCTGCCGCTGGACGGCGTGCACGTCTCGCTCAGTACGATCGGCGCCGACCTCTCCCGGCGCCTCACCGAGGCTCACGCCGCGCAGGGGCAGCACTTCGTCGCCGCCCCGGTCTTCGGCCGTCCCGACGCCGCGGCGTCCCAGCGGCTCGTCGTGGTCGCCGCGGGCCAGGCCGCGGCGGTCGCGCGCGTCCGCGAGCCGCTGGAGGACATCGGCCGCGAGCTGTTCGTGATCGGCGAGGACCCGCCCGCCGCCAACGTACTGAAGCTGGCGGGCAACTTCCTCATCGTCTCCGTGATCGAGGTGCTAGGGGAGGCGTTCGCGCTGCTGCGGAAGGCCGGCGTCGAGCCCGCCGCGTTCCTCGAGATCGTGAACGGCAGCCTCATCCAGTCGCCGGTCTACGGGAACTACGGCCGCCTCGTCGCGGAGCAGCGCTTCGAGCCGGCCGGCTTCAAGTTGCGGCTCGGCCTCAAGGACGTGCGGCTCCTGCTGGCCGCGGCGGACGCGCACGGCGTGCCGATGCCGGCGGCGAGCCTGCTGCGCGACGACCTGCTCACGGCCGTCGCGAACGGGATGGGAGACCTGGATTGGGCGGCGCTGGCCGAGGTCTCGGCGCGCCGGGCCGGCCTCTAGCGGGCCCGGCCGTCGCCGGGGTGGTCGGCGACGAAGCGGTCGATCTCCTCGAGATGGCCGCGCTTCTCCACCGGTGACAGGAACGAGGCCTGGAACGAGTTGCGCGCCAGGAGCACGAGGTCGGCGCGCGTGAGCCCCAGCGCGTCCCGCACCGCCTCGTAGTTCTCCGCCACGTAGCCGCCGAAATAGGCGGGGTCGTCCGAGTTCACCGTCACCACGAGCCCCGCCCGCAGCAGTTTCTTCAGGCAGTGGTCCGCCATCGTGTCGAACACCCGCAGCTTGACGTTGGAGAGCGGGCACACGGTGAGCGGCACGCGCTCGGCGGCGAGCCGCTCCACCAGAGCCGGGTCCTCCAGACAGCGCACGCCGTGGTCGATGCGCCGCGCCTTCAGCACGTCGAGCGCCTCGCGGATGTACTCGGGCGGTCCTTCCTCTCCCGCGTGGGCGACCGCCGGCAGGCCCTCCGCCCGCGCGCGGTCGAAGACGGCGCGGAACTTCGCCGGCGGGTGCCCGGCCTCCGACGAGTCGAGCCCCACGGCGGCGATCCAGTCCCGGAAGGGCAAGGCCGCCGTGAGCGTGGCGTCGGCCGCCTCGGCGCTCAGGTGCCGCAGGAAGCAGAGGATCAGCGCCGAGCTCATCTTGAGGCTCGACTCCGCGTCGGCCAGCGCGGCGTGGATGCCGGCGATCGCGGTCTCGAACGCGACGCCGCGGTCGGTGTGGGTCTGCGGGTCGAAGAAGATCTCGGCGTGGCGCACGCCGTCCGCCGCCGCGCGCTCGAGGTAGGCGCGGGTGAGGTCGTGGAAGTCGCGCTCCGCGAGGAGCACCTTCGCGCCCTCGTAGTAGATGTCGAGGAAGTCCTGCAGGTTGCCGAACCGGTACGCCCGGCGCACCTCCTCGACGGAGGCGAAGCGCAGCGGCACGCGGTTGCGCTTGGCGATGGCGAACATCAGCTCGGGCTCGAGCGTGCCCTCGATGTGGAGGTGCAGCTCGGCCTTGGGAAGGCCACGGATGAAGTCGTCCACGCCGCGCCCCGTCGGAAGGACGCGGCCTAACATAGGGAAGGGGGAGCCGGTCGGCCAACCCGGCTCCCCCTTCCGCGTCCGTCGGCGGACGCGTGCGGCCGTCAGCGCCAGCGGGCGAACTGGTTCGGCAGGTCGAACACCATGCCGACCGCCGCGTGGTCCGAGGGCCACAGGCCGGAGCGCGTGCGATCGTCGCGCTGGTTGCCGAAGATCCCGGCGTACACGGGATGCGGCTTCCGGCCGCCGTCCCTGAGCAGCACGAGGTCGATCCGCTGGTTGAAGACGAGCCTCGGCCACGGCACCAGCACGCCGCTCGCGTCGAGGTAGCCCACGCCGTCGTTCGGACCGTTCGTGAGGCCCGGGTCCCCGGGATGCGCGATCGCCCAGAGGTCGGTGAAGCCGGCGGCCAGCGCGACCTGGTACGACGGCGCGCCCGAGTTGGCGTCGGAGTTGAAGTCACCGACCCAGATCACCGGGTCCCGCACGTTCTGCAGCAGGCCCGCCAGCTCCTGCGCCTGCAGGTAGTTGATGTCCGCGTTCTCCGCCTCGAGGTGGCTGTCCACGAAGCGGAAGCTCTTCCCGTCCACCGTGGCGAGGATCGAGCACCAGCCGCGATACAGGCCGGTCTGGGTCCCCAGCATGTCGAGCGGGATGTAGGCGGTGTACACGCCGTGCCGCGGATCGGTCGCGCGCACGCCGTTCCGCACGAGGATGGCGTCGCGGTCCTGGAAGCGGACGAGCGCGAAGGCCGTCGGGTCGCCCTGGTCGTCGAACGCGGTCGGCACCGGCGCGGCGACGTCGCTCGTCCACACCGAGCTCGGCGACGCGTAGTGCAGGTGGTGCGCCTTCAGCGAGTCGAGCAGGATCTGGAGGAAGTCGTACTGGACGGCGAAGGGCACCAGCGGCGGCTGCGTCGGATCGTACGGCGCCGACACGCTCCACACCGCGACCTCCTGCAGGCCGACCACGTCCGGCTGCACCTCCTCGATCTGCTTCGCGATCCTCCCGGCGCGCGCCGGGAAGTTCGACTGCTGCAGCTCGGCGTAGGCCAGGAACGCCGCGCCGAGGAACTCGGCCTCGGTGGTCGCCGCCATGATCGGACCGAGGTCGGTGCCGAGGTAGATGTTGTAGGTCATCACGCGCAGGCCGGGCCCGCCCGGCGGCAGGCGGTAGCCGTCGTCGCCGCGCGAGGCGAGCACGGCGTCGGGTGTCGGGGTGGCGGTGCTGGTGGGACCGGCGAGCCGGTCGTCCTGACACGCGACGGCGAGCAGGGCGAGCGCGGCGAGGGGGACGAGTCGCTTCACGACGCACCTCCGGGAGAGTGTGCTCCGACGGAAATGCGGGACCGTCAAGCGGCCGTCAAGTGAATGGCGTGTCTAGCGCTCGCCTTCGGCGGCGCCGAAGTCCTGCGACAGGTTCTCGATGGTCACGAGGCCCGTGCGCAGGGCGTAGCGCACCAGCGCCGCGCGGCCGCGGAGGTGGAGCTTCTTCGAAACGCGGGAGCGGAAGGTCTCCACGGTCTTGACGCT
>DATKNX010000001.1:0-3700 GCA_035541085.1 Gemmatimonadales bacterium | reverse complement strand
CAGCAAGCTGGCCTACTGGGGGGCGGGCCGGGTGTTCTTCCCGGTCGGCGCCACCTTGAGCGTGGGCGTCGAGGCGGGGTACCACTACCACTTCTGGTGGTCCACGCCGAGCGGCTACAGCTGGAACTACACCTACACCGCGCAGGCCGCGCACGCGGCCGCGCTGGTGCGGATGCCGCTGGGCACGTCGGTCACGCTCGACGTGGGCGGCGCGCTGCATTTCTTCAGCGCCGGCACGAAGCCGGGCGTGGTGGGCGCGCTGCTCTACCACATCCCGGTCGCGCCGACCGTCGACATTCCCGTGGGCGTGCGCGCCGACGCCATCTTCACTACGCCGATGCTGATCCCGGTGGTGCTCAATGCCGGGGTGGGATTCAGGCTCTGACAAGCACGGGGAGGTGATGAGGTGATGACGTGATGGGGTGATGAAGTGATGAGGGCGGACTGCGGACTCCAGTCTGCAGTCTGCCGTCCGCGGTCTGCAGACCGCCCCTCATCACCTCATCACCTGCATCACGTCATCACCTCCCCGTATCACCCGACAACTGGCGCCGAGTCGAACTCCAGCACCACCACCGAGCACACCGGATCCGGCGCATTCCGCGGCAGGATCAGCGCCTGCGACGCACCCTCGCCGCCGGCGTTGATCAGGATCGCCGCCTTCGACTGGTCGGCGAGCGCGTACGCCTGCCGCACGGGCGTCTTGAGGCCGGGCAGCGCCAGCGGGCCCGCCTCCGGCCAGTCCGTGATGAAGAGGTAAAGGCGGTTGCCCTTCGTCGTCGAGCGGAACGGCGCCTTCGCGAACAGCGACGCCGTCGTGCCGTGGATCGCCTCGCCGTTCACCCGCATCCAGCGGCCGATCGCCGCGAGGCGCTCGACGCTCTCGTCGGGGAACGTGCCGTCCGCCTTCGGGCCGACGTTGAGCAGCAGGTTGCCGCCCTTGCTCGACGTCTCGACCAGCAGGCCGATGAGCTGCGCGACCGACTTGAAGTTCGCGTCGTGCGCGTTGTAGCCCCAGTGGTCGTTCATCGTGATGCACGACTCCCAGTCCACGCCCGGCCAGCCGGTGGCCGGCACCTCCTGCTCGGGCGTGCGAAAGTCGCCCAGCGGATCGGTGATGGGCGTCTGCGACCACCCCTCGCACCGGTTGTTCACGATCACGCTCGGCTGGAGCGTGCGGCACGCCTGGTAGAGCGCGCGGCCCATCTCGTGCGTCCAGGACTCCTCCCACTGCCCGTCGAACCACATCACGCCGATCTCGCCGTAGTTCCGGAGCAGCTGCTCCACCGAGCCGTGGAGGTAGCGCACGAAGCGCGCGTACCGTGCGCCGTCCACCGGCCGCGTGGCGGCCTCCCAGTCGCGGCGCGGCAGGTAGTCGGGATGGTGCCAGTCCATGATGGAGTGGTACCAGCACTGCCGGAGCCCCGCGCGCGCGCAGGCGTCGGCCATCAGCCTCATCACGTCGTGCCTGTAGGGCGTGTTGCGGATGCAGAAGCTCGTGAGCGTGTTGTCGAACAGGCAGAAGCCGTCGTGGTGCTTGCTCGTGATGGTCACGTACTGCATCCCGGCGTCCTTCGCCATCCCCACCCAGGCGTCGGGGTCGAACTTCACCGGGTTGAACCGCGCCACGAGCTTGTCGTACTCGGCGAGCGGGATGTGCGCCGAGTTGCGGATCCACTCCGCGTAGTCGGTGCGGCCCCTCCACTCGCCGGCGAGGATCGAGTACAGGCCCCAGTGGATGAACAGCCCGAACCGGGCCTCGCGCCACCAGGCCATCCGCGCGTCGTCGGCGGGCGAGGGCGCGGGCGGCCCGGCGGGCGGGAGCACCGGCGTGGCCCAGAGGCCTCCGGGACGGGGCAGGGCGGGCAGCGCCAGAGCGCCCAAACCGGCGGCTCCGGCCTCGAGAAAGGCGCGTCGTTTCATGCCGCCATAAGACCACGTCGACGCCCGCGCCGCAAGGCTTGCGCGGCCCCGAGCCCGCGCGTTTCTTGCTGGCAGAAGCCGTGATCGTCCTGAGCCCCCGTGCGCGCCAGGCCGCCACACTGGTGGCCGTCGCCGCCCTCTACTTCCTGGGCGGCGAGCTCGGCGTGCGCGTCGGCTTCGTGCACGGCGCCGCCACGTCGGTCTGGCCGCCCGCCGGCATCGCCCTGGCGGCCTTCCTCATCCTCGGCAACCGCGTCTGGCCGGCCATCTACGTCGGCGCCTTCTTCGTCAGCCTCACCTCCGCCGGCGGCTTCATCCCCTCCCTGTTCATCGCGACGGGCAACACGTGGGAGGGGCTGATCGGCGCGTACCTGGTGCAGCGCTACGCCAACGGGCGGGCCGCGTTCGACCACCCGCGCGACGTGCTGCGCTACACCGTCCTCGCCGCCCTCGGCAGCACCGTGATCGGGGCCACCTTCGGCGTCGCGAGCCTCACCATCGCCGGCGCCGTGAAGTGGACCGACGCCGGCGGCGCCTGGGCGACGTGGTGGCTCGGCGACGCGGGCGGCGACTTCGTCGTGGCGCCCCTGATCCTGCTGTGGACCTCGAACTACGGCGTGCGCTGGGACCTGCGCCGCGTGGCCGAGGCGGGCGCGCTCACGGTGATCTGCGTGGTCGTGGCCGAGATCGTGTTCGGCAAGCTGCTCCCCACCAGCGCGCTCGACGCGCCGCTCTCGTTCCTGCCGATGCCGGTCTTCATCTGGGCGGCGTTCCGCTTCGACCGGCGCGGCGTCGCGATGGCCGTGGCCGTCGTCTACGTCATCGCCGTGATCGGGACGCTGCAGGGCACCGGACCCTTCGCGGGGTTCAGCCGCGGCGAGGCGCTGCTCTTCCTCCAGGTGTTCACCTGCATCTCGTCCGTGACGGCGCTGATGCTCGCCGCCGTGGTGCTCGAGCGGCGCCGGGTCGAGGACCAGCTCCGCCTGCTGGCGGTGAGCGACCCGCTGACGGGGCTCTCCAACTACGGCCACCTCGTGGACGTGCTCGAGGGCGAGGTCCAGCGGTCGCTCCGCACCGAGCGGCCGTTCGCGGTCCTGTTCCTCGACATGGACCACCTGAAGCAGATCAACGACCGGTTCGGGCACCTGGTGGGGAGCCGCGCCCTGTGGCGCGTGGCCGACGTGCTGCGCAAGGCCTGCCGCTCCATCGACACCGCGGCCCGCTACGGCGGCGACGAGTTCGCCCTGGTGCTGCCGGAGTCGGACGAGAGCGCCGCCCAGCAGGTGGCGCGGCGCGTGACCGAGATGCTCGCCGCCGACACCCGGCAGCCGCCGGTGAGCGTGAGCAGCGGCATCGCCAGCTTTCCCCGGGACGGCAACACGGCCGAGGCGCTGCTCAACACGGCCGACCGCATGCTGTATGAGGCAAAAAGTCGCTCGCGTCACCCCGAGCGATCGGTGTCACCGTAACGGGGCCGCGTCCCGGCCGGGCGCCGCCCGGGCCCGGCGCCGAAGTCCGCCGTCTCCCCCCGGCCTGAAACCATCCAACCCTTTCCCTCCGTACGGTGTCCTACTGATGTAGTCGAAGTCGCCGCGCGGGCCGCCGCAGGACGCCCGCCGGCTCCCGCGCCCCCGGCGCTTGACAGCGGACCGACAGTGCTGAATATTCAGCACGATGCTGAAAATTCAGCAGACACGACCGAGGACAGCTCCATGTGGCCCATCGTCGCGCTCCTGGCGATCCACGGCAGCCTGCAGGGACCGGAGAAGTCGGCCGT